>CANLGD010000062.1 GCA_947490145.1 Flavobacteriia bacterium
CTTAATTTGCAAACTAAATTTAAATTTATGAAAAAGTGCTTTTATGCTTTTGTTTTAGTATCAATTATATTTTCTTGTAAAAAGAAAGAATTAACTTTTACTTTAAAAGGGGCAGTTACAAATAGTACATTAGGAGGTGTTTTGAGTGGCGCTATTTTAAGAATAGAGGAGATTTCGTCCAATGGCACAAGCTTAGGTGTAATTTCAGAGCTAACAATTCCTAGTGATGGAAAATATGAAATTACCTTTAAAAGAAATAATTCCTTAAAATACATATTAACCATCGAGAAAGAAAATTATTTTAAAATTTCAGATGAAATTTCTTTTTCAGAATTTAGTACGGAGGAGCCACTAATTCAAAACTATGATACAAATGCAAAAGCATGGGTTAAATTGCGATTTAATAATACTGCTCCTTCGTCTGCTTCAGATGTTCTTACATACACTAAGCAGGAAGGGAAACAAGATTGTGAAGAATGTTGCTCGAAAAATCAACAAACAATTACGGGCTTAGGTGAAAAAATTGTTTATTGCCTTAATTATGGAAATACAAATTATTCATACAGATATTCTTCTGTAAATCCAACGGCAATTTTGGTGGAGAAATCAATTTATACACCAGCTTTTGATACTGTTGAACTTTTGTTAAACTACTAAAAGAATTATGAGTTATGAATTATGAGTTATGAATGTTGAGTTATTGTCATTTCATAACTCAACATTCAAAATTCATAACTATTTTTAATGTCCTTTTGCAGCTAAATATCTTTCTGCATCTAATGCAGCTACACAGCCAGTTCCAGCCGCAGTAATTGCTTGTCTGTAAGTTTTGTCAGCAGCATCTCCCGCAACAAATACTCCTGCAACATTTGTTTTACTCGTTCCAGCTTGTTCGTATTTGATGTAACCAACTTCATCTAAATTGATGTAATCTTTGAAAATATCAGTATTTGGCTTATGTCCAATTGCTACAAAAAATCCTGTACAAGGAATTGTTTTTTCTTCTCCAGTTACGTCATTTTTTACTCTAGCTCCTGTAACACCTTGTCCATCACCTAAAACTTCCAACGTATTTGTGCTAAATAAGATTTCAATATTCGGCGTATTTTTTACTCTATCAGCCATGATTTTTGAAGCTCTAAACTCTTCTTTACGAACTAGCATGGTAACTTTAGTGCATAATTTAGATAAATAATGTGCTTCTTCACATGCTGAATCTCCAGCACCTACAATTACTGTTTCTTGTCCACGGTAGAAAAAACCGTCACAAACTGCACAAGCAGAAACTCCTCCACCTAATTCTAAGTATTTTTGTTCAGAAGGCAAACCTAAATATTTTGCAGATGCTCCAGTTGAAATAATAACCGTTTCAGCGTGAATTTCATGTCCGTCTTCTGTCCAACATTTATGAATCTCTCCCGAGAAATCAACTTTGTCAATGAACCCAAAACGAATGTCTGTTTCAAATCGTTTAGCTTGAGCTTCTAATTGTATCATCATTTCTGGACCTGTAACTCCGTCAGGATAACCTGGGAAATTTTCAACTTCATTTGTAGTTGTCAGTTGACCACCTGGCTGCATTCCTTGATACATAACAGGATGCATGTCCGCTCTAGCTGCATAAATTGCTGCAGTGTATCCAGCAGGACCTGAACCAATAATTAAACATTTTACTTTTTCTGGACTATTCATTTTTTAAATTTATTTAATATTCATTTTTGGCATGATACTGATCAGCCCTATATTTTTTACAAAAATAATTATTTTTTTGTTCGTTTTTAATAGATATTCTTTATTCTCTAATTTAAAAATCCTATTTAGGATACTTTTTTTGCTTTTTTCGGATTATTTAAAATCAATCTCAAAGAAGTATCTTTTGTAACATAAGCCCAAGCCCAATTGATGAAAATAATTAATTTATTTTTAGTACTTAAAATCAACATCAAATGTAAAAACATCCAGATATACCAAGCAAAAAATCCTTTAAATTTAAATCGTGGTAAATCAACAACAGCCTTGTGCTTTCCAATTGTTGCCATCGATCCCAAATCTTTGTACTCAAATTCTTTTTGTTCTTTGGATTTAATTTTTCTATTAAAATTTTTCGCTAAGTTTTTCGCTTGATTAATAGCGACATTTGCCAATTGTGGATGGGCATTTGGATATTTTGAAGTTGGCATATAAGCAATATCACCCAAGGCATAAATGTTTTTATAGGTGTCAATTAAATTAAGTTGATTTACCTTTAAGCGATTACCTCGCATGATAATTTCAGGGTTTATACCATCAATCAAATTACCAGTAACTCCAGCTGCCCAAATTAACGTTCGAGCTTTAATTTCTGATCCATCACTTAGTTTTACTAAATTATTTTCATAATCTAAAACAGTAATTCCTGTTTTTAATTCAATTCCTAAATCAATTAAATATTTTCTGGAAGCAGATTTTGCATTAGTGCTCATACTATTTAAAGTATTAGGACTTCCCTCAACCAAAGTGATTTTCAATTTTGAAAAATCAATTCCAGGATAATCTTTGGGTAAAATATTTTTTTTAATTTCAGCAAAAGCTCCTGACATTTCAACTCCAGTTGGACCAGCACCAGCGATTACGATATTTAATATTGCTTCTTTTTCTGAACCTTTTGATGAGATGTATTCTTCAAACAAAAGTAAAACATGATTACGAATAGAAATTGAATCAAAAGTACTTTTTAAAGTAAAAGCATTTTTCTCGATATTTTGATTGTTGAAGAAATTTGTTTTGCAACCCGCAGCAATAACTAAATAATCATAAGAAAAAGTTCCAATGGATGTTTCAACACAATCTTTTTCAGAATGAATTGATTCAACATCAGCCATCCTGATTTTTAAATTTTCTTTTTTCTGAAAAATCTTCCTAAAAGGAAAAGAAATGTTGGCTGGTTCTAATTGAGAAGTAGCAACTTGATAAAATAGCGGTTGAAATTGATGATGATTTAATTTATCAATCAATAACACATCAAATAAAGCTGAATCGATGTTTTTAATAAATTGTAATCCTGCGAATCCACCGCCAATTACAATGATTCTTTTTCGTTCGTCCATTTTATTACTTTTTAAAAAAATCCAAGAACGATTTGATTTGTTTCAGCGCTTAAATTTAATGTTTATTTTTAAGTATGTATGCATATAAATAAAATAAACAATCAACAAAAAAGGGCAAATTCTAATTTGCCCTCCAGTATCTATTAATTCAATTTTACTTTATCTTCAATTTTAATTTCTAAAGCATCATTTACTTTTTCATTCGTTAGCGCTAAGTCAAGTACTTGACCCATATTTGTTACATAATGAAAAGTTAGTCCTTTCAAATAATCTGCTTTAATATCTTCAATATCTTTTCTGTTTTTCTCACACAAAATAATTTCTTTGATGGAAGCTCTTTTTGCAGCAAGAATTTTTTCTTTGATTCCTCCAACGGGTAAAACATCTCCACGAAGTGTTATTTCACCAGTCATGGCCAAGTTTTTCTTAACCTTGCGCTGCGTAAACAGCGAAGCCAGAGAAGTAAGCATGGTGATTCCAGCACTTGGCCCATCTTTTGGTGTTGCACCTTCAGGAACATGGACATGAACATTGTAATTATCGAAAACTTCTTGTTCCAAGCCAATCCAATGACTGTGAGCTTTTAAGAATTCTAAAGCAATGATTGCCGATTCTTTCATCACATCACCTAAATTTCCAGTCAAAGTCAACTTCCCCTTTCCTTTTGTGATAGATGATTCAATGAACAAAATGTCTCCTCCAACACTTGTCCAAGCTAAACCAGTTACAACTCCTGCTATATCATTGTTTGAATATTTTGTTTTTGGTCTTCCAATTCCTAAAATTGATTCTAAATCAGAAATTTGAACTTTTACATCAAATTTTTCTTCCATAGCAATTTGTCTAGCACGGTTTCTAACCAATTTTGCAATCATTTTATCCAAACCACGAACTCCAGATTCACTTGTGTAATTTTCAATTACTCCTTCTATTGTTGATTTATCGATATTAAAATCTTTTTTCTTAATTCCATGTGCCTCGATTTGTTTAGGTACTAAATGATTTTTCGCGATTTCAATTTTTTCTTCAATTGTGTAGCCATTCACTTCAATAATTTCCATTCGATCTCGCAAAGGCCCCTGAATAGTAGAAAGCGAATTTGCCGTTGCGATGAACATTACTTTCGATAAATCAAATTCTGTTTCAATGTAATTATCGTAAAATTCTTTATTTTGTTCGGGATCCATAACTTCCAATAGGGCAGAGGATGGATCGCCATGATTACTTTTTCCTAATTTATCGATTTCATCCAAAACAAAAACAGGATTTGCTTTTTCTGCTTTCTTGATATTTTGTATAATTCTACCCGGCATTGCTCCAATGTAAGTTTTTCTGTGACCACGAATTTCAGATTCATCGTGAACACCACCAAGTGACATTCGGACATATTTTCTACCTAAAGCATCAGCAATTGATTTTCCTAAAGAAGTTTTCCCAACTCCAGGAGGTCCGTAAAAACATAAAATAGGTGATTTCATGTTGTTTTTTAATTTCAGAACAGCAAGATATTCTAAAATACGTTTTTTAACATCTTCTAATCCAAAATGATCTCTGTTTAAGATTTTTTCAGCTTTCTTTAAGTCTAAAACATCCTTAGAATATTCTCCCCAAGGTAAATCTAATAACATTTCTAAATAATTCAACTGTACAGTATATTCTGCACTTTGTTGATTCATTCTTTTTAATTTCGTTAATTCTTTGGCGAAGATTTTTTCAACTTTTGGTTCCCATTTTTTCTTTTTAGCTCGAATTGACATTTCATCAACTTCTTGCGCATGAGAATTATCGCCCAATTCTTCTTGAATTTGTTTTATTTGTTGATTTAAGAAATAATCTCTTTGCTGTTTATCTAAATCTTTCTTAACCTTTGATTGAATTTCGTTTTGCATTTGCAACATTTGCGTTTCCTCATTCAAATGTTCTAAAATTTTAAATGCTTTTCTACGCATATCCAATTCCTGCAAAATTTCTTGTTTTTTAGACATATCCGCATTCATATTTGAAGCAATAAAATTGATCAAAAATGTTGGGCTATCAATATTTCCTATTGCAAAAGATGCTTCAGAAGGAATGTTTGGACTATCGCGAATAATTTGTAATGCTTGATCTTTAATCGTCTTAAAAATCGCGCCCATTTCTTTAGAAGATTTATCGTATTTATTTTCAGGAAAATACCTAACTTTTGCCTTTAAATATGGTTCATCTTGAATTGATTCAACTAATTCAAAACGTCTTTTTCCTTGTATAATTGCAGTTGTGCTTCCATCAGGCATTTTAAGCATTCTGATGATTTGTGCAACTGTTCCTATGGAATGTAAATCCTTGAAATCTGGAGATTCTTCATCCTGATTTTTTTGTGAAACAACACCAATTATTTTTGTTCCTTTGTTGGCATCTTGTATTAATTTAATCGATTTATCACGACCAACGGTAATTGGAATTACAACTCCAGGAAATAAAACATTGTTTCTCAGTGGTAAAATAACTAATTCTTCAGGAAATTCCTGATTATTCATTTGTTCTTCTTCCTCAACCGTAATAAGTGGAATAAATTCCGCATCAGAATCCATGTTGTCAGAAAATTCAAATAATTCGTTTTCAAAAAAATCGTTCATATATTAAAGTGTCAATTTGTCAGTTTATTGCATTTTTCAATTCAGCTTAAAGTTGAATGTTTTCAGTTCTTTCAAGCACTTGTTATGGTTTCAATATATGTGCCAAGTTAATTTACGTGTTTTTTTGGCAGATTCAATATAAAACAGCACTTTTATAGTTTTAAATCTAAACATTATTCGTAAATTTATGTTTTAATTATTACCAAATAAATTTTAATGAAAAAAGACTTTGTAAATCCCATAGATCCAGATAGAATTACCTTGAATCCACACTCGATTGAATATGCACATACAGTTGGAAGTGCCTTGATAAAACCTGAAGATCAAGGAAAATTGAAAGGTCGCGCATTGACTTCAATGGAGTTTCAAACTGATATGCAATTAGGACAGATTTATGAACAAATGCAATTATTGGCCGAACAAGCTAAGAAAATTCAAGATCGAAAATCTATTTCAGAGAAAATTTATTTAGCAGAAATGCGTTTTGAACCAATTGTAAACCATATTTATCATTTATATATGAAAGAAGATGCAAGTTATCTGCTTTCTTTAATCGGTAAAAATGAGTGGGGTAGAAGTAAAAAAACATTTGAATTCGTTGCAACAGTGCGTCTTTTAGCAGATCATACTTGGGATATTTTAGATAAATCAGAGGATATCGAAATTTGAGTTTTTTTGTTAAATTTGCAGTTGAAATTTAACGTTGAAGCATGAAAAATTTAATATTCTACCTGATAGCAGCTGTTTTCGGACTTTTTTCTTGTTCAGCAACACATGATATCAGTTTTAATAAATTTCATTCAACCATTATTAAAGTGAAATAAATTTGAAATTTATTCGATTTTTACTGTTTCCGATCACCATTTTTTATTGGCTGACAACAAGTTTTCGCAATTTTTGCTACGATAGAGGAATTTTCAAAACCTACATTATTCCAATAAAATCAATTTGCGTTGGAAACCTAAGTTTAGGTGGAACAGGAAAATCTCCTTTGACAGCATATTTAACTGAAAATTTACTGCCTGAGTATAAAATTCAAATCTTAAGTCGTGGTTACGGGAGAAAAACAAAAGGTTTTTTACATTTAGACCAAAATTCTAATGCAGATTTAGTAGGCGATGAACCTTTGATGTATTTCAAAAGGTTTTTTCAAAAAAATGTAATAGACTGTGGAGTAAATGTTTGTGAATCAAGATCCTTTGGAATTCAAAAAATCATTTCAGACTTTAATCCAGATTTAATTTTATTAGACGATGCTTTTCAACACAGAAAAGTGAAAGCAGGATTCTCCATACTTTTAACTAATTATTCAAAGCTTTTTTCGGACGATTTTATTATACCAACAGGAACTTTAAGAGAATCTTCCCGTGGAAAAAATAGAGCTGATGTCATTGTTGTCAGTAAATCTCCTAAAGATTTAAGTGAAAACAAAAAATCTGATATTATAGATAAACTAAAATTTAAATCTGAAAACATATTTTTTTCTTCTATTAGTTATACAAATTTAATTTCATTTTCTGATACCAAAATTACTGATTATAAAAACATCCTTTTGGTAACAGGAATAGCAAATCCAAAGCCTCTGGAAGAATTTTTAAGACAAAAGTATCATGTTGAGACAATGCAGTTTTCTGACCATCATAATTTTTCTGTTGAAGATGTCTTGAAAATTAACAAAAAATTTGATACTTTTGCATTTGATAAAAAAATCATCGTTACAAGTGAAAAAGATTATATGAGGTTAATTGAGCCTGAATTTTCTCAAATCACATCTGAAAAACCTTGGTATTTCCAGCAAATTTCGATTGAAATCGATCGAGAAAAAGAATTTTTAGAAAAAATAAAAACGTATGTTAGAAAAATTTAATGAATCTGTTGCTTTTTTAAAAAGCAAAACTACTGTTGAACCAACAATTGGAATCATTTTAGGAACTGGTCTTGGTGGATTGGTGAACGAAATTGAAATTATTGATGAAATTCATTACAAACATATTCCAAATTTTCCTGTTTCTACAGTAATTGGACATTCTGGAAAATTAATTTTTGGAAAGTTAGGTGGCAAACAAGTAATGGCGATGGCAGGTCGATTTCATTTCTATGAAGGTTATGACATGAAAGAAGTTACTTTCCCTGTGCGTGTTATGAAATTAATGGGAGTTACTCATTTATTTGTGAGTAATGCTTCTGGAGGAGTGAATCCAGATTTTGAAATCGGAGAAATCATGATTCAAGATGACCACATAAATTTATTTCCTGCTCATCCATTAATTGGTAAAAATATAGACGAATTGGGAACCCGTTTCCCTGATATGAGTAAACCTTACGATCACGGAATGATTGCTTTAGCAAAAACGATCGCTGCTGAAAATAATATCAAAGTTTCAACAGGAACTTACTGTGGTTTAACTGGTCCAACTCTGGAAACTCCTGCTGAATACCGATATGTTCGTGCAATTGGTGCTGATGCTGTTGGAATGTCAACTGTACCAGAAGTCATCGTTGCACGACACATGGACATGCCTTGTTTTGCAATATCAATCATCACAGATTTAGGTGTACCAGGAAAAATTATGGAAACAACTCACGAAGATGTTCAAAGAGTTGCGGAAGTTCAAGAGCCAAAAATGACTCTTATAATGAAAGAATTAATTTCAAGACTATAAAATAGTTATGAATTATGAGTTATGAGTGTTGAATGGATGCTCATAACTTATAGCTCAAAACTCATAACTCAAAAAAGCGTGAGAAAAAAATACGAAGTAGTAATTGGTTTAGAAGTGCATGCACAAATGTTGACTAAATCAAAAGCTTATTCCAATGATGTTAACGAGTTTGGTGCTTTGCCAAATACGAATGTTAGTGTTATTTCTTTAGGTCATCCAGGGACTTTACCTGTGATGAATAAAAAAACGATTGAATTTGCAATAAAGTTAGGACTAGCTTGTTCAGCGAATATTGCTGAAAATCAGTACTTTGCTCGTAAAAATTATTTTTACCCAGATTTACCGAAAGGATATCAAATTACGCAAGATAAAACGCCAATTTGTACTGGTGGTTTTATAGAAATAAAAACGGAAGACGACGGTTTCAAAAAAATTGGATTAACTCGAATTCACATGGAAGAGGATGCTGGAAAAAGCATTCACGATGTTGATGTTTTTGATACCTTGGTTGATTTGAATCGCGCTGGAGTTCCACTTTTAGAAATTGTTTCTGAACCAGATTTACGTTCTTCACAAGAAGCATATAACTATTTGACAGAAGTTCGAAAATTATTACGTTATCTTGAAATTTGTGACGGAAACATGGAAGAAGGTTCCATGCGTTGCGATGCAAATATTTCTGTCATGCTTTATGGAGCTGATACTTTCGGTACAAAAGTCGAAGTGAAAAACATGAATTCAATTAAAAACGTTCAACGTGCAATTGAATTTGAAATTGATAGACAAATAAATGCCCTTGAAAACGGTGAAGCTTTAACTCAAGAAACAAGAGGTTTTGATGCTGTGAAAGGAACAACAATGTCTATGCGTTCGAAAGAAGCAGCCAATGATTACCGTTTTTTTCCAGAACCAGATTTACAACCAATTGTTGTTACGAAATCACAGATTGAACTTTTAAAGGCTGAAATGCCTGCTTTGCCGAAAGATTTATTTGAAAAATATACAAATGTCTTGGGCTTATCAAAATATGACGCTTACAATTTGACAGATAACAAATACATTGCGCTTTATTTTGAAGATTTAATCAAAGAAACTTCAAATTATAAAACTGCCGCAAATATAATGATGGGGGAGGTGAAATCATATTTAAATCAAAATGGTTTAGAAATAGAAGATTTTCCCCTTACACCAACAATTTTGGCAGAATTAATTGCTTTAATTGATGCTGGAAAAATTTCTACTTCAATTGCAAATCAACGTATTTTTCCTGAATTAATTATTAATCCAACAGAAAAGCCATTGGAAATTGCTTCAAGACTAAACTTAATTCAAGAATCTGATGAAAGTAGTTTGAAAACATATATTTCGCAAGTTGTTTCTGAAAATCCAGCGGAAATCGCAAGATATGTTGGTGGTGAAAAACAATTACTTGGACTTTTTATGGGGAAATTAATGAAAGTTTCAGGAGGAAAAGCAGATCCAAAACAAGCTAATTTGTTGATGAGAACGATGCTTGATGAGTTGACTTGAATTAGTGAAGAATTAAGGTTTTATTAATACACTAATTTTACACTTTTCACTTCATGTTATTTCGAAACTGGAACTGAAACGTCAATTTTTAGTTCATGTGAAGCTTTATCATTAATTCCACCACTTTTTCCAATTTTGTAATCCAATCTGTTAACTTTAAAAGTTCCAGTAAATTTGTTCTTTTCAAATTTTAAAGGGATGCTTATTTCCTTTTCAATTCCATGCATTGTTAAATTTCCTTTTGTCGTAAATTTCCCATCTTCTTTGGTTATTTTTGTTGAAACAAACTTTATTTTAGGATATTTTTTGGCATTAAACCATTTGTCTCCGATCGCATGCTTGTTCATTAATCCATTTCCTGTATCGATAGAACTCACTTCAACTGTTAAATTAAATTTTGATTCTGATAAATTATTTTCATCAAAAAGTATATCACCTTCTAGGTTTGAAAAAGTCCCAGTAGGAAACTCGCTTGTAAATTTAATGGAAAATTCTTTTGAAATCTTCCAATTAATCGAATTTATCGTCGTGAATGCAGAAATTAACAACAATAAAGCTAATAAAAAAGGTAAATTGGATTTTTTCATTTTAAAGTTTTATAAATTAATCTATTTTTTCTAATAAAACATCTTAAAATTAATTAAGTTCATAACATCCAATATCTGGAGTCAATAATGATCTAGAAATTCCATCCAAATCAAAATTAATTAATGGATTACTAATAATCCCATTTCCATTTAAAATTGAAGAACTTGTAAAGTGAAAATCGTTTAATTCTGTGTCGTCAAAACTCGGATTTGTGTTCCAAAAAATTTGTTGAAACATAGAATTTGTTGAAATAGTTTCTTTTTTAATCAAACAATTTTTGATATCAAAATTTAAAGTAACTTGATTGTCTGGATTTAAAGTGTCAAACGCTATTTCGTCAGCTTGCGTTCCATAAATTGCTGAATTATAGATTTTTCCTTCTAAAACTTGACCAACAGTTGTTATTCCATCTTGCGTAAAATAATTTTTTACTGCAAAAGCAATATTCTGATCTTTTGAATCTCCATAACCCAATATATCGCAATGATTGATGTTAAAACTTCCACCTTCTAAGACAAAAAATGAATTTCTTACATTTTTCGCTAATAGAGAATTTTCCATCTTAATTTTAGATCCAGCGTATAAGAAAACTCCATAACTTGCGTGATTTAAAATTTTGGTATTTGTAATTTCTAAGGTATAACTTGGATTGGCAGGATTGGCACTAAATGTGTGAATTCCTGCTGTTCCATTTTTAATAATTGCATAATTTATAGTCGATGGTAAGGCTTCTTGTAAATAAATACCGTACCATTGACCAGCAATATTTTCGTAAAATGATTCCAATCGATCTCCTTCAAAAACTACTTCATTGTCTTTTGTTCCGTTGACATGAATTTCTCCCTTGTAAACAAATAAAATACTATTTTTATGAAAGTGGATGTGCGCTCCAGCTTCAATTGTCAAAGATTTTGCTGAATCAACTGCAGCATAATCAAAAACAACGTGTGGTTTATCCGCTAACCAAATTCCTTCATTTTTATCCTTGTAATGGAAATAAGCATCTTGGCCCCAAACGGCTAAATTTACATATTGATTTTTACTATTGGTTTTAAAACGAATTGAATCTTCCACAATCAAGGGTAAAGATTGATTATTGACATTTAAAGTTACTTCCACAAAAACAAACAAACTATCTTTCGCAGGAATTTCAATATCAGTTAATTTTGTGCCTTTTAAACCGTCAACATTCATTCTGAAAGGAGAATTTGAACCTCCCATTAATTCAATTTCATCTATTTTTAGAATCTTATTTTCAGGATTATAAATTTTGAATTGCTGAGTTGTCGAACCAACGGTAGTGAACACTGTATCAAAAATCAAGGTATCAACAGAAAATTCAAGGTTTCCGCTTGAAGCAAAAGTATCTTTCTTACAAGAATTTAAACTTAAACTTGCAATCAAAAGTACAAAAGAAGAAATGTATAATAGAATTTTCATTGACTTGATTAACGATGTAAAAGACAAATTATTTTATTGAATAATTCTAATGGAATAAATTAAAAATAACGCTTCATTCTTTTCCTTCAATCCAAGCAATAATATCTGGATCATTTGGTTCGATTCTATGTGCAACAATGCGTTCAATATTTCCGTTTTCGTCAATCAAATATTTTTGGAAATTCCACGCAACATCCATTGTTGTTTCTTCTTTTAACCATTTGTAAATTGGATGAGCATTTTCGCCTAAAATCACAACTTTTGACATCATTGGGAAAGTTACACCATAATTTTTTTGACAAAAAGTAGCAATTTCTGCTTCTGTTCCGGGCTCTTGTCCTCCAAAATCATTAGATGGAATTCCGATTATCGTGAAATTTTGATCTTTGTATTTTTGATATATTTCTTCCATTGGAGCATAATGAAAAGTATAACCACATTCAGAAGCCGTGTTTACCAGCATTATTTTTTTTCCTCTAACAGTACTCCAGTCAAAGTTGTTTCCTTGAATGTCTTTAATTTCAAAATCAAATAAGTTCATTTTTTTTAAGTTTTTTAGTGTGATATTTAATTCTAACTAATGAATAAAGTGCGAAAAACACAATTGTTTCCGCAATTAATCCGACAACATATAAATAATTTGTAATTACTGACATATCGATTGATAAGGGCAAGAAAATCAAATGGAATAAAAATACGGATGCCAAAATAAGTAATTGAACAACAAACCTTTTTGTAAAGTATTTTACAAAAATTAATTTGTATTCATTTTTAAATAAGTTGTAATTAATAGAAGAAAGTTGTGTAAATAAATAGAAAGCAGTCAAATAGTAATATAACCATTCTGGAATTTTCGCTAAACTATCTCCTTGAGCATAAGAATGTAAACCTGTTAGGTAGAAATTCACACCAAAGAAAGTGAATAAAATTGAAGCATAAGCCCACAGGGAAACCATGTTGAAAGTAAATTTACCGCTTAAAAATGGAATATATCTTAAATGTAAAACAACCGCGTAAACTAAAACTGAAACTAATGCCCAAGTTTCTTTTGGATCCCAGCCCCAGTATCTTCCCCACGATTCATTTGCCCAAATTCCTCCTAAAAAAGTACCAATGGTAAGCATAAATAATCCAATTGTGATTGTCAATTCAGAAACTGCAGAAATTTCATTTATGTGAGCTGTAATTCGTTGCCCATTTTTTGAATTTCTGAAATTGTATAATGTTAGATTCAAGAATCCTAAAATTGCGCCTAATCCAAGAAAACCATAACTTCCTGTAATAATCGCAACGTGAATCATTAACCAATAAGATTTTAAAACTGGTTGCAAAGGAGTGATTTCTGGATCCAACATATTCAAATCTGAAACAAAAAGCATGAAATACGCTAGAATTGCAGTTCCAGCCAATACAACTGGATTTTTTCGTGAGAAAATAAAACCTGCTAACATGGTAACCCAAGCAATAAAAATAACAGCTTCATAACCATTACTCCATGGTGCGTGACCAGAAATATACCAGCGCATACCTAGTCCATATCCGTGGTAAAGGAAAATGATTCCAATTAAAATGATAAAAGGTATAGAAATTCTTTTAAATCTTTTTTCTGTTTTTACACTTGGTTTTACGAAAATTCTTACGAAGAATATGATCAATAAAATCATTCCCAAGCCAAAATAGCTATTTTGAGAATTTTTGAAAATATTCATTTTATTGTAGCTAATTTCCATTTTAACCAAACTTTCTGACGGAGCAATTTCGCCAGCTGTTTCACGTTGAAATTTCTTCAAAGCATTTAATTTATCCAAAGCTAAGCCATAAGAATTTGTTTCAGAAGCTTGGTCTAAGGCCGTTAAATAAGCCAAAGCATTTGGAGAAGAAAGAGAATCTTTTTGCATTAATTGCATATCCAATGGAACGTACCACATTTTATTTGGGTCGTTTTTCAATGGAATAATTTTCATATATTGCCAAGCAAGAATGGCATTCATTACTTCAAAACGCTCCACTAATTTGATTAGTTTTTTCTCAAATTCAGAACGTTTTGCTTCCAATCTTTGATGTGCTTCGTTGTATTCTGATAACCATTTGAAATTTCCAGTTTGGTCAATTAAATCAACTAAACTTGCGTATTCTTTAAGTTTTAAACGTTCTCTACAAGCCTTTGGAATTGAAATAAGTTGTTGCTTAACCCAATAATCTGGGTACATGTGTGCACTAACGATTGTTTGAACTGCATTGTACTCTTTGTATTTATTCTTTCCATAAATTTTACGCAATAATTCATCACAAACTGTGTGTGCAGGAACAATTCGACCTTTAAAATCTTGAATTAATAAAGAAGCAAATTCATCAGAATGTTCTTCTGACATGATTCGATATATTGCTTTTTTTGGAGTTACTTTTTGCGTTTGTTCTGCTTCATGATTATGTCCTGCATGTTCGTCATGGTTGTGTTCAACATTTTTGTCAATTGCAGATTGAGAGAAAGAATTAAAACTCAAAAGTGAAAATATTACCAAAACGGAAAGCAATGAAGATTCTCTTCTTTCTCTTGATTTTTTAATTTTCCCTAACAATTCTTTGAATCGACCATTCGGTGCAAAAAGTGATAAAATCATACCAATTGCCATTAATAAATATCCTAAATAAGTAACATTTGTTCCCCAAAAATCATAGTTAACACTCAATCTTGTTCCTTCTTCGTTTTCTTTAGTTTGCGGGTTGTCTAAATCATAACTTGATTGAAAAAAGCGATATCCACCGTAATCCATTACATTGTTCATGAAAACACGTTTGTCTTTTTGATAATTTTTCTTTTCGTCTAAAATTGTTAATTCACTCGCAAAAGAAGAAGCAACTTCAGATCCTGGATATTTATCCAATTGAAAATCACGGCAAGCAATTTCAAAAGGTATAGCTTGTTGCGTCGAGCCATATTCCATTTCGTATTGTAATCCATTAAATTGAAAAACTTCTGTGGATGGAATTTGACCAAGTCCTCCTTCTAAACTGACAATTTTACTTTCTTTTCCATCTGTAATTTTCAAGGTCAAAATATCCATTCCAACATTTTTTTTGCCAGAAGACATTTTTACTATTTTAGCATGATCTATTTTTCTATTATAAACAAATTGTTGACCATTCACAATGTACAAAGTTCTTTCTAAGAAAGGAATCATGCTATCTGTTGGTACTTTTTTGTACATCGAATCAGTAATAGGCATTCCAGATTCTCTCACTTTCCTCATTTCTGTCATTGGTAAAAATTGCATAGGCAATTTAGTTACAAACATCATCTTTCCTTTTACCATGGAAATATCAATTCCCGGAGCGGAATTTTTCTTTGCGTAAGAAAGTGGAATGTCTCCCAACATAATAAATCCATTTGGAGAAAGAAAATTAGATTTTTTTCCATCAGTTACGATATCTAAAACGTGATTTTTAATTGAATCTTTGATTAATAACGTATCAATTTGTTTGGATTTAAAATCTACATATTCAATTTTGATTGGAGTTTTATGTTTGGGAAAATCAAAAGCAATATCAAAATAATTGTCCGTAATTTCAGACATAAACTCTTTTTCGTTGAAGGTGTATTGCATTTTTTGATCGTTTGCTCGTACCCATAAATGCGGGTCTGAAAGGAAAATCATGTTTGATGATTCTCCTTCACGAATAAGCATCAATCCTTCGAAACTGATAAAGCGTGTTATTCCAGCTCCGATTAAAATCACTATAAATGACAAGTGAAAAGTGAGAATAGCAATTTTTTCACGTTGAAACATTTTGTATCGAATGATGTTTGAAATTAAATTGAAAGCTAAGAAAACCAATAAAATTTCAAACCATAAAGCATTGTAAATAATTATCTTAGCAGCTTGTATTCCATAAGTAGATTCTATCAAAGTTGCAGCTCCAATTGCTACTAAAAAAACAAGCATTCCCAAAGCCATCATTCGCATAGAAAATAAGCCTTTCAATATTTTTTCCATTCTAATTTTATTATTCGTAAATCGAGCGCAAATTTACTCAATACGATTTGTTTTTTATATGAAAATTAAAATAAATCCAAAATAAAATTGGATTTTAAGATTTAAATTAACCCTTTCAGGGTCCACACCCTGAAAGGGTTAATTTTTTTTAATTTAATATACTGATTAACAAAGTTATTAGATATAATGTTTTAAATCTAATGTTTTAAATCTAATGTTTTAAAAATTGAGACATCCTGCTGGTGATATTTAATGAAGTTATTAATACCATCAAAGTTATCAAGCATACAATTTTTTTTAATGAAAAGTGGATTAGATTTCAAAATTCCATTGTATGAAGACCAAGGATAATCAATCATTCTTTCTTTAAATCCATGTTTTACTGGATTATTGTGAATGTAGTATATCATTTTGTTTAAATAATCCTGTGAAGTAATTAATTTTCGTTTAAATGGTTTTTCAAATAAAGAGCCCGTGCGCTTATGTCGTTTATTAATTGCTTGTGTATAAGCATTAAAAAAGTGCGAAAATTGTAAACTGCAATCTATTCTTTTTGCTTTTTCAACGGTTGAATACAAAAATTCAGATTCATTTATTTCACTTTCAGCTTTGACATAAATTAAGAAATGAAAGTGATTCTTTAAAAGACACCAAGCATAAGTTTCTGCAATTGGGTCAATGTATTTTTGATAAAGTCTTAGAAAATGTTCATAGTTCTCGTGTTCAAAAAAATGTCGATTCCATTGTTGCCTCGATTGTAAATGTGGTAGAAATTACCACTTAAAATTGTTTCATTGTTCATATTATTTAGATTTGTTGTCTTACTAAGATAAACAAAAATGTTATTTAAACAATATTTTTTAAAGTAAATTTTAACCCTTTCAGGGTGTGGACCCTTTCAGCCTTATTACCCTGAAGGGGTTGGGGCAGATATATTCCAACTTGCAATGGCAACAAAACAAACATTTCTTTGTGAACAAAAATCCATTACAATCATACAGAATATGTAACCAAATGTCTTATTTTACATTACACAAGTTCACTTCGGTATGGAATTTGTTCTCAAACAATTTTACAAAAAATTAAATCAAAATTAAGTGAAAAAACATTACCTAATTCTCTCATTAATTCTAGTTTCATTTGTCACTTTTTCTCAAGAGGAAGATGAATCTTGTTTGCCACCGCCAAAAAAGGTTTTGAAATATATTCAAATTGGTAAAAATACACAAGATGCTAAAACTGCTGTAACAAATTTTAATGCTGCGATTGAAGCCGCTCCTGATAACGCAATGGCTTATTATGAATATGCCATGTATGCTTATGAGGCAGGAATGAAATATTATGAAACGCAGCCAAATCCTGCAATGGGAGACAAAAGTATGACAAAAGCGGAAGAAATGTTCAAAAAGACCTTGGAATTTTGTCCGGATTACCATGCAAATTGTACGTATTATTTGGGTGTAATCAATTATTCTCAAAAGCAAATAGACGAAGCAATTTCATATTTCAAAGCATTTAAAGCATTTGAACATACTGACGTTTCTCGTTACAGCGAAGATCACGATAAAAAACTTTCAGATGTGAATGAAGTTTTGAAAGAAGTTGAAGGTACAGTTGAACTAAAAACAAAAACAGTTCCATTTGAGCCAAAAAAAGT
>CANLGD010000063.1 GCA_947490145.1 Flavobacteriia bacterium
GTTCCGTATTTTTTAGCTAAACGAACCGCCAACGATGATGACAAATAACATGCTTCTTCATTTCTTATAATTGGGTGCATTTCGACAGGAACATCTTCGCCATATTGTGCTTTTGCAAGAGCAATGTTTTTTTGAATTGTCATTTCATCTTCACAGTGAGTTGCAATTAACATAGGAGGAACACGTTGGAATAATTGCTCCAAGGTTTGTTCGTTATCAACCAACATATTTCCTGTAGAAGAGCCCATAAAAATTTTGATTCCACACACATTTTGATGGTTCGTTTTCAACACTTCATCCATATTGTCATTAGAAGCTCCCATGAAAAAGGAATAATTGGCAGGCGAATTTCTAGCTGCAATATCGTATTTGTCTTGCAATAATTGTTGCGTCAGCGCATTTGGAACTGTATTTGGCATTTCCATAAATGACGTAATACCTCCCGCAACTGCCGAAATTGATTCAGATTGAATTGTTCCTTTATGCGTTAAACCTGGCTCTCTAAAGTGCACTTGATCGTCAATGCAACCTGGAATTAAAAGTAAGCCTTCAGCATCAATTTCTAATGTTTTTCCATAAACTGAAATTGAAGAAGCGATTTTTTCGATTCGATCATTTTTAATTAAAACATCCGAAACAAATCGTTTTCCTTCATTAATAATCGTTCCGTTTTTGATAATTGTCGTCATATTGGATATTAATATTTTAGGATGACATTATGATTTTAGGACAATTTTAAACGTCCATTTTCCTCATTTTCCAAACTCCATAAAAAGCTTCTTTAAAAATTCCTGAACTCATTTTTGATTCTCCTTTGACTCTATCAGTAAAAATGATAGGAACTTCTTTGACTTTGAAACCATGTTTTAAAGCAGCGTATTTCATACAAATTTGAAAAGCATATCCTTTAAAAGTAATATTATCTAATTTTATTTTCGATAAGACATCACGATGATAACATTTAAAGCCAGCAGTTGTATCTTTGATTCCAATAAGTAAAATTAGTCTGACATAGATAGATGCAAAATAGGACATAAAAATTCTATCCAATGGCCAATTGGTTACTTTTCCGCCTTTACAATACCTAGAACCAATCGTAAAATCTGCTTTTTTGTCTTTAATTGGAGTTAAAAGTCTGCTTAAATCATCTGGATTATGTGAGAAATCGCAATCCATTTCAAAAATATATTCATAATTTTTAGCTAAAGACCATCTGAAACCATGAATATAAGCTGTTCCCAATCCCATTTTACCTTTTCTTTCTTCAAGAAACAAGGAATCATGAAATTCTACCATTAATTTTTTTACGCATTCAGCTGTTCCGTCAGGAGAATTATCGTCAACAATAAGTACATGAAAATTATCTGAATAAGATAAAACCTGTCGAATCATGCGTTCAACATTTTCAATTTCTTTGTAAGTTGGAATAATTACGACGCTTTTTAACACTTCTAAATCTTATAAATTAATTTGTTTAGAGATTTTTGTAATTTTTTATTTTATTAATCACCTTGTAAAAATAATTAAAAAATCGATTTTAGAAAGCATAAAAGAGAAAATTAACCAATATTAACCAAAAAATCCTGATAAGCATTTTCAATTACCTCAAATTCATAGCCTTTTGATGCTAAATATGCGTGGATTTTTGTCTTTTTTTCAAAAGGATTTTTAACTTTATCTAGTTCCCGATTTTTTTTCTCGACTAGTGAAAAGGCAGTTTTTTCATAATCCTCTTTTTCAATCGTATTTAAGCCTTTTTGAATGGAATAGTTGGAAATAAATTTTTGCTTTAAATGCTGTTTTATTTTTATTTTTCCCCAGCGTTTTATTCTAAATTTCCCTGAAACAAAAGCTTCTGCAAAACGTTCTTCGTCCACAAAGCGGTTGGAAATTAAATCTGAAATTAAGGAATCACGCTCTTCTAATAAAAGTCCATATGATTGAAGTTTTAAATTTACTTCATATTGACATCGCTCTTGGTAAGCACACCAATGTTCAATTTTTAATTTCGCTTCGGAATATGTGAGTTTTTCTGGCAATTTAAATGAATCGTTGAAACAAAAAAACCCTTTGAAAAATCAAAGGGTAATTTCTTCGTTGTTTTTATTTACGAAAGTATATTCTAGCAGGTTATTCGCAGACATCTTTCGTACTGGAACCCATTTTTTAAATTTAAAGAACCATTTAACTTGTCGGGAAATAATTCCTTTTGTGAAATAAGCTTCTAAATAGGGATGAACCAATAAAGCTACATCTTTTTCTTTCCTATCTAAAAGTAGGAAATTCAAATTGTTTTCAATTTCTTCTGCAAATAAAATTGAAGCGTTTATTTCTCCAGTTCCACCACAAGTTGGACACTTTTCATTTGTGACAATTTCAGTTACAGGTCTAACTCTTTGTCTTGTAATTTCTACTACACCAAATTTTGATGGAGGTAAAATATTATGTTTTGCACGATCAGATTTCATAAATTCTTTCAATTTATCAAAAAGAATTTTGTTGTTTTCTTTATCGTGCAGATCAATGAAATCAATCGCAATGATTCCTCCCATATCGCGTAATTGCAGAACACGAGCTATTTCTTCAGCTGCTTCAACGTTTGTTGCTAAAGCATTACTTTCTTGACCTTCTGTTCCTTTTCTGTTTCCGCTATTTACGTCTACAACGTGCATAGCTTCAGTATGTTCAATAATTAAATATCCACCAGATTGAAGAGGAACTTTTTTACCGAAAAGGGATTTTATTTGTTTACTAATTCCAAATTTTTCAAAAATATCAATTTTACCATCGTAAAATTTCACAATTTTTTCCCTTTCAGGAGCAATTCCACTTACATATTCCCTTACTTCATTTGCAAGTGTGCTGTCATTGATGTGAATATTTGAAAAATCTCCATTCAATAAATCTCTTAAAATTGAAGCGGTTTTATCTATTTCTCCCAAAACTTTTTTGGGTGGTCTTGCAGTTTTCAGATTTTCAAACATCACAGCCCATTTGTCTGTTAAGTTTGTTAAATCTTGCTGAATTTGTTCAACTTTTTTATTTTCTGCAACAGTTCTTATAATTACACCAAAATTTTTCGGTTTAATTGTTTCCAATAAATTTTTCAAACGATCTCTTTCCTCAGGATCTTTGATTTTTTGAGAAATTGAAATTTTATCAGAAAAAGGCACAAGTACTAAATATCTTCCTGCAAGAGTTATTTCGGCACAAAGTCTAGGACCCTTGCTCGAAATCGGTTCTTTGGCAACTTGAACAAGAATTTGCTGGGTGGTGGACAAAATGTCCTCTATTTTTCCATCTTTAGGAATGTCTTTATCTATTTTAAAATATTGCAAATCTGCAACATTTTGTTTTCCCTGAAGTGATTCTTTTGTAAACTTATTAAGTGAAGAAAATTTCGGACCCAAATCCAAATAGTGTAAAAAGGCATCTTTTTCATAGCCAACATCAACAAAAGCAGCGTTTAGTGAGGATACAATTTTTCTAACCTTACCTAGATAAATATCACCTACAGCAAACTCGGTATTCCCTTGTTCTTCGTGTAACTCAATAAGCTTTCCATCACGTAACAGAGCTAACCAAATTCCATTAGATCTGGAATCTACAATTAGTTCTAAACTCATGCAAGCTAAATTATAAAACGTTAAAAATAAGAATAACTTAGTAAGATTTCTCACTAAGTTATTCACTAAATATTTGAAATTATTAAAACTAAAATTTGTTTTAATAAATCGAATCAATAAAAAAAATTATTTTTTCTTCTTGTGACGATTTTTTCTAAGTCTTTTTTTACGTTTATGAGTAGCCATTTTATGGCCTTTTCTTTTTTTACCGCTTGGCATAATTATATATATTAAATGTTAAACTAAATCATTGTTTAGACTTGACTTAATCTTAAAGTGAATTAAATCAACCCATATTTAGTACCGAAAAATGTATTACATACTAAATTGGGAGTGCGAAGATACACATTTCAATTATACTTTACACCATTAAAGTGTAAATAAATGTTTTTTTATTTTACGGAAACATTATTTTTCACTTCTTCAACAAAAGTTTTTGCTGGTTTAAATGAAGGAATATTGTGCGCTGGAATAATAATTGTTGTGTTTTTAGAAATATTTCTCCCTGTTTTTTCAGCTCTTTCTTTTACGATAAAACTTCCAAATCCTCTTAAGTAAACGTTTTCGCTTTTTGCTAATGAAGACTTAATTGAAGTCATAAATGTTTCCACAGTTCTTAAAACTTCTTGTCTTTCTAATCCAGTTTCTGCTGCGATTTCAGCAACGATATCCGCCTTTGTCATTTTTATTTGTTTTTAATTTTTTAATAATAATTTCATTTTCGAGCCACAAAAGTATATATTTAAAAAGATATTACTTTTGTTTTTTTAAAATAATTTAAAAATAAATTAAAAATAGATTCAAATGACTGATTTTGCCCTATTAATTTGTGATTGGTACAGACGAAACAAAAGAGACCTTCCTTGGAGAAATACAAAAAATCCATATTTCATTTGGCTTTCGGAAATAATTTTACAGCAAACAAGAGTTGACCAAGGTTTAAATTACTACTTAAAATTTATTTCAAATTATCCAACAATTTATGATTTGGCAAATGCTAGTGAACAGCAAGTTTTAAATGATTGGCAAGGTTTAGGGTATTATTCCAGAGCGAGAAATTTACATTACACTGCTAAATTAATTAATGAAAAATTCAAAGGTATTTTTCCACCTGAATATGAAAAAATATTAGATTTGAAAGGCGTAGGAACCTATACAGCAGCCGCAATTGGTTCCTTTGCTTTTGATCTACCTTATGCAGTTTTAGACGGAAACGTTTTTAGGGTTTTAAGTCGAGTTTTTGATATTGAAACACCAATCGATTCAATAGAAGGAAAAAAAGAATTTTCACTCTTAGCACAAGAATTATTACCAAATAAAAATGCATCTGAATACAATCAAGCGATCATGGAATTTGGTGCATTGTATTGCACTCCAACAAAACCCGATTGTCTAAATTGTGAATTAAGTGCAAAATGTCTTTCATTTAAAAATAAAACAATTGTAATTCGACCTGTAAAAGTTGGAAAAATAAAAGTAAGAAAAAGGTATTTTCATTATTTTATTGTTACAGATTTAAAAAACGTAATTCTTTCAAAGCGATCAGAAAAGGATATTTGGCAACATTTATTCGAATTTCCAATGATTGAAACTGATGAGGAAATGGATTCTCAGAAAGTATGTAATTTGAGTTTGGATAATTACGGAATTAATGCAAATATTGATTTTGTAGCTAAAAAACACATTTTGAGTCATCAGCATATTTTTTCAAGTTTTTCATTTTTAGAGGTAGTTGATTTAAGCAATAAAACTAAATCAGAGAATGAAATAATTATCAAAATTGAAGCTTTAGCAGATTTCCCTCTGCCACGACTAATTGATCGTTTTTTAGAAGAAAATACGCATAAAATATTTAAATAATACGGAAAGACTTTCAGTTATTAATTTCATTTTATATCTTTGTACAAAAGTAAGATTTTATGGCTGGAACTATAAATAAAGTAATTTTGATCGGAAATTTAGGAAAAGACCCTGAAGTTAGAAGACTTGAAAACGGAGCTGTTGTCGCAAATTTTTCCATTGCTACTTCAGAAACTTACATTGAAAAAGCAACTGGTGAGAGAAAAGAAAATACAGATTGGCACAACATTGTTGCTTGGAGAGGTTTGGCTGAAATCATTGAAAAATATTTGAGAAAAGGTACAAAAGTTTACGTTGAGGGAAAACTAAAAACGCGTTCTTGGCAAGATAAAGAAGGAAATACACGTTATACAACAGAAGTTTTAGCTGAAGAATTAACTATTTTATCTCGTCCAGATGGAGAAAGAAGTCCACAAGAACAGAAGCCTGTTTATTCGAATCAAGGTGCGCCATCAAATCCTTCACCAATGCCAGAAATTCATGATGATTTAGATGACGATCTTCCATTTTAAAAAAAATAATCAATAAAAATAATGAGTGGAATTTTAATTTCTATTTTAGTTATAATTATCCTTTTGGTTTGTTCAGCATTAATTTCTGGTTCAGAAGTTGCCTTTTATTCTCTAAGTCCCAATGAAAAAGATTTATTAAAAAGCGATGATTCGAAAAATGCAAATTTGGCAAAAAAATTATTAGAAAAGCCCCAAGAATTATTAGCGACAATTTTAATAGCAAATAATTTTATTAATGTAGGAATCGTAATTTTATCAAGTTCACTTTTGTCTGATTTATATCCGCCAACAGCGGATAATGAAACAATTAGATTTGTTTTAGAAGTATTTTTAATAACTTTTGTAATCTTATTAATTGGTGAAGTTATTCCAAAAGTTTATGCAACAAAAAATGGGATCATTTTGGCGAAATTTATGGCCAGACCACTTTCAATTTTCAGTTCACTTCCGCCATTTTCATGGTTAAAAAGTTTTTTAACAACTGGAACTACCTTCATAAATAAATATGCAAAAAAGCGAGCGATTAAAATAACTTCTGATGAGTTAGAACAAGCTTTAGTGCTCACAAAGGAGGAAGCAACGAGCGAGGAAGATCATAAAATTTTGGAAGGTATAATTAAGTTTGGAAATACGGATGTAAAACAAATTATGCGCTCAAGAATGGAAGTTGAAGCATTTGAAGAATCCTCCAGTTTTTCTCAAATCTTAGAATTTATTTTAAATGCAGGATATTCTAGAATTCCTATATATAGAAAAACATTTGATGACGTAATAGGAATTTTATATATTAAAGATTTACTTCCATATTTTGATGAAGCTCCTGATTTTGAGTGGAATAAATTAACTAGAAAACCTTTTTTTGTTCCTGAAAATAAAAAAATTGATGATTTATTGAAAGAATTTCAATCTAAAAAAATGCACATGGCAGTTGTTGTTGATGAATACGGAGGCGCAAGTGGTGTGATTACCTTGGAAGATGTTTTGGAAGAAATTATTGGAGACATTACAGATGAATTTGATGAAGACGACATTGTATTCAAACAAGAGAAAGAAAATGAATTTGTTTTTGAAGGAAGAACCTCTTTAATCGATTTTTACAAGGTAATCGAAAATGATGGTAAGGAATTTGAACTTTTAAAAGGTGATTCAGATTCTTTGGGGGGATTTATGATTGAAAATGCAGGCAGGATTCTGAAAAATAGAGAATATATTCAAGTGAAAAATGTTAAATTAATCGTTGAATCATCTGATAAACGTCGTATAAAATCAATTAAAGTAATTTTAGATAATCAAGATGAAACAAATTAAAATGATACCTTTATTTCTAGTTTTCATGCTCACTTTTAGTTGCGGAGAGGAAATTTCAATACCTAAACCTCCAACTTATTTACGTTTAGATTTGCCAAAACATGAATATGTTCAATTTAAAGAAAAAAATTGCAATTATGGTTTTGAAGTTTCCAAAATTTTTAAAATAAGAGAGGTTACAAATGAATTAGGTTTGACTTGTCACAAAGATATTGATTTAGGAGCTTTAAATGGAATCATTCACTTTTCCTTTATTCCTATGGAAAAAACTTTGGGTGACTACATCAATTTTGCAATTGATAAAGTGGATGAACACAAAATAAAAGCAAGCGCTATTGAAGATAGTTTGATTATTCGACCAAATGATAACGTTTACGGAACATTTTTTGAACTTCAAGGTGATGTGGCTTCTCCATTCCAGTTTTATTTAACAGACTCAATTTCAAAATTCGTTAGCGGAGTAGTTTATTTGAATAAAACACCAAAATATGACTCTTTAAAGCCAAGTTTAGATTATCTAAAAGTTGATTTGTTACATTTGATAAACACTTTTACTTGGGAATAATATTTTTAATTTTTAAAGATTGATTTAATCGGTGCTTCCTTAGGAGGTGTAGTTATTTTCTGTGATAAATTCGTTATTAGTAATTGATAAATCCAAATAGTCTCTTTCAAAAATGCCTAAAAATCCAAACTTTAAAATCAAAATTTAATATAAGTACTAAAGAATCTTTAAATAAAATTTAATGAAAATAATACTTTCTCCAGCAAAATCAATTCAACAAAACCCTGAATTTCCCTCCGTAAATCATAGTACTTCGATATTTCTTACCGATTCTGAAAATTTGGTTAATAAGTTAAAAAAATATTCTGCAAAAAAACTGTCAGCACTTTTTCATGTTTCATCAGATATTGGAGAATTAAATTTTTCGCGTTTCCAAAAATGGGAAAGTCCAAGAGAATTAACAGATCAAACAATTCCTTGTATTTATTCTTTTACGGGTGAAGTTTATAGAGGTTTGGATGTGAAAACATTGGATTCCTTAAAAGTAGATTATTTGAATGATAATTTGAGAATTTTATCAGGATTATATGGTCTTTTAAAGCCTTTTGATTTAATGTATCCTTATCGATTGGAAATGGGGACAAAATTTAATATTACACCAAAAATTACTAATCTATACCAATTTTGGGGAGATAAAATTACGGATAAATTAAATTCTGAAGAGAAAGAAATAATTGTTAATTTGGCTTCTATTGAATATTTCAAAGTAGTAAACACTAAAAAAATTAAAGCAAAAATAATTACTCCAATTTTCAAAGAATTGCGAAATGGAGAATATAAAATTGTAATGACTTTCGCTAAACATGCTCGAGGAGAAATGTTACGCTTTTGTGCTGAAAACAATATTCAAAATCCGGAGGAAATGAAAAATTTTACCAAATCAAATTATCAGTATATGGAAAATTTATCTACTCTTACTGATTGGGTTTTCGCACGTTGAGATTATGTTAAAAATGAAAAAAAAAGAAGATTTTAATTTAAAACGAAATAGAATTTTCCTTCTTGAGGAGGAGGGATTAAGCGAGGTGATGATTAATATCTTTAAAGTATGAAATTAATTCTAGCAACCCACAATTCTAATAAAATCAAAGAAATAAAAATTTTATTACCTGAAAATTTTGAAATAATTTCTCTAAAAGAATTAAATTTCATAGAAGATATAGAAGAAACGGAAAATACCTTTCATGGAAATGCGCTTTTAAAAGCAAAATACATTTCTGAAAGTTTCAATGCTAATGTTATTTCGGATGATTCTGGTTTGGAAGTAGAAATATTAAATAATGAGCCAGGAGTTTTTTCAGCAAGGTACTTTAGTGAAGACGCTACTGATAGAGAAAATGTTGAGTATTTGCTTAAAAACTTATTAGGGAAAGAAAATAGAAAAGCTAAATTTATCTCTGTTATTTGTTTAATTTTAGATGGAAAAGAATATTTTTTTGAAGGTGAAATAATAGGAGAAATTGCCTTTGAGCCAAAAGGAACAATTGGTTTTGGTTACGATTCTGTATTTATTCCAGAAAATTCAAATCGAACTTTTGCTGAAATGAATATAAAAGAAAAAAACAAATATAGTCACAGAGCGAAGGCCATTGAAAAACTTGTTGATTTTTTGGTTCGTAATTTAAAATTAGATTAATTTTTATTTCAAAATCTATTTTTGTATTATTTTTTTCGTAACTTTACGAATGCTAATAAACAATGACTTTGCTTCTGCTAAAGTCTAAAACGAAATCTTATGAAAAAAGTCTTATTCATTTTATCATCTATCTTATTAATATTTCAACTTAATGCCCAATGTTTGGTCGGAGAAAAACAAGTAATTATTCAGATTACACCTGATAATTATCCTGCAGAAATCTCATGGGTATTAAATGCTAATGGAGCTCAAGTTGCTGTTGGAACTTTTAATGGGGATACGATTTGTGTTCCTTCAAGTTCTTGTATCCAATTCACAATTAACGATCAATTTGGTGACGGAATTTGTTGTAATTATGGTATTGGATCTTATTCTGTGCTTGTTGACGGCAATGTTATTGGATCTGGTGGATCTTTTACTAACTCTGAATCAGTAACAGAGGGTTGTCCCCCAGGAACTTTTTGTTCAAGTGCAATTCCTGTAATTGAAGGAACTTATACTGCTCCAAATCATAATTATTGGTATTCATTTACTCCAAGTGTAAGTGGAATGTATGAAATTACAACTTGCTCTTTAAATAACTGTGATACTAAAATATGGGTTTATGATTATTGCAATGCAATGATTAATGAAGTTTCAAATATTGGAACGTTATTTTATGATGATAATGATGGAGGATGTGGTTTGCAAGCTGTTGTAGGTGCTTATATGGCTGCTGGAGAAGAATATAAAATTAGAATTGGCTTTAACGAATTTGCAACTTGCGCAACTAATTCAATTGATTTTACATTAAATTATAATGGACCTGTTGTTGGTTGTATGGATCCTTTGGCTTGTAATTACAATCCTTTAGCAACAGTTTCAGACGGGGTATGTGAATATTTTCCAAGTCCAAATTGTACCGGAGGACCAGATTTAATGATTGTACAGTCAGAAGTTGTAAACAGTTTACAAATTAGACAGCAGCAAGCTACACAATGTATGGTTGAAGAAGGGTGTATGAACGGAAATGGAACAAGAACGATTTTGGCTTTTGACACACACATTAAAAATATTGGTGATATGGATTATTACATTGGAAATCCTACATCAAATCCAAGTCAATTTACTTTTCAAAATTGTCACGGACATCCGCACTATGAGGGGTATGCTGACTACATTTTATATACACCTGATGGACAGACAATTCCTATTGGTCACAAAAATGGCTTTTGTGTTTTAGACTTAGAGTGCAGTGATGGTGGAATCGCTACTTATGGCTGCGGAAATATGGGAGTTTCAAAACAATGTGGAGATATTTACAACAATGGTCTGGATTGTCAATGGATTGATATTACAGATGTTGATACGGGAGAATATATTTTGGCTGTAAAAGTGAATTGGGATCAATCACCTGATGCTTTGGGCAGAATTGAAACGAATTATGAGAATAATTGGGCACAAACATGTATCAGAATTACGGAAATAAATGGGGTAAAAGGATATAACTTAATAGCAAATTGTCAACCTTATGTTGATTGCGCTGGTGTTCAATTTGGAAATTCTGTAATCGACTGCAATGGAAATTGTGGTGGCTCTGCGGTTCAAGGAGATGTTGATAATAGTGGAACTGTTCAGGTTGCCGATGCCAATGCTTATAATAATGGAATCATAAACAATACCATAGCTACCACAAATTGTAGCGATTTAAGCGATGATGGTATTTTAAGCGTTTGGGATGCTGCTTTAGCGCAAAAATGCGCAAATGGTGGAAGTGGAAATGTGTGCGAATTTCCAAATACCGTTCAAAGTTTAAATGATTATGTTGAAATCGGGTATACAGAAATAAATACGTCAGAGCAATATTTGGATGTTTTTATTAAAAACCCATTAAATACTGTTTTAGGATATGAATTGAATTTTTCAGGAATAACAATTGCTGATGTTGAAAATTTAGTTAATCCAGTAAATTTCCCAATTACACCGCAGTTCGCTGTAAATGGGACAAAAGTTATAGGTTTTTCTTACCAAGATAGTGTGATACCAAAACATTTTAATAATTCACCATTGGTAAGAGTTTATTATAATACAATTACATCTTCTGTTAATGGAATTTGTGTTGATGTGGTTCATGTTTTAAACAATTTAAGTCATCCAACATTGGTTAACCTTCAGGAGGAATGTGCAAGTTTTGCTAATATTGATGAAGCTGGAATCCCTATTTTTACATTGAAACCAAATCCTGCAAGCAATAAAGTTTCAATTGAAATTGGCTCAAACCTTCAAGAAAAATTAAGTGTTTCGATAACAGACGCATTGGGGAGAGTTATTACTAAAAAGATCTTAAATGTGAATGAAACAAATATCGATTTTGATGTTTCAAATTTTTCAAGTGGTTTTTATCAAGTTGTTATTTCAAATGAAAAAATTCACACGACAAAACAATTAGTAATTAAATAGTGATAAAAACTGACGAAAGCAGGAGAGAATTAATTGATTTGGCAAATATGAGAATGCCTTATGGCAAATATGAAGGAAAATTATTGATTCATATTCCAGAAAATTATTTTATTTGGTATAAAGCTAAAGGTTTGCCAGCAGGAAAATTAGGAAAACAATTTGAACAAATACTAGAAATAAAAATAAATGGATTGGAAGATTTAATTTATCCATTGATAAGGAAATAAATTTTTATCAAGCTGAATAATCTGATTACTTAGCGAACTAAAGTGATTTATTGTCTAATTTTTTTTCAAGTAATGGATTCTTTAGGTCAAAAAGCAAAGCTTTTGAGGAACTAACGTTAGTGAAAATTAAGCTTATTTCACAATCAGAGAAGCAATTTAAAATAGGTAGATGCAGACAGAAACTTGAGTATTATTTTAAACCAATTTTTGATTATTTTTGACTCAAGAACTAAGCATTAAGATTAATGACTTTCTAGTTGACACACCTTAATGGAAGGCATCCAATTAAAAAAATATATCAAAAAAAAGAGAATGAAACGCAGTTCCATCCTCTTTAACCTAACCTAACCTACCTTTTACAACTAAACCTGTTACAAATATAAAGCATTTTTCTTACAATCACAATAAAATCATATATTTTTTTGGGTTACCAAGTTAAATTGTGAAAGTAGTTAATTCTTTAAAAGTTGATGATTTTACTGTCAAAAACCGATCAATTATTTCGAATGTAATAGTTGTAATGTACTTAATTCGGTTGAATCTGCCAAAAAATACTTGTCAATATTTCAATATTATCTGGTACCTTGGTTCGATTATTAATTTAGATTTAACTTCGTCGCTATTACGCTTCCTGCCAGAATATAATTTTTAACGGAATAGGCGAGGCAGTTTTGCGCGTGACAGCGTGGTATCAAGAATAAAATCAACGGAGGATTTTGCATCAAAAAAGTTTAGTTTCTTTTTCGGAAAACAAAAAAAATATCTTTTATATAATAAAAGCTCATAATAACGCTCTATTTAGATTCTCTGAGACTTCGTGCTCTTCTTTCTCTTTCCTTATTCAATTGTGAAAATTTATAGGAGTTCTGAACAAAATTAATAATCGAATTCAGGTTATGAAATAAAGTATGAATAGCTGGAGGTTCTTCAGTTTCGAACTTCAAACTTGTTTTGAAAAGTGAGTTTTTTAACACTTCTACTATATAAATGATTGTAATTTCTGCTAATAAAACGATTTCATTTTTTAACTGCTAAAAATTATACACATTTTAAGATTTTACCATATTTTTCTTCAAACTCTCTTCTCCTTATTGCTCACACTGTCTTCATTTCTATCTGTTTTCAACAAAATTTAGACATGAACAATGTAATATTTTTAATTTCTACTATTTTTTCAGTATACAAGTAACTCATTATTTTTTTATACATAAGTTCTTTTATTTTTTATTTATTGCATAAAATTGATAGATTTAGCTATATTTGAACAAAAAATAAAATTTAAATACAAAATCCAAATAAAATGAAATTATTAGAAGGAAAAGTTGTTTTAATAACAGGAGCTTCAAGAGGAATCGGAAAGTCAATAGCTGAAGAATGTGTTAATCAAGGCGCTACTGTGGCCTTTAGTTATTTATCTTCAGAAGAAAAAGCATTAGCCTTGGAAAAAGAATTGACATCTTTAGGCGGAATTGCGAAAGGTTTTAAATCTGATGCTGGTAATTTTGATGATGCACAAACTTTAGTTGATAAAGTTGTTGAAGCATTTGGAACAGTTGATGTATTGATTAACAACGCTGGAATTACAAGAGACACATTATTAATGAGAATGACAGAACAACAATGGGACGATGTTATAAATACTAATCTAAAATCAGCATTTAACTTGACTAAAGCAGTACAAAAACCAATGTTAAAAGCTAGAAAAGGTTCAATAATAAATATGTCTTCAGTCGTTGGTGTTAGTGGAAATGCGGGACAATCAAATTATGCAGCTTCAAAAGCAGGATTAATTGGATTTACAAAATCTGTCGCTCAAGAATTGGGATCAAGAAATATACGTTGTAACGCAATTGCACCAGGATTTATTGAAACGGAAATGACAGCTGCCTTAGACGAGAAAGTTGTACAAGATTGGAGAAATTCAATTCCTTTAAAAAGAGGAGGAAGTCCAAAAGATGTCGCCAATGTTACTGTATTCTTAGCGTCTGAAATGTCAGCTTATGTTACTGGTCAAACTATCAATGTTTGCGGAGGAATGTTAATGTAAGAAAATAATTTATTAATTCAAAGGACTGATTTTATTGAATCAGTCTTTTTTTTACCTTCTTTAAAATGAAAATTATTCTACTATTTTTACTGTCATCTTTTACTTTACTTAAGGATAACTCTGTAAAAGATATCCAAGTTTTAAATAAATTAGTTGATGATTGGCATCTTGCTGCAAGTAAAGCTGATTTTAAATCATATTTTGAAATGATGGATGAAAGTTCTATTTTTATTGGTACCGCACCAAATGAAAGATGGTCAAAAAAACAGTTTATGGATTTTTCAAAACCTTTTTTTGATAAAGGAAAAGCCTGGGATTTTAAATCAAATGAGCGAAATTGGTATTTTTCAGCAGATGGGAAAACAGCTTGGTTTGATGAAAAATTAAGTACATGGATGCTTGATTGTAGCGGAACTGGAGTTTTAAAAAAATCAAAAGGGAAGTGGAAAATTATGTTTTACGACCTTCATGTTTTGATTGAAAATGAAAAAATAAATGAGTTTTTAGATTTAAGAAAAAAATGAATGTTCCATTTCCAATATTTAGAAAACTATCTAATTCAAAAGTATTTTATAAAATTATAAGTTCTGTGGAATTTGAAGAAATTCAACTCATGGGTTCCAAACTGAATTTTTCATTTCACAAGGCGATTCAATATCCGGAAAAATTAAAAATCATAGATTTGATTAATTTAGAAGTAAATTTTCTTGAAAGTTCAGAAAATGAATGGAAAGAATTGAAAAAGAACATTAAATAACTAAGATTTTGACTTTAAATCTCGTAATTTAAGGAATGGTTTTTCAATTAGTTTATACATCAAAAAAGCTAATGCGAAACTTAAAGTCCAGAAAAGAACATACTGAAAAATCCAGTTTTCATTGGTTATGTGTTTAGATTTTAGATTGTCATTAATAAGGTATTTTATAACAATATCAATCACAATAGTTCGATTAACAAGATAAATTGAATAAGATGTAATACTAACAAATGTAATTGTTTTAGCAATAAAATTATTTTTATTTAATCTGAAATTAGCTAAAAATGGTAGCATGAAAAATACACAAATAGATTTTAATAGCGGAGCTAAAACACAATAGTAAAAACTTAAGTTTGAATGACTAATCAATTTTACCACAAAGATTAAAATCACCATTAAAATAAATAATTGCCAAACATTCATTTTTTGCCATATCTTTGGAAATTCTGAAGCTATAAAAGCTGCTAAAACGCCCATCATTATTCCATCTAAACGAGGTATAACTTGTTGAAGTACATCATTTTGAATAGCTTTATTTGTGAGTATTTCTAAGCTAGAAAATAAGTACCAACGGTATAAAAAAACGGATACCAATACACTTAAAATAAGTGTTACAATTACAAATCTATTATTTTTTTTTAAAATGAATATGCTGATGAAAAATAAAGTTGGAATTACTAAATAAAACCATTCTTCAACACTTAAACTCCAAGATTCTTGAAAAAAGGGAGGCAGAGTATGAGCGAAATTTTGTATAAATAAAAAATACCTCCACCATTCTTCAGGAATTCTTGTAGGTTTTAAATAAAAAGTATAAATTAAAAGAAAACTTAATACAACAAAATAGGCTGGAATAGTGCGCATCCAGCGTCTTTTCCAAAAGGTAAATAAATCATTGAAACTAGTTTCACCTTTTTTGATTTGTTTCAATAAAATATTTCCAATTAAAAATCCACTTAAAACAAAAAAAATGGCTACACCGTCAAGTACAAATGATTTGACTTCAGTTTTATAAGTTGTAGGAATTAAAATTGCGCTGTGTCCTAAAAGAACAAAGAAAATGGCGAAAAACCGGAGTAAATCTAGGCCAAATATTCTCTTACCAGCATCAAGGCTGAAAAATTTTAAGATTTTCAAATCGTGCTCAAAAGTACTGAAAATAAAAGATTCAATTTAATTTTATTTTAAAAATTATCTCATAACAAATTTAGACTTATGTTTTAAAATCTTTTTTTCAACAAAATAATAAGATAGAATTGAAATTATCAAAACCAAAATTATGTTTAGAGGATATTTCTGAAAAAACAAGGTTCCAGTTGGACCAGTTTTAAGAAAAACGCCTTGGTAAACATAAATTCCATATGATATTTTACCTAAAAATACTAAGGGTTTAAATTCAAGTAATGCAACAAAAAGATTTTCTTGATTAAAAACAATCCATAGTAAAAGGATTGAAATGGAAAATGATTGATAAATATCAATGTAAATTAAAGGTAAATTAGGAAAAATAACTTGGATAAAATAAAAAAAGGCAAAGAGTAAAAACCAAAAAATATTATAATAATTTGAGCTTTTGAGAATAAATAAAACTTTAGAATTAAATTTATACAAAAGGAAACTTGCTAAAGAACCAAGCATTATTGGCAAACAAGCAGGAATAAACCAGCGGTTTATAAAGTAGTTATTGGTAAGATATTCTTTAAAAGTAAAAGTAATATTTGATGAAAATACATATTTAAAAATAATACAAAGAGCTAGGACAAACAATGAAATTAATATTCCTCTACTGATTTTCTCAGCTTTATTTAAAAAAAAGGGCCAAATTAGATAAAATTGTTCTTCTACTCCTAAAGACCAAGTATGCGCTATTTCCCCAACATAATGAGGAAAAGAAATAAAATTATAAGCGTAAAAAACTGAAACTAAAAGCGCAAGGTAATTTTCAGGTAAGTAGTTGAAAATCATCAAAAGTAAAACGAAAACATAAAAAATTAAAAGTGGTGGTAAAAGTCTAAGGAATCGGCGTATAAAGAAAAATTTCAAGTTTATTTTTCCGTATTTAATTTTCTCTTCTAGTAATAAAGAAGTAATTAAAAAGCCACTAATAGTGAAAAAAATCATCACACCAGTTTCTCCAGACACTATCCCTTAAAGTGTGTAAACTAAAAAGTCATTAATTTCACTGCTTAATTCTTTTGTCAAAAATAATCAAAAATTGGTTTAAAATAATGCCCCAGTTTCTGATTGGCATCGACCATTTTTTTGTTGCTTCTCTGATTGCTAAG
>CANLGD010000064.1 GCA_947490145.1 Flavobacteriia bacterium
GGCACTGGAGGTGCAGTTCCAGCAAATCCCGAATCTAATTTTGGCTCAAGTTGTCTCGGATATTTTTCTGCCCAAACATTCCAACGAAAATCGATTATCGTGCTTTAAAATTGGGTTTATGAATCGAAAAAAGATAAAAGATTTCTTGAAAGGCATATCTGAAATGCAGTCGTATCAGCTGATTTTTTGGAACTTTTCTTATCCTTTTTGGGATGGAATTCGTTAACAATCGTTATCTAGTATACCCTTTTCACTTAATCTAATTACAAACTTTTTCAGTTCGTCACTCTTGTATGTAACTGAATTAGTGTATCTTAAATCTCTATCAATTCTCTTTTTGGAATCAAATTCGGATTTTTTAGCGGTTGAGACATAAATTTTATTATATACTTCAATAGCTGATTTTATCATTTCCGAACCATATTTTTTTGTGGTAGCCACAGACTGTTGAAATATTGTTTATCCCGAAAAAGCCTTTTTCATCTACAAAATAATTAAATTCACAAATATTTTAAGTTCCAATTATGCCAACCCAATTTAATTTGTCCACTTGTCCTATTTCTAGGTTCATTTTTTACCTTAATTTATTAATTAATTCGCAAGCCAACCCAAACAGATTCTTTATTATATCGCACAAGTTTTTGAATAAAATCCATCAGTCTACAAAATTCATTTTTTTTTCGTGAGAATAAAAGATTTAATTCATCTTGAAATGAATCATATCATAAACTATTGTTTTAGGATTGATCGATGAATTTAAAACACGAAGTTTTGCTTTGTTATTTTTTGTTGATGCGTCTAAGACGGCAGCTTGAAATTTTGAAACTTCGTCAGCTAAAATTTGCAGTTCTTTAATTTGCACAACACTTTTTTCATCAAGTTCTGTCCAAAAATCTTTGTTTTGACCATTTTCTTCCATGATTTTTGTCAATAAATCATTTTTTGTATTGAAATTAATTTTTAAATAATCTGTGCATAAAATGTAATTTGAGGCATATACTTTCTTTTTATTTTTTAAGGGTATTTGCAATTCTGCTGTTTTACTAAAAGCGTCTGTTGCAGTTTTATTCATGTTAGTATAGATTTTTCCCTTCATTTCATGCAAAGAATCTATTCGATGAATTTGTTTTTGAGCTTCAATGATTTTCATTCCTACAACTTCAGAATATTGTAATTCATTTGCTTTTTGATATGCAATAATTGCGTCTTTGTAATTTTTTTCAACTTCAAGTTTTTCAGCTGTTTTAATATTAATTGTGATTGTTTCAACTTTTACTCTTTCAAGCTCTTTTTTAACTTCGTTTTCTTTTTCAATACGAAGCAATTCTTCTTTTTCCAAAGCTTCGACTCTCAATTTTTCAGTTTCAGCATTTTGTTCCTGTTGAATTCTTTCTAATTCTGCATTTTTTTGCTGCATAAATTGCTTGTAGCAATCAGTATTATTTTCGCAAGCAACAATCTTTATTTCATAGGCGTGAGGTGAATTTTGTCCTCTTTTGAAGTGATAAAGAGGATTAATTATGGTGCCAAATTTTTCTACAGCATAAATATCTGAACTCCATAATGTAATTGCTTGGTTTTGTGATTCAATTGTATCCAAGAAGTAAACTTTGTCATTCATTTTTGCCATTTTTGTTTCGAAATTGTACATCTTCCAAAACTGCTCTTGAAAAGCAGAGCTATCGTAAGAAATAATTTTATCTCCAGTTGTAATGTCTTTTACGATTTTTGAATATTCAATTCCATTTTTATATTTTATTTCTTCAATAATTTTAGGTCTTTTTACAGACCAAACTCCATCTACAAATCCAGCATCAGTAAATTGTCCTGTTATAAAGGTTTTAGTTAATAAAGTTTTGTCAAAAGCAAATTTCCCAATAAAATGATTGTCTTTAAAAGATGCGTTAGCAATAACTTTTTCAGCTTTTGGACTCGCTTTTTTTGTTTTGGGATTGAAAGTTTTAGTTGCATTTGAGAAAGTCCAAACTCCATCCATATTTCCATTCAAATAAGAACCAGAAATTAAGGTATTTACGCCTAACTTTTCTTTACCTTTTAAAATGAATTTATTTACAGCTGAAATTTTCCATTTTCCTGCACGCTTGTTCTCTTTGAATAGTCCTAAAATATTGTAAGTTTTAGTTATATATGAAAAGCTACCTTCGTAAATGCGGTCGGCTTTTTCATTTTCATAATATTGATAAACTGCTTTTCCGTTTTCATATACTCCTGTATATGTTTTTAAAGTTTGAGCAGAAAAATTGACGATAAAAAGAATTGCTGTTAGAAAAGTAATAATTGCTTTCATGTTAATTTATAAAAATATGTTTAAATATACGATTTTTTAATTTCATGCAGAAATTATTCCAAAAATTAAGATTTTACTTTTACAAATTTCGCAATTGCTTCAACGTGACTTGTATGCGGAAATTGATCTGCTAAAGCTATTTTGTCTAGTTCGTATCCAGCTTTAATCAATAATTCAGCATCGCGCGCCTGAGTTGCAGGATTGCATGAGATATAAACCATTCTGTCTGCTCCCAAATCAATCACTTTTTGAAGTGTTTTTGGCGCTATTCCAGCACGTGGAGGATCCAAAATAATTGTTCCGATTTTTCCAACAAAGTTTGGATATTCTTTTAAAAATTTACCAACGTCAGCTGCGTAAAATTTAACTCCTTCAATGCCGTTTCGTAAGGCATTTTTCTTAGCGTCAGCAATCGCTTCCTCAACGATATCAACTCCAATTATTTCGGTATTTTTAGATCTTTTTGAAAGTATTTGACCAATTGTTCCAGTTCCGCAAAATAAATCCATGACAACCTTATTTTCTAAATCATTGTCTTCAAAAACATAATCTAATGCTTTCATGTATAGTAATTCTGCGCAAGAAGGATTGGTTTGAAAGAAGCTTTCCATACTAATTTCAAATTTTAAACCGAGTAAATCTTCAATAATTTTTTCTTTTCCAAAAATCATTGCATTTTCTCCATTTTCAATTTTTGCTCTATCAGCAACATTATCATTGATTGTATGCTGAAAACCTGCTAATCTTTCTCCCAATATTTCTTGTAAGAAAGTTGAAAAAGCTTTTATATCAAAACGTTCAATTTCTTCAGATGAAGTGACAAGATTAATTAATAATTTGTCTTCAAAAAATGATTTACGAACAACAATGTGTCTAAAAAACCCAGTTTTTTTCGGAGGATGCCAAGCTGGTAGTCCCGTTTTTTGTAAAAATTTCCTAATCTTAAATAATTCATTTTCCCATTGCTGATCAAACAAACCACTTTCTTTATTTAGACTTTCTACTTTCCACCAAGTTCCACGGCGTTTAAAACCTAAAGCAAAAGCTTCATCTTTTTCCTCGTTTGTTTCAAGATCATGTTCGATAGAGGAAAAACTGTATTCCATTTTATTTCTGTAATTGAAATGTAATGGAGAAGAGATAAATTCATCAAATTTATCTTTTATATCAGAAATATTTGCCAATTTTCGATATAAATCTAAACTGGTTTCTTTTTTAATTTTTTCTTGAACTTCAATTGGAACAAAAATATAAGGTGCGCCTGAAATTTCTTGGTAAGGCAAAAGAATTTCATCTGGAGATCGTTCTAGAACTTCTACCAATTTACATTCTGCGTGTCTTTTACGTTTTGTATCAACTTTTGCTTTTACTTTTTGTCCTGGAAAAGCATTTTCTACAAATACAATGTAATCGCCTTGATCAGTTGGAACTTTTGCAATTCCTTTTCCTCCAAAAGCAAAATCGGTTATTGTCAATTCTATAATATCTCCTCTATTCATAATATTGGATGTAATTGTTGTCGTTTTGAATTAAGAAAATAAAATAAAATAAAATGCTGAAAATCAAATTAATCCTCTAATGATTCCTTTGTCAGATGATTCTATAAATGATAAAATTTCTTGCCTTGTCTTAGAATCTGGAATCGATTCTTTAACTGCAAGAATACCTTTTGAAACATTGCTGTTCAAGACGTAAAGAATTCGGTAAATATCTTCAATTTCTCGAACTATTTCGTCAGAAAAACCTCTGCGTCTGACTCCCACAGAATTTACTCCTGCAAAAGTTAATGGTTCACGTGCGGCTTTTACATAAGGTGGGACGTCTTTTCTAACAAGAGAAGCTCCACCGATAAAAGCATGAGCGCCAATTTTTACAAACTGTTGTGCAACAACTGTTCCTTCTAAAATGGCGTAATCGTCGATTGTAACATGTCCAGAAAGTCCAACATATGATGCTAAAATCACATTGTCTCCAATTTGACAGTCATGCGCAACATGAACGTATGTCATCAAAAGACAATTAGACCCGATTTTGGTTTTCATTCGGTCACTAGTTCCTCGATGAATTGTTACACATTCTCTAATCTTCGTGTTATCGCCAATTTCAACGGTTGTATATTCTCCATTAAATTTCAAATCTTGCGGAATTACGCCAATTACAGCTCCTGGGAATATTTCACAATTCTTTCCAATTCTTGTACCAGGATAAATTGTTACATTGGGATGAATTCTTGTTCCATCACCAATAATTACGTCTTCGAAAATAGTTGAAAATGAATCTACAATAACATTTTCTCCAAGTTTAGCATTTGGTGAAATATTTGAAAATTTACTTATCATTCAATCTTATATTAAATCTAAACTTTGTCTTTTACCACCTGAGCTAACATATCTGCTTCCATAACAGGTTTCCCGTTTACATATGCAGTTCCTCCCATGTGAACTAATCCTCTTCTCATAGGAGAAAGCAATTTCAAATCAAAAACTAAAGTGTCTCCTGGGATTACTTTTTGTTTAAATTTAACATTGTCGATTTTCATGAAATAGGTCGAATACAAATGTGGATCTTCGACTTTACTCAATGCAAAAATCCCACCAACTTGTGCCATTGCTTCAATTTGCAAAACTCCCGGAAAAATAGGATTTCCTGGGAAATGACCTGTAAATTGAGGTTCATTCATTGTGATGTTTTTCACTCCAATGATGTTCTCTTCATTTATTTCCATGATTTTATCCACCATCAAAAAAGGATAACGGTGCGGAAGCATTTTTTCAATATCATTGATATTGTATAATGGCTCTCTATCTAATTTAAAATCAATTCCTTGTTTTTCCTGCTTTTTGATTTGTTCTTTTAAAACTTTAGCAAAACGAACATTTCCTGAATGCCCCGGTCGAGCACCTAAAATGTGTGCTTTTATTGGTTTTCCAATAAGTGCTAAATCTCCAACAATATCTAGTAATTTATGTCTTGCAGGTTCATTTTCGTATTGCAGTTTGATTGAATTTAAAACTCCTAAACCATCAACTTGGATTTTTAATTCTTCTTTACCTAATAATTTAGCTAATCGTGAAAGTTCTTCTTGACTGACATCAGTTCTGTCAACCAATACAATTGCATTATCTAAATCTCCACCTTTGATTAAATTATTTGATGCTAAAAATTCTAATTCGCGAAGAAAAACAAAGGTTCTACATTTTGAAATTTCATCTTTAAATTCGTCGATGTTATAAATGTGAGCATGCTGTGTTCCAAGAACAGGTGAATTATAATCAACCATAACGGTTATTCTGTAATTTTTATCTGGAATAGCTAAGAATTCGATTCCTTTATCTAAATCTTCCCAAGGAATATTTTCTGTCAATTCAAAATAATCGCGATCAGTTTTTTGATCTTCATAACCAACTTTCTCGAAAGCTTGAACGTAAGGCCAAGAACTTCCGTCCATAATCGGAATTTCCGGTGCATCAATTTTTACCAACGCATTGTCAATTTGCATTCCGTAAAGTGCAGCTAAAACATGTTCAGTGGTATAAACTCTTACTCCATTTTGCTCTAATGTAGTTCCACGATCTGTAGAAACAACTAAATCACAATCTGCTTTTATGACTGGTTGTCCTTCTAAATCAACACGTTGAAATTTATATCCGTGATTATCTGGTGCTGGACAAATTTCAATATTAACCTTTTCACCTGTGTGTAAACCTACACCTGTTAGTTTCACTGCTTCTTTTAGTGTGCGTTGCTTTTCAGCCATTTTTTATTAGATTTAAGATTAAAGACATAAGACGTAAGAAAGTTTTTGAGACACTCTTTTTCTTTTCCTAATCTATATTTTTAAATTAATCTTTTTGATTTTTAACTAACTCTTTTAATTTTTTATCAAATTCTTGAATTTTATTCAAAATGAATGGAAGTTTTCTGAATCCAACATACGACTTTTTGAAATCGTCTAGTGGAATTGCAGGAGAACCCATTAATGTATCTGCTCTTTTAATTGTATTCGGAATACCTGATTGCGCCACAATTTTGGTTTCATCCGCAATGTGAAGATGTCCCGCAATTCCTGCTTGACCTCCAATCATTACTCTTTCACCAATTTTTGCTGAACCAGCAATACCTACTTGTGCTGCCATAGCTGTATTTTTTCCAATTTCCACGTTGTGCGCAATTTGACATAAATTGTCAATTTTTACGCCACGACGAATAATTGTTGAACCTAATGTAGCTCTGTCAATTGTTGAATTTGATCCAACTTCCACAAAATCTTCAAGGATTACGTTCCCAATTTGTGGGATTTTTTGATATTCTCCATTTGTATCAGGAGCAAAACCAAAACCATCAGCTCCGATTATTACACCGGAATGAATGATACAATTTTTACCAATCTTGCAATCAGCATAAATATTTGCTCCAGGGTAAACGATTGAATTGTCGCCAATTGTAACATTGTCACCGATGTAAACATTTGGGTAAATTTTAACATTTTCTCCTATAATTGCTCCATCTGAAATATAGGCAAAAGCACCAAGATATAAACCTGCTCCTGTTTTTGCTGAATCAGCAACAAAAGATGGTTGCTCAATTTTGGCTGGTTTTAAACGCATTTGGTTATAAAAATCTAGCAATTTTGCAAAACACGCATAAGCATCATCAACTTGAACTAGTGTTAGGGTTTTTGGCAGCTCTTTTGAAGGGATAAAGGATTTATTAACGATGCAAATTGAGGCTCCTGTTGAATAAATATATTCTTCGTATTTTGGATTTGAAAGAAAAGATAAAGTTCCTTCAGTTCCTTCTTCAATTTTTGATAAAGCTGTTACTTTCACTTCGGTATTACCCAAAATTTCTCCATTAAGTATCCCAGCAATTTGTTCTGCAGAAAATTCCATTGTTCAAAATTAAAAAAAAAATCGATAAATAAAAACAAAAGCACTTTTATTCAATTAAAAAGCATCTATTTAATGAATGTTGGTTCTCTTTTTTCAAACGATTTTATAGTGATTTTATTTTTGTACCAAAAAGTTTTTGATGAAATTAAATTTCCTTTTGTGTCAAAATAACTTAAAAAAACGATTGGTTTTGGTTTCTTAAAATAAAGTGTTTTAGAAAAATCTACACGTCCAAATTTCTTTAATGATTTTAGAATCAATTGTTGATTTATAAATCCTAATTCTTCTTGTTGCTTTGTTAAAATCGGCAGAGTATCAACATATATCAAATCTTTATCATTTGGAAAATGAATCAAAGTTCCCATTCCAATAGCGGAATTTGTTATTTTTGCGACATTTTTACTAGCAAATTTAACCTCAGAAATGTAATTATCCTCTGGTAAAGTGAAGTAAATTTTAACTTTGTCATTTGAAAGGTAATAAATTTTAGTTTTACCTTCTTTGAGACTTTTATCATAATCTATTTCCCCTGTATTTAAAAGTTCAATTACTTGTTCGTTGGAAATTCCTTTTGACTTTAGAATTGATTTTTCAACATCGGAAACAACAATTACGCGCTCTAGAATTGAGTTTTTTACGCGGTTTTCAGGCAACCAGCTACAACCTCTATTTTGAAAAAAAATAAAAATAAACGCCAAGCCAATTCCAAAGCCAACTCCGTAATATTTTAATCTATTGATGAATTTATCCATTTTTTTTAAAAAATTTCTGCAAAGATAAGATTATTTTAGACTAATGTATTCCTAAATTTAAAGGTATTCAATCGAAAAATTCTTTTATGTTTACTTCCAATCCTTCTGCAACTTCTGAAAGGAATATAAAACTTGGATTTACTTTCCCATTTTCAAGTTTATTAATAGATGGATGGTCTTTTCCAATGCGATATGCCAATTCAGTTTGAGTCAATGATTTTGAAATTCTTATTGATTTTACTCTTGCACCAAGTTGAGTTAAAATGTCTTTTTTAATCATTTTGCAATTGTATCGTATAAAATACAAAAATTTTGTATTCAATTGAATACATTTTGAATTATTTGTTTATATTTGTCAAAATAATTTTAAATAATAATAATTATGAAAACAATCAAATTAATTATGATGGCTGCTCTTGTTGTGATGTCAGCAAGTTGTCAAAAAGAAGGAAAGCAAGGTGCAGCTGGGGCACAAGGTCCAGCAGGACCAGGTGCAAAGACATTTGACTATACGTTGTATTTTAATGCTGGTGACACTTATCAAACATACACAGGAATAACAGGTATGGATGCAGATGACGTTGTTGTAACTTTTTTAGATGATCCAGACGAGGCTGGACTTACTGGATTTTGGGTTCAGACACCTTACATTAATGTAAATGGTGTTAATTTTTATGCTGAGATTACAGAAAGTGGTTCAGTTTTTCTAAATACAAAAGAAGCTGGTTCAAACATAAGTCCATGGGCTGAATCGCACTATTTTAATTGTAGGTCAGTTTTGATCAAAAGCACGCAGTTAGCAAAAAATCCAAATGTAGATTTAACAAACTATAAAGAGGTTGCTGAAGCTTTTGGTTTAGAAGAATAAAGAGTAATTTTTTAAAACAATTAATATTTTTTAGAAATCCTTATGATTAAAAGCATGAGGATTTTTTTTGTCATGTGATTTTCCTTTCAAATAGTATAAAAAATATGGAAAGTAAGAAAAGGGACGTTGAAAAATGTAGAAATAAAAAAGTTAGGCGAAAACTAGGTAAGAAAAAATATTTTTAAAAATGAGGATTTGTTATTTTCAATAGGAATCTGAGTTCAATTGATAATTTTATTCATCATAGAACGCCATCACGCAGAAAACCGCCTCGTATATTCCATTAAAAATTATATTCTAATCGAGGAGCAGCGAGTAAGTCATTCTAAATTAATAATCAAACTCAGGTTCTAAAAGATTATGACTTTAAAATAAGAGGATTTTTAGATTAAATTTTTCAAATATTTTTACTGCTTCTTTTTTCACTCTTCTTAAATTTCCCCAAAAGAAAAATCCTTCAATTTAAGTAATTGTATTAATTTAGGAAGCAATTCTTTTTGTTTTTCAGTAATTTTTGGGTTATCGTGAAGTACTAAAACTTCGCCAGATTTAACTTGTTTGTGGGCTTTTTTTAGAATTTTTTCGATACTCACATTTTCATCAAAATCATACGAAATCCACGACCACATGACTAATTTGTATTTTTTTGAAATTATTCTAGCTAAATTCAAAGAAATTCTTCCATAAGGAGGACGATAAAATTCGCTTTGAATCAAATCATTTGCTTTTTCAATAGAATCTAAATATTCTTTCTTAGAGATTTTTGTATAACTTTTATGATTGTAAGAATGATTCCCAATTTGATGGCCTTCATTTTTTACTCGTTGAAATAATTCGGGATATTTAGCAACATTTTCTCCAACACAAAAAAATGTGGCTTTAATTTTATTTTTTTCTAAAGTTTCTAAAATAAAAGGAGTTAACTCAGGGCTGGGACCATCGTCAAAAGTCAAAAAAACTTTATTTTCAGTATTTTTTATGCTCCAAATTCTATTTTTAAGAACGTAAGGAATAAATGAAGGAATTCTGAATAATCTCATCTTTTATACGAAAAAAATAAGCGATTAGAATTTATAATCGCTTATTTAATTTTATTACTTATTTTTATTGTCCTTGTTGATTCATTAACTCTTGAATTTGCTCCGGTGTTAATTGCATTCCAGCTCCTCCACTTGGGTTTTGCATTTGTTGTTTTGGTCTTTCAATAAAACCATATTGCATTGCAACTGCATCAATGTGAGCTTTCAGGTCATTTAATTGATAAGCATAAGTTCCTTTTTTCGCATTTGGATTTACACTTTCTCCATTATCCATCGCTCTATCTTTCAATTCAGCATAGATTTTTGGGAAAACTTTTGAATATAATTCATTGATTTTTGCATTTGTACGTTTACTCAATGCTCCATTTGCTAAGCCAAATTCTTTGTCAGCCGAGTAAGTTGCCAATAACATGTAATTATTCAACGCTGCAATTAAATCTTTTTTGTTTACCGCTGAAATTTGACCTTCACTGTTAGCAAAATAGGTAAATACACTTTCAATATGTCTTGCTACGGCTAAACCAAGTTTTTCCGCTCCTTGTTTATCTCCAGCACGGTAGAGAATTCCAACATATTCGTGAATAACTCCATCAGAGTAATTTTCGTAAGAAACTCCTGGGCTTACTTCAAAATTATCTCTTCCTGGATTTGGTTCACCATAATCGATCACCATATCAACAGGCATTACTTCAATTGATTTTTTGATTAAGTTAATTGCCAATTTTTTGTTTTTAGCAATTCTTGCGTCGGCACCATTGATTAAATTAGCCAAAGAATCAGCCATTTTTGCATTTCCACCAGCTTTCAATTTAGAAATCTGTGGTTTGTACATATCCAATCTTCGTTGCTCATTATCTGCATCACGCAAGAAAGCATCAGCTAAACGTGAGAAATGATCTCTGAATTGACTTGTGTGTCTTCTTGTATAATAATCTGTCAATACTCCTTTTTGATTCATTTTTCCGTAAGAATAAACTTCCATCAAATTTTTGTACATTTTATCTTTCGCCAATGTTTCTTGATCTCTTAAAGGAGAAACTTCGAATACCATTCCGTTTTGTTTCACGTAACCACTTTGATATAAAGCAATTGAAACGTCAGATCCTCCTGGTGAAGAGAAATAAATGTTACGTTTCCAATCGTTGTTAGCTAAAATATCCAACATCATAACTTGTTCACGCGTAATTGCTTGTTTATCAATTCTAAAACGCAATTCTTTCTCCGCTTTTTTAGCTTCTTCTTTCGTTATTAAACCAGATTTTACTACATTTTGCATGTTTACAGGTAAAATAAATCCTTTACATGGGAAAACACGTAACATTCTTCCTTGATTTGTAATCATGTTTTTATCATCACGCACAAATTCCATTGCATCAGCTAAAGGCAGGAAATCCCAGGAGTTTTCCCATTCTCTCATCGAAGTTTGAAACTGTTGTAAAGCTTCCTGTGGACCTTCAATCATTCCATTTCCTGCACCAGATAAAATTTCGATGCAGTCATTTAATAATGATTGAACGTCCGCATATCCTGGATTAGCAATAGGTGTTGCCAAACGAGTTTGAATTGCTGTCAAAGTTCCAGTTACTGATGGATCTTTTGCCGTCAAAGCTTTACTAACAGCTGAAGAACCTTCTCTAAATCGGTTGAATGCATCAATAAAGGCCGCTTTATTATTGGCGATTTTTGCTTCAATGATTTTTTTCATATTTTCCTCTGGAATCCCGGTATTCATCAAATCAATCAATGATAAGAAATAAACTTGGTCTGTATTTCCAGCATACATCATAATTTGGTCTTCCTTAAACTTAATTGGAAGTGGCTCAGAGGTATAAGCCTTCATCATCATTTGTTCTGTATACCAGTCAGTTTGCATCAAAGATAAATTACACACTCGAACGTCTGTTCTTTTCTCTTCAACTTCTTGTAAATACCACAATGGGAAGGTATCGTTATCGCCATTTGTGAATAAAATTGAATTTTTTGTACAAGATTCTAAATAATTGTAAGCCAAATCTCTAGCAGAAGTTTTGTCACTTCTATCATGATCGTCCCAACCTTGAACTGCTAAAATTAAAGGAACAACCAAAGTAATTGCTATCGAAGCAAAGGCTCCAGTTGTTTCTTTTTTAACTGATTTCCCAATTAAATTTAAACCTGCAAGAGCAATAGTTCCGATTCCACTCATTAACAACCAGGTTTTTGAAGCGGTGAAACCTCCTGCCATTGCGTCCATTATTAAGCAAATTAAAAGTCCAATTGCTACAATTATTCCTAATCCTTTGTATTCTTTTTTACTAAAAGATTTGTAAGCTTCGTATAATGCAAAAACTCCAACACCAATCCAAATTGCAAAAGCATAGAAAGAAGCTGCATAAGCATAATCTCTTTCTCTTGGTTCAAAAGGTTTTTGATTTAAGTAAATTACAATTGCTAAACCAGTGAAAATAAATGTTAATAGTACAACAAACGCATCTTTCGGTGCTCTGTAAAAATGGAAGAACATTCCAATTAAAGCTAGAATCAACGGAAAGAAAAAGAAAGTGTTGTGCCCAGGATTCTCGGATGTAAAAGTTGGTGCCATACTTTGGTCTCCTAGACGACTATCATCTATGGAAGAAAAACCAGAAATCCAGTTTCCTCGAATTGCATCACCATGTCCTTGTATGTCATTTTGTCTTCCAGCGAAATTCCACATGAAATATCTAAAATACATCCAATCAAGTTGATAACTTGCAAAATAAGTCATGTTTTCACCGAAAGTTGGTAAACGTTTGCCGTCTTTTCCTTTTTCAGCTGAAGGATCATCCCCATTTGCATTGTAACCTGACCATTCTTTGTAGCCATTTACTTTTGCTTCGTCTTGATCCCAGAACATTCGCGGGAAAAAGGTCGTTTGATCGTAAGTCGGTTCTTGCGCTTTACGACTTTCCTCATTCGTAACAAAATATTTTTCAATAACTTCATAAGAATTACCTAATGTTTTTTTGTATGCTAAAGCATTTTTTTCTTCACGGAAAGCTTTTAAATCTTGATCTCCACGTGTTACGACAAATCTACGAGCGTAAAAACGAGAACGATCTCCCCAAGATTCTTGCTCGGCGTAGTTGGAATTCCAGTAGGGACCAGATAATATTGGCCAAGAACCGTATTGTTCACGTTTTAAGTATGCATGAAGTGTAACCAAATTTTCAGGGTCATTCTCATCTAAAGGTGTATTCGCGTTTGAACGAATAACAATTGTAGCGAAAGAACCATATCCAATTAAAAACACAATAAATCCCAAAGCAAAAGCATTCACGATTGGTTTATTTTTCTTTTTTGACCAGCGAACTAGGAAAATTGAGCCAGCAATTAATAAGATAAAGAAAAATACACTTCCCAGATAAAAAGGCAGTCCCATATTATTTACAAATGCAACTTCAAATTTTGAAGCCAATGAAATTGTTCCAGGTATAATTCCTTCTTGTACAAATCCTAAGATAAAAACGGATAAAATTCCTGTTAGGAAAAAGCCCTTCCAAGTAAAATCTTTCCACTGATTAAAGTAAATAATGTATGCAATTGCAGGAATAGCAAGTAATCCTAATAAATGGACACCAATTGCTAAACCAAAAAGAAACATGATTAAAATCATCCAACGCATAGGAACAAATTCTTCTCCCAATTCAGCGTGTTTGATCGCTTCCATTTCTTCATCCCACTTTAAAATAGCCCAAAAAATGATTGCGGTAAACAAAGATGACATGGCGTAAACCTCACCTTCAACTGCTGAAAACCAGAATGAATCGGTAAATGTGTAAGCCATTGCTCCAATAAATCCACTACCTAGAATGGCAATTATTTGTCCTTTTGATAAAATACGGCTTTCTTTCATTGCCATTTTTTTAACCAAAATTGTAATTGACCAGAACATGAATAATATGGTCGCAGAACTTGATAAGGCCGAAACTCTATTTATCCAAACAGCTACATCAGCTGGTTCAGCGAAGAATGAAAATAATCGACCAATCAACATGAATAATGGTGCGCCTGGAGGGTGACCAACTTCTAATTTATAAGCTGCGGTGATATACTCTCCACAATCCCAAAGACTTACAGTGTCTTCCAATGTGATAAAGTAAACTGTTGTTGCGATTAGGAATACTAACCAGCCTAAATAGATATTTAACTTTTTATAATTCATATTTTTCTTTTAATATTTTTGAATAATCTTTTAAATTTAGTCAAAAACGTTTTCATTATATTATTTTGAATCAATATACTAATCTTTAGAATTAAAAATGATTCAGACTGCGAATTTAAAAATATATCCTAAAGAAACGAAATTTCTTTTCTTAAAAAAGGATTTTTTTTAATTTTTTAAGAGAAATTATCAAATGAAAAAAGCTAATCCGTGCTCGAGATTAGCTTTTATTATGAATAAAATATTTTTAGTAAAGCAAATGCTTTTTAGCCATATTCTTCCATCCAGCCTTGTAATCTGAATCAACAAAAAATATTTTCAAATCAGCTTTATAGTCGGCATCAACAAAGTAAATTTTCTTTTTCGCTTTGTAATCTGCATCTGTGAAAAACCATTTTCCGTCGTTTTCACCAGCTTTGTAGTCTGAATCGACTTTGAAAACCAATAAATCGGCTTTATAATCAGCGTCAACAACAAAAACTTTTACATTTGCTTTATAGTCTGCATCAACAGAATATACTTTTTGTGCATTTACAAAACTTGAAATGGAAATTAAAATTGAAAATAGAATAATTTTTTTCATGTAATTTTTATTTTAGGATAGTTACAAATATACTCAAATTAATTAAATTCCTTGTAGTTTTCTTGTTATTTTTACGACCCAAGCTCGTGGGAAAAAACGAACAGAATTTGCCATAACTTTATTCATAAAACCATGAATTGCAATTGTTTTTCCTTTTAACATTGATTTATATCCATATTCAGCAACAACTTTTGACGAAGGAAGATTTTTATTATTGAATAAATTGCTGTTATCCATCGAAGCAGCACTTTTAAATCCACTGACAGTTGGTCCAGGACAAAGCGTTGTAATTGTGACTCCAAAATCTTTTACCTCATTATTTACTGCTTCTGAAAAACTTAAAACATACGCTTTTGTCGCAAAATATACCGCCATGGTAGGCCCTGCTTGAAAAGCGGCAGTTGAAGCAACATTCATAATTTTTCCACTTTTTCTTTTTACCATGTCTTTTACGAATAATTTCGTAAACAAAGTTAATGCGGTAATATTCAAATTTATCATTTGTAATTCTTTGTTCCAATCTGTTTCTGAAAAGAAACCAAAATCTCCAAATCCTGCATTATTGATCAAATAATCGATTTTAATGCCATGATTTTTCACTTCGTTATAAACTTCTTGTACAGAATTAATTTGAGACAAATCTTTCTCGATTGTTAAAACATAAACGTTAAATTCTTTTTCAAATTCCGTTTTAAGTTCATCTAATTTAGTTTTATTTCGGGCAACTAAAACTAAGTTTCCACCTTTTGAAGCGTGAATTTTAGCTAATTCTAAACCAATTCCACTTGAAGCTCCTGTAATTAATGCTGTTTTCATTTCTTTTTTTTGTCAAATTTAGAACTTTGAAGCCTTGTTTGAATATATTTATGCAATTTTGTGAATAAATTGTAGAAAATGAAAAATGTCTTAATTCTTATTTTGTTTAATTCAAGTGTAATTACTAGTTTTTCCCAAGTCGTAAATACCGGTGTTACTGATAATTTCGATTCGATTGAAGTAGGGAAAATTTCAATTGGTGGTATGATTGATACCTATTATGGATATGATTTTAATGAACCCAAAAGTTTTTTAAGACCTTATTGTGTTTCTTCTGCTAGGCACAATGAAGTTAATATTAATCTTGCAATGATTGATTTAAAATATAAAAACAACCATGTTCGAGCGCACCTTGTTCCAGGCTTTGGAACTTATGTAAATGATAATTACGCTGCTGAGAAAGGTTCTCTGAAAAATTTGATTGAAGCAAACGTTGGTGTGAAATTATCAAAAAAAAAAGATATTTGGATAGACGCAGGAATTATAAGTTCACCTTACACAAATGAATCTGCTCTTTCTAAAGATCATCTGGTTTATACACGTTCTTTTTCGGCTGAAAATGTTCCTTATTATCTTTCAGGCGTTAAATTATCTGTACCTTTAAATAAAAAGTGGAGTACTTATTTTTATATTTTGAACGGTTGGCAACAAATCCAAGATAATAATAATCCGTTATCAATTGGAACGCAAGTTGAATACAGACCAAATGACAGTATTTTGTTTAATTGGAATACCTATGTTGGAAATGAATATTCGGTTTCAGCTCCTTCTTATCGAACGCGTTATTTCACTGATTTATATATGATTTACAAACCAAAAGGTAAATTTTCTATGACTTCTTGTGCTTATATTGGAATTCAAGATACAAAAGACACTTTAGGAAAAAAAGAAAGTTTAATTTGGTGGCAAGTAAATGTTATTGCTGACTATCAATTGAAAAAAGGTTCGATTTCTAGCAGACTTGAATATTTTACTGATCCAAAAGCGGCCATGCTGGCGGCAATTACAACTGTTAAAGGTTTTGAAACCTTTAGTGGGAGTATTGGATACAATTTAAAAATATCAAATAATGCTATATTTAGATTGGAAAATCGTTTGTTTTATTCTGATAAAAAGGTATTTATTGATAAACGTGAAACATTAACTAATTTAAGTAATTTGTTGATAATTAATTTGACAGTTTGGTTTTGATTCTCACAAAATAATCAACCAATAAAAAGGCAAAATCAATCCTAAAAGCATTGCACATTTAATCAAAAAATCATAAAATTTAAGTGATTTTTTCGAGTGATTTAAAAGTAAAATCACACTAATAATTCCGGCCAATAAAACAGCTAAAATGAATGGAATAAAGAAAATAATGTCTTCAAAAATAAAGCGCACATTAAAAAAGTAGAGTAGGAGGAAAGTGATTGGTAGAACAAACAAAATTAAACTGGCTAAGATAGCTGATTTTTTTACCCCAACCAAAATAGGCAAAGTATGTGCATGAATAACCATATCGCCTGAAATGTCTTGAATGTCTTTTATTATTTCTCTGGCAAAATTTAATAAAAAGGCAAAAAATGCCATTCCGAAAACAAATTTACCGTGCTCGGCTAAGAAATAGATCCAAGCGTGAGAATTTAAAGCTGACATTTCAAAATTAAGTTCGCTTAAGCTTCCAATCAAATAAAAATGTATACCACATAAAATTGGTACTAAAGCAGTTAAACTTGCAACAAGAAAATTTCCAATTAATGCTTTTTTCTTAAAATACATGGAATAAAACCAAAGTACATTTATTGAAATTAAATG
>CANLGD010000065.1 GCA_947490145.1 Flavobacteriia bacterium
GAAACAGAAAAATGGAAATCTGTTTTGCAAGAAAGTGATTATTTATAAAACTAAAAAAGTCACAAAAAATAATTCTTGTGACTTTTTTATTTTAGTATAATTTTGAATCAATTAATTTTATCAAATCCTGTATATTTTCTCAAAATGTCAGGAATTATAATTCCATCTTCTGTTTGGTTATTTTCTAATAAAGCAGCAACAATTCTGGGAAGAGCAAGAGCTGAGCCATTTAACGTGTGACACAAAGCTGTTTTCTTATCATTGGTTTTATAACGTAATTTCAAACGATTTGACTGAAAAGTATCGAAACGAGAAACTGAACTAACTTCCAACCATTTTTCTTGAGCTGCAGAATACACTTCAAAATCGTAAGTCATAGCAGAAGCAAAACCAGTGTCGCCACCACAAAGTCTTAAAATACGGTAATGTAAACCTAATTTCGATAACAATTGACGAACGTGTTCAACCATTTCATTTAAAGCCTTTTCTGAATTATCAGGATGTTCAATTCTAACAATTTCAACTTTGTCAAATTGATGTAAACGATTTAATCCACGAACATGAGCACCATAAGAACCAGCTTCTCTTCTAAAACATGGCGTGTAGCCGGTAATTTTTATTGAGAAATCTTCATTTGGAAGAATTACATCTCGGTAAATATTCGTCAAAGGAACCTCTGCAGTTGGAATTAAATATAAATCATCTTCTTTTATGTAATACATTTGTCCTTCTTTATCAGGTAATTGTCCAGTTCCAATTCCACTTGCTTCATTGACAACCAAAGGTGGGATAATTTCTTCAAAACCAGCTTTTCCTGCTTCGTCCAAAAAGAAAGAAATCAATGCCCGTTGCAATTTCGCTCCTTTTCCTCTGTAAATTGGAAATCCAGCTCCTGTAATTTTTACTCCAAGTTCAAAGTCAACTAAATTGTATTTGGAGCAAATTTCCCAATGGGGAAGAGCAACTCCGCTAAAGACATGTTTACTTCCAACTTCTTCAATGATTTCATTATCTTCTTCACTTTTACCGATTTTCACCAATTCATTAGGAACATTTGGTAATTGATACATCAATAATTTAATTTCCTCTTCCAGTGAAGAAACGACTTCTTTTAAAGACGCTTCCATTTCTTTTAAACTTACGGTTTGAGTTTTTGCTTCATTTGCTTCTGCTTGTTTTCCTTGCTGAAATAATTCGCCGACAGATTTTGAAATTTTATTTAATTCAGAAGAAATTGTTTCCAGTTCATTTTTTGTAGTTCTCCAGGAAGAATCTTTTTCAAGTATAGAATCCACAATAGGTGTAACATCTAAATTTCTTTTTTTTAATCCTTCGATAATTCCTTCTCTATCTGCTCGTATGCGTTGTATTTCAATCATTTTGTCTTTGTTTTTTTCAGAATTGCAAATATAAGTAAAATTAATTTTTTAAGCTTTGATTTCAATAAATTTAGTCTCAATCTAAAAAGTTGGAGATTCTTCTATTTTCTTTTAAGAATTATTTCCTAAAGAAATACAAACTTCGGAATTGGAAACTAATTCGAAAAGCACTAAAATCATCCCTTTCTAGAATTTCACTTGAAACAAGTCTTTCGGTTTCTGTTTTTATTTCCAAAAGATTTTTTTTGAAAATTAGTGAGAATATTATTGAATTTTGGACTATTTTTTCATTTGAATGAACATTTTTCTATTTTTTGACCTTATATTTGCAGAAAATATAGAAAACGATTATGGCAATTATAATTACAGATGAATGCATAAACTGCGGGGCTTGTGAACCAGAATGCCCAAACAATGCAATTTATGAAGGTGGTGCCGAATGGAAATACTCTGATGGTACTAGTTTAGCGGGAATGATTACAACTTTAGATGGCGATAATATTGATGCAACTAATGCTCATGAGCCAGTTGACATGGATGTATATTATATCGCCCACGAAAAATGTACAGAATGTGTTGGTTTCCACGATGAACCTCAATGTGCCGCAGTTTGTCCAGTAGATTGTTGTATTGATGATCCTGATTACAGAGAGTCAGAAGATGAATTGTTGGCGAAAAAGGATTTTATGCATTTATAATTTTTTATGGGAAAATTATTTATAATCAATAAAAATAGTTATCTTTGAAAAACAAAAATAATAATTAAACACGAGAAAACATGGCTTTCGAATTACCAAAATTAGGATATTCATATGATGCTTTAGAGCCTCATATTGACGCAAGAACGATGGAAATACATCATTCAAAACATCACCAAGCTTATACTACAAATTTAAATGCTGCTATTGCTGGTACAGATTTAGAAAATGCAAGTATTGAAGAAATTTTAAAAAATTGCAAAGACAAACCAGCTGTTAGAAATAATGGTGGTGGTTTTTGGAATCACAATTTATTTTGGGAAATAATGTCTCCGACTGGAGGTGGTTTGCCAACTGGAGATTTAGCTGCTGCAATTGATTCATCTTTTGGAAGTTTTGATGCTTTTAGAGAAGAATTTGCTAAAGCTGGAACAACACGTTTCGGGTCCGGATGGGCTTGGTTGTGTGTTTCTGGAGGAAAACTTTGTGTTTGTTCAACTGCAAATCAAGACAATCCTTTAATGGGAGAAGGCTGCGATGGAACAGCAATTTTATGCATGGACGTTTGGGAGCATGCTTATTACTTAAATTATCAAAACAGAAGACCAGATTATATTCAAGCATTTTTTAATGTAATTGACTGGAATTTTGTAGCAAAAAAATACGCTGAATTAGTATAATTCAAAAATTAATGTTAATTTATCTTAAATCCCGTTTTAACTTAGCGGGATTTTTTTTTCAGTTATCTTCGAGAGCCTCAGAAAACAAAAACAATAATTGTTCATCTAAAAAATTATTTTTTCCTCTATACAAATTAAAGTGTTTATCTCTTGAAGTCATAAAATCTTAATATCTAAATAAATGCTCGGCTTAAAACTTCCCACAGATCCAAGATGGGTTAATATTGCAGAAAAAAACATCGAAGAAATTTTGATTGATCATGCGTTTTGTGAACAAAAAGCAGCAAGTAATGCAATTTCACTTATTATCCAGTATCCCCATTTGACTGATTTAGTGCAAGAAATGACAGCTATTTGTCAAGAAGAAATGCAACATTTTTCAATGGTTCATGACAAATTAATTGAACGAGGATTTAAACTTGGTTTTGACAGAAAAGATTCATATGTTGCTGACTTAGCAAAATATCTGAAAGCTGAAGTTAGCGGTGGACCGAGGGAAAGTCATTTTGTGAATCAATTACTGTTTGGGGCGATGATTGAAGCAAGAAGTTGCGAACGATTTAAGATTTTATCGGAAGAACTAAAAGACCTAGATTTAAAGGTTTTTTACCGAGATTTAATGGAAAGCGAAGCAAGACATTACACTACGTTTTTACATTTTGCCAAAAAATACGGAAAAGGAATCGATGTTGATAAACGTTGGAAGGAATTTCTAGAATTTGAAGCTTCATTAATGGATAAGTACGGAAAATCAAAATCAATTCACGGTTAAAGTAGAAATTAAAAACATTAATCAAAAAAAATAATTATGAAAAGAAATGCAACTGCCTTTTGGGAAGGAACAGGGAAAGAAGGTAAAGGAAATTTAACAACTCAAAGTTCCATTTTAAATAAAACACAATATTCTTTCTCCTCTCGCTTTGAAGAAGGAATTGGAACAAACCCAGAAGAATTAATAGCTGCAGCGCATGCGGGTTGTTTTACAATGAAATTGAGTTTTAATTTATCAGGAGCAGGATTTATTCCAGAAAAATTAGAAACTAAATGTTTAATTCTTTTAGAAGATGGAAGTATTACAGAATCGCAATTAACTCTAATTGCAAAGGTTCCAACAATATCTGAAGATGAGTTTAATAAATTAGTCTTAGATGCAAAATTAAATTGCCCAATTTCAAAATTATTGAATACAAAAATTTCTGTGGATTCAATATTAGAAAAATAAGAATTAAATTAATTATTAACAAAACTTCAATCTATTGTTAATTTTTGTAATTTTATCAAACTAAAACTATAAAAAATATGAGAAAAATTTCCTTTTCGTTGTTTGTAACTTTAATTTCTACCATTGCTTTTAACCAAAATATTGAGACTCAATCGACAGTTGAATCCCAATCTAACTGGATTGAAATGATGGCTAATCCTAGTGTAAACTTTTATGATGTTCAAGCTGCATTCAATGCTTATTGGGCGGGAAAACCAATTTCAAAAGGAAAAGGTTACAAAGCTTTTAAACGTTGGGAAAATTACATGGAACCTAGAGTTTATCCTACTGGTGATAGATCTTTAGTGAATCAAACATACCCAAATTTTCTTGCTTGGGAAAGAGATGCAGTAATTAATACTGAAAAATCTGTTTCAGGACAATGGCAAATGTTAACTCCCTCTACTGTCGCAAGTGGTGGTGGAGCAGGAAGAACGAATTTTATAAGAATTGATCCTACAAACCCAAATACTATTTTTGTAGGAACTCCTGTTGGTGGATTGTGGAAATCAACAACAAATGGAACAAATTGGACAACTAATTCTGATCAACTAAACATTATTGGTTGTTCTGATTTAGCTATTCATCCTACAAATAATCAAATCATGTATTTAGCAACAGGTGATTCTGATGCTTCGGACGTTAACAGTATTGGAATATTAAAAACTATTGATGGCGGAACTACTTGGAATACAACAGGTTTGACTTTTACCTTAAATCAAGGAAGAACAATTTCAAGAGTAATAATAAATCCTTCAAATCCAAATATAATTATTGCGGCCACAAGTAATGGAGTTTATCGTTCAATTGACGCTGGTACAACTTTTACCACAGTTATTTCTGGTGGTTCTTATAAGGATGCTGAATTTAAGCCTGGAGATCCTCAGACCATATATGCTGTAAGTACACTTTTCAAAAAATCAACTGATGGAGGAGCTTCATGGACAACAATAACATCAGGATTGCCATCTTCTGGAATACGCAGAATATCCTTGGCTGTTACTGCTGCAAATTCTGCATACGTGTACCTCCTTTATGGTAGCAGCGCTGATGATGGTTTGCTAGGAATATATAGATCTGCTGATTCAGGAACAACATTTTCACAACGAGCAGATGGTGCACCAAATTATTTAGGTTGGGAAGTTAATGCTTCAGATGCCGGAGGTCAAGCATTTTATGATTTGACTATCGCTGCCTCACCAATTAATGCCGAATTAATTGTTATAGGCGGAATAAATTCATGGAAATCTACAAATGGGGGAACATCTTTTACGATTTTAACTCATTGGTTTGGAGCAAATGGTTCTCCTTATTCACATGCAGATCATCATGACATCCAATTTTCTGCAAACGGTGCAACTATGTATGACTGCAATGATGGTGGAATTTTTAAATCAACAGGTGCTTTTACTTCTTGGACTGATAATAGTGCTGGACTGGCTATTTCGCAGCAATATAGAATCGGTTTATCAGCTTCAAATCCAACTTTAATGATTTCTGGACATCAGGATAACGGTACAAATAAAACAAATGGTACTTCTTGGAGTCAGGTCTTAGGAGGTGACGGAATGGATTGTTTTATTGATAGAACAAATAATAATATTATGGTTGGTTCGTCTTATTATGGAGATTATAGCAAATCTACTAATGGTGGAGGCTCGTTCAGTGCTATAAATAATGGGTTAATTAGTGGTGAATGGGTATCAGTTTTACATCAAGATCCTGTTGCAGCTGCAACTTACTATGCAGGAGGAAGACCAGCTTTGTATAGAACTACAAATTCAGGCACTTCTTGGAGTGCTTTGGGCACACCTTCTTCTGGTGCTCCAATTATAGAGTTTGCAGTTGCTCCAAGCAACAATCAAATAATTTATGCAATAACTGATAATTTATTATCAAAATCCACAAATGGTGGAACAACTTGGACTTCTTTTAGTTCAGGTTTACCTTTTTCATCTTTATCTCCGACCTATTTAGCTGTTTCAAATACAGATGCAAACGTTGCTTATGTTACTTTTTCAGGTTTTGCTTCTACAAATAAGGTATTCAAAACAATTAATGGTGGCACAACCTGGACAAATATTTCTAGTGGTTTACCAAACGTTCCATGTAATACGATTGTTTATCAAAATGGTTCTGACGGTGCGGTATACGCAGGAACTGATGTTGGAGTTTACTATAAAGACAATTCTTTAACAAGTTGGACAATGTTTTCAACAGGATTACCCAGAACTTCTGTTAGAGATCTTGAAATTTATTATCCAACTGGAAGATTGAGAGCAGGTACTTTTGGAAGAGGTACTTGGGATTCAGATTTATATACAAATGCTATCTCACCGACGGCAAATTTCAGTCCTTCCTCCACAAATCTGTGCAGTAATCAAACTGTAACTTTTACAAATAATAGCACGGGTGGTGCAACTTCTTATGCATGGTCATTTCAAGGAGGCACGCCGGCAACAAGCACTGCAACAAACCCTACTGTAACATATGCAACTCCAGGAACATATAATGTGGAGCTAATTGCAACAAATACTGCAGGAAGTAATACCTCAACCCAAACTGCACTAATAAATGTGACTACAGGGCAAGCAATTCCATTTACGGAGGGTTTTGCTGGTGCTGGTTTTCCCTATGTAAATTGGACAAATATAGATTTACAAAACAATGGTGGATGGTCTCAAAATATAGCTGCTGGAAACAATCCAACCACAGGTAACTCTGTTGTTTTTAATAATTTTGATATCGATGATCGAGGTTTTAATGATTATTTTACAGTACCAAAATTAAATTTAACATCAGTTATTTCAGCTAATTTAACTTTTGATGTTGCATATGCACCTTATGATGCAGTAAATTATGACTCTCTGGAGGTAATGATATCTGCTGATTGTGGTTTAACTTACAATCAAGTTTATTTAAAAACTGGAAATTCAACCTTAGCAACTTCGGCTGCAATTACTACAATTTTTACACCTACAGCAAATGAATGGAGAACTGAAACAATTGATTTGTCGGCGTATGTTACTTCTGCAAATCTTGAATTGGTATTTGTTAATCATTCTGGTTTTGGGAATAGATTATTTATTGATAACATAAATATTTCAGGGGTTCCAGGAACAAGTCCAACTGCTTCATTTACTCAAAATAGTACTTCAATTTGTCCTGCGCAAGCAGTTACTTTTACAAATACTTCTGCGAATAATCCAGCAACATATCTATGGACTTTTGAAGGAGGAACCCCAGCTACGAGTACAAGTCCAAACCCAGTTGTAACTTATTTAACAGCAGGAACATACGATGTCACTTTGGTAGCAACAAATAATTTTGGATCAAATACAGCAACAATGTTAAATCAAGTTACTGTTAATTCAGGACCATCTGTTCCAACTGTAACAGCTTCTGGAGCTCTGACTTTTTGTACTGGTGGATCGGTAACTTTAACTTCATCAGCAACAAGTGGTAATACTTGGTCAAATGGAGCAACAACTAATTCAATTACTGTAAGTGCAGCAAATTCTTATACAGTTTCTAATTCAAATGGATCTTGTAGTTCGACTTCTTTACCATCTGTTGTAACAGTAAATGCGCTTCCAAATACACCTGTTATAACAGCAAACGGTTCAACAACTTTATGTTCTGGCGGAAATGTTACTATTTCTTCAACTGCAACAAGCGGAAATGTGTGGTCTACTGGAGCAACTTCTCAAACAATAACTGTTTCTGCTACAACAAGTAATATAACAAATACAGTTACAATTGCTGGCTGTACATCCTTAGCTTCAAATTCACTAAATGTAACGGTAAATCCAGCGCCAGCTGTTCCGACAATTACTGCTTCTGGACCTTTAACATTTTGTCAAGGTGGATCAGTAACTTTGACGTCATCTGCTGCTAATTCTTATTTATGGTCAAATGGGTCGGTTTCTAATTCTATTACTGTTTCTGCTGCTGGAACTTATACTGTTTCAAGCGTCTTAGGACTTTGTTCCTCATTGTCTGCATCAAAGGTTGTGGTTGTTAACGCTTTGCCGAGCTCTCCACTTATTTCAAATTCGGGACCTTTAACTTTTTGTGCTGGTGGAAATGTAAACTTAACATCTTCACTTGCGACTGGGAATGTTTGGTCAAATGGAGCAACAACTCAGACAATAAATGTAACTTCTTCAGCTAATTTGAGCTCAACTGTTACTTCAAATGGGTGCACATCATTGCCTTCAAACTCAGTAAATGTGACTGTAAATGCTTTACCAGTAGTTAATTTCCCTGCCTTCACAAATTCAATTTGTGATTCAGCTAGTAATTTAGCTTTAAATACAGCAACTCCAACTGGAGGAACTTATACAGGAAATGGAGTTTCATTAAACAGTTTTAATCCAAGTTTAACATTGATTGGAACAAATAATATTACCTATACTTTTACTGACGTAAATAATTGTTCAGCGTCACAAATTAAATCAATTGTGGTGACCAACTGTTCAGGTGCAAGCATAAGTGAAGCAAACATTGCTCAATTGTTAATCTTCCCTAATCCTGCTCACGATTTTATTAATTTGAAAGGTGAAAAATTAAGCAATTATTCTGATGTGAGATTAATTGACAGTGAAGGTAAAATCGTTGGTACTTGGAAAATTGATTCAAATGAAGAAATAATAAGTATTAGTAAAATAGCTCAAGGGAATTACACCTTGATTATTTCTAATTCATCTGAAGAAATTTCTAATAAAATTCAAATAATAAAATAATATTCGTTTATCCAAACTAAAAAGTCCCATTCATAATTTAAGAATGGGACTTTTTTTTGGTTGATTTTTTTTTAAATCAAGTTTATTATAAAATTTTCAACTTCTATTAAATCACCAATAACCAATTTCGCCCTTTTACGCAGCTCGATTGCTCCATTTCGAGTAACCATCTCTTCATCAACGATCATTTTCGCATGGCCTCCAGTTTGTGCTATGCCAATCGCTTTTAAAAGTTGAATTAGTTCAATGTATTCCCCTGTGATTTTAAATTCAATTTTTTCTATATCGTTTTCCATTTTTATTTAAACTTTTATTTATATTTCTACAATTATGACAAAGGTACTCAAATATAAAAATTAAAAGCCCTTGACTAAATCATTTTAGGGAACTAAACGTTTACTAAACAGGCAGAAATCAGATGAAAATCTATTTATTTTTTGTAAATTCGCATTCAATAAAATAGAAATGAGCAAGCAAAAAATAGAGGGAAATATTGTTGATGTAATTTCAAAAACAATTCAAAAAGGTGTAATTACCATTTTAAATGGAAAAATTTCTGAAATTGAATACAAAGAAGTTGATTCGACAAATTATATAATTCCTGGTTTTGTAGATGCTCACGTTCATATTGAAAGTTCAATGCTTGTGCCGTCTGAATTTGCTCGATTAGCAGTTTTACATGGAACTGTGGCTACAATTTCAGATCCACATGAAATAGGGAATGTTTTAGGAAAAGATGGCGTGAAATTCATGATTGACAATGGAAAACAAACTCCGTTTAAATTTTATTTTGGGGCACCTTCATGTGTTCCTGCAACGCAATTTGAAACTGCTGGTGCAACAATAACTCCAAGTGATATTGAAGAAATTTTGACTTGGGAAAATGTAAATTATTTGGCTGAAATGATGAACTATCCAGGCGTTATTTTCTCTGATCCTGATGTAATGGAAAAAATTACCATTGCAAAAAGAATGGGAAAAGTAATTGATGGACATTTACCTGGTATCATAGGAGAATGGGTAGAAAAATACATTTCTGCAGGAATTTCCACTGATCACGAATGTTTTGGTTTAGAAGAAGCTTTGGAGAAAATTTCTCATGGAATGAAAATTATTATCCGGGAGGGTAGTGCTGCCAAAAATTTCGAAGCTCTTTGGACCATAATTGATAAATTCCCCGAGATGGTGATGTTTTGCTCAGATGATAAACACCCAAATGATTTGGTTGTAAGTCATATTAATGAAATTGCAAAACGCGCAATTGAAAAAGGGTGTGATTTATTTAATGTTTTGAGAGCTTGTTCTAAAAATGTGATCGAACATTATTCAATGAATGTGGGATTGTTGCAAAAAAATGATCCTGCAGATTTCTGCATTGTTAAAGATTTAAAAGATTTTGAAGTTTTTCAAACCTACATTAATGGAGAATTAGTGGCAGAAAATCAAAAAACGTTTATTCAATCTGTTGACATAAAACCTGTAAATAATTTTTCTTGTAAGGAAATCATAAAGGAACAACTGCAAGTAAAAGCTGATGCAACAAATGTTAAAGTTATAGTTGTTGAAAATGGTCAATTAATTACTAAGCAAGAAAATCATAATGTCGATGATGAAAATGGATTTTTACTTGCTGATGTGGAAAATGATATTTTAAAAATAGTCGTTGTGAACAGGTATTTTTCAGCAGAACCAGCTGTCGCTTTTGTGAAAAATTTCGGTCTGAAAAGTGGAGCAATTGCAAGTTGCGTGGCGCATGATAGTCACAACATTATCGCAGTAGGTGTTGATGATGAGGCACTTGTGAAAGCCATAAATTTAATTATTGAAGAAAAAGGCGGAGTTTCTCTTAGTTCAGATGAGGTGAAAATGGTTGTTTCGCTGCCTGTCGCAGGTATAATGTCGCACAAAGATGCTTACATTATCGCTGATGAATATTCAAGAATTGATGCAGAAGCAAAAAGATTAGGGTCAACTTTAAATGCGCCATACATGACTTTATCTTTTTGCGCTTTATTGGTAATTCCAGAATTAAAATTAAGCGATAAAGGTTTATTTGACGGAAAAGATTTTAAATTTGTGCCTATATTTAATTAGTTCAAGTTAAAATTATTTTGAAAAAATCAATTTCGGTCGTAATACCAACTTTCAATGGGAAAAAATTGTTGGAAGAAAATATTCCTACAGTTTTAAGTGCTTTAAAGCATGAAAAAATTGATTTTGAGTTAATTCTTTGTGATGATGCTTCAACAGACAAAACAGTAGATTTTATTTCAGAAAAGTATCCTTCTATCCTAATTTTAAAAAACGAAATTAATAAAGGATTTTCTCCAACTATAAATTTAGGAATTTTAGCAGCTAAAAAAGACTTAGTTTTTATTTTAAACAATGATGTTAAACTTACTAATAATTATTTCCACAATCAATTCAAGTATTTTGAAAATAAATCGACTTTTGGTGTTATGGGAAAAATTGTTGGTACGAATGGAGAAACCCAAGATACAGCAAAGTTTCCAGATTATAGTGGAATAAAAATCAAAGGATCAACAAATTATGAAATTGAACAAGTTGAAAATGATTTTTGGATTCCAACCTTTATGCTTTCCGGTGCAAATGCTTTAATTGATAGAGAAAAAATTCAATTACTAAAAGGATTTGATGAAATTTATGCCCCATTTTATTGGGAAGACGTAGATTTATCAATTCGTGCTTGGAGATTGGGTTGGGAATGTTTCTATGATGAAAATTCAATTTGCATTCATCCAAGTTCTTCAACAATTGGAAAATTATTCAAGAAAAAGGATGTAAGTATTGTTTCAAATCGAAATAAATTCATCCTGCATAAATTACATTTAGATGCAAACAAACAATTTTCTTTCAAGATAAAACTTTTTTTTAAATTTATTTTATCAGTGCTTCTGTTTAAAAATTCTTATATCAAAAGTTATTTTATGTATAAATCGTTAAAAACTGAAATTTTAAATAGTCAAAATGAGTTGAAAAGATTATTTAAAATTACAAGTGAATCATATACTCTTGAGCAAGTTAAGGAGAAAATTTTGTTAAAAATTCAACATAAAAAAATGAATAAATTTTAGTTTTATTGACGTTATTCATGTTGCAATTGTCAATGCAATTACTTCAGCAAATAAAACTGATGCTTTGAATCAATTTAAATCGAAAAATTCAAAGGCAGTCAGTTATCAAATAAAAGCCTTTAAAAAATGTACAAAAAGTAAACGAGTTTCAAAATCAATTTCTGCTTCTGGTTTTGGCATGTTTACACATTTTATGTTCAGATATGCCAGGAGACGTAACTATTAATCTGGAAACCAATATTTTATGAATCCAAATGGATTATACCACAATTCAAATGTTAAACCATCGGTTTATATTTCGAATGATAATTTCGATGAAAAACATACAGATAAAAATGGTTCTTTGAAATTAAGCATGACTTGGTTAGTTGCTTTCGGAAGAACTTTTAGATCTGGTTCTTTAAATATTCCTGTAAATGTTTTTTATTCTTCTCAAGGAAAAGGTGGATTATTGGGACTTTCACTTGGATTTAACCTTCAAAATGCTAAAAAATAGTTTATTAAATAGCTGAAAAAATAACCCCTTCAGGGTGGTAAGGGTGAAAGGGTGTACACCCTGAAGGGGTTGTATTTTGTTTTGGTGTATTTTTTTATGCTCAAAACATGAATAAAATCTTACCTTTGCAGAAAAAATATTTTGAAAAATTTCGAACAATTAGGTGTAAAAAAAGAGTTTATTAAAGGATTAGTTGATTTAAAGATTGTCAATCCTTCAGAGATTCAATTAGCTGTAATTCCTTTACTTATAAATTCTAAAACCGATTTAATTGGTCAGGCTCAAACTGGAACTGGTAAAACTGCAGCTTATGGTTTACCATTATTGCATCAAATCGATCCAAAAAGAAATCAAATTCAAGGATTAATTTTGTGTCCAACAAGAGAATTGGGACAACAAATTGCGAAACAATTATTTAAATTCACTAAATATTCAGAGCAAATTTTCACTGAGTCCGTTTACGGTGGAGAGCCAATTGATAAGCAAATTAGTGCTTTAAGCCGTCCAACTCACATCATTGTTGCAACTCCAGGAAGATTAATTGATTTGGTCAATCGAAATGTGGTCGATTTATCTTGCGTAAAAACAGTTGTTTTAGACGAAGCTGACGAAATGTTAAGCATGGGTTTTCAAAAAGAATTGGATGAAATACTTGGATTTTTGACAACGGTAGAAAATAAATGGCTTTTTTCAGCTACCATGCCAGAAGCGATTAATTTAATGATTAAAAAACATATTTCTTTTGGAGCACCGCACATTACAATAAATAGTAAAAATGTTGTGAATAAAGATATTACACATCAGTTTTCAGTTTGTGATGAAAGTGAAAAATTTTATCTGTTGCTTCAATTCTTAAAGTCGGAACACAAAAATCGCGGTATGATTTTCTGTAAAACGAAAGTTATGGCGCAGACTTTATCGAAACAATTGATAGCTAAAAATATTTTAACAGATGCTTTACATGGAGATTTATTGCAAAAAGAGCGTGATAAAGTAATGCGTGCTTTCAAAAATGAAAGTTTACAAATTTTAGTTGCTACTGATATTGCTGCTAGAGGTATTGATATTGATGGTTTGTCTTATGTTGTTCATTATCAATTACCCGACAAAGAAGAATATTACACTCATCGAAGTGGAAGAACTGCAAGAGCTGGAAAAAAAGGTATTTCCTTTAGTCTTGTCACTCCAAAAGAAAAAAAGACTTTGAAATTTTTTGAAAGAGCATTAAGTATTGATTTTTTGCAAATTAGGTAAGGAATAAATGAGTCAAAACAAGTCAAATGATAAATTTCACGTTGCAATTATCGGTGGTGGAGCTGCAGGATTTTTCGCAGCCTTAAGTGTAAAACAACATTTTCCTTTTGCAAAAGTTACTATTTTTGAAAAGTCAAATAAGGTTTTACAAAAAGTAAAAGTTTCAGGTGGAGGAAGATGTAACTTAACGCATGCTTGCTTTGAAAATAAAGAATTGTCAAAATATTATCCAAGAGGTGAAAATTATTTAAGAAAAGCTTTTGATCAATTTAATACAAGTTCTACGATTGAATGGTTTAAAAAAAGAGGAGTAGAACTTGAAACCTTAAATGACAATTGCATTTTTCCGAAATCAAATTCTTCTCAAACCATTATTGATTGTTTTGAAAATGAAGCTAAAAAACTCAAAATTGATGTTTTGATTCAAAAGCCGATCGTTCGAATTACAAAAAATGAAAATGGTTTTGAATTAAAGTCTCTGGAAGAAATTTTCCTTGTTGATAAGATAATTGTTACAACTGGTGGGCATCCTAAATTGTCTAATTTTGATTGGATTTCAAGACTAAATCATGAAATTATTCATCCTGTACCTTCATTATTTACTTTTAATATGCCTAAAAATCCTGTAAGTGAATTGATGGGAATTGTGGTTGAAAATGCAACTGTAAAAGTTGAAAGTACAAAATTGATTGCAAATGGACCATTGTTAATAACGCATTGGGGGATGAGCGGTCCAGCAATTTTAAAGCTTTCGGCTTGGGGAGCGAGAATTTTGGAAGAGAAAAAATACGATTTCGCAATTTTAGTAAATTGGTTAAATAATCTAAAAGATGAAGAAGTTCTGCAAATTTTAGAAAAATTTGCAGAACAAAATCAAGAAAAAAAGCTTGTAACCTTTAATCCATTTAATTTATCGAAGCGATTATGGACTTTTTTACTTCAAAAATCCGAAATTAATGAAGAAAATCGCTGGAAAGAGCTTAGTAAAAAATCACTAAACAAGTTGATTAATAATTTAATCAACGACCGTTATCCAGTAAAAGGGAAAACAACTTTTAAAGAAGAATTTGTAACTGCAGGTGGTGTTTCTTTAGCTAATATTAATGTGAAGACGATGGAAAGTAAAGTGCTTCCTGGCTTATTTTTTGCAGGGGAAATTCTTGATATTGATGGAATAACTGGAGGTTTTAATTTTCAGGCAGCTTGGACGACAGGATGGATTGCAGGTAAAAATGTTTTATCTGAAAATTGAAATAATTTTAAAAATCCATCGTTTATTTAAGTTATGAAATCTAAAATTCTTTTTTTTCTTTTACTTACAAATTCAATTTTACGTTCTCAAACAGGTGGAGAAAATTCTTTTGCTTTTTTGAATTTGCCTTTTAATGCAAGATCAGCTGCTTTAGGAAATGATTTTATTACTTCAAAAGATCAAGATTTAAATTTAGCCATTCAAAACCCATCTCTACTGAATCCATTGAATAACAGGCAAGTAGGTTTTAATCAAGCCATTTTAGCGAGTGGAATTAATTATGGAATGTTAACTTACGGTAAAGCCATGAAAGATTTAAATACTTTTGGTTCATTTCGATATGTTAATTATGGAAACATGAATAGATACGATGAAGCGGGAACCAACATAGGCAAATTTTATGCTGGTGATTTTATTTTAGGTGCGGGACTTGCAAAGCAAATTAATCCATTGATATCGATAGGTTCTAATGTTAATTTAATTTATTCTCAATACGAAACAAATGCTTCTTTTGGTATTTCAGTTGATTTGGCAGGTACTTATGAAATCAAAGAAAAGAATTTAACAATGACTGCTTTAGTTAAAAATGCTGGATATCAATTTAAGGGTTTCCAAAAAGATAGTAGAGCTACTTTGCCTACTGAGTTTCAATTTGCAATTGGACATAAATTCAAACATGCCCCTTTTCGTTTTTCGTTATTAGTTCATCATTTGAATAAATTTGACTTAACATACATAGATCCAAGTTTAAAACCAACAATTGATGTTTTAACTGGAGATACGATTGCTGCTAAATTGCCCGGCTTTGGTGAGAAATTTTTTAGACATTTTACTTATCAATTAGAATTAATTCTTTCTAAAAATTTGCACGTGCGAACAGCTTTTGATTATCATAGAAGGCAAGAATTAAAGTTAGCTCAAAAACCTGGAATAGCTGGATTTTCGTTTGGAATAGGTATGTATTTCAAACGATTTAGTTTAGATTATGGCCTAATTGCTTATTCTTCAGCAGGTTTTAATAATTTATTTACTTTTTCTACGAACCTTGGTAAATGGAGAAGCGCAAAATAAAATCCTTTTTATTATTTTTTTTTAAAATAAGTTTTAAACCTTTATAAGTTGATAAATATTTGTAACCAAACAAAGATATTAAACGTATATTTGCTTAAACCAAAAAATATAAATATGAAAAAATTATCTATTTTTGTAGGTGCATTAACATTGACGACTTCAATGTTTGCACAAGATTTAACATCTAAAAAAGGTGAAAACTTTTTGCCAGAAACTGGTGACTGGGCTTTAGGAATTGATGCAACTCCATTTTTAAATTACTTCGGTAACTTTATTGGAGGAAACGGATTAAACCTTGCTCCAACTTTTAATTGGGCAACGGGAAATCAAACAATTGTTGGAAAGTATTTTGTTTCTGAGAAAATGGCCTACAGAGGAGCGTTAAGAATCGGAATGAATTCTAACAAACAAGTAAATATTGTTGACAACAGAAGCGACGTTGATGCTTTGTACCCAACATTACCAGCTACGGTTGAAAACACTGGAAAAATGAGTACGTCTAACTTGGGTTTATCAGGAGGTTTAGAATGGAGAAAAGGTTCTACACGTCTACAAGGATTTTACGGTGCTGAAGTAGGCATTGCGACTGCTGGAGTAAAAGGTAAATATGAGTACGGAAATGCATTAAC
>CANLGD010000066.1 GCA_947490145.1 Flavobacteriia bacterium
AAAGGTCGATACTTTGAAAATGACAGCGACTTAAATTTTTGGGTAACAAACGATGAAAATAGAATTCCAATTCTTGTTAGAGCAAAAATTCCAGTTGGAACTGTAAAATTACATTTAGTTGAATGGGAAGGTTTGAAGCATGAATTGAATAAAGCAAAATAAGAAAAATGTTTTATAAAAACATTTTGATTCAAACAAAATTTAATTAGTTTTTGTCATGTTTTTTTAAACAAAACATACACCAAAAAGAAAATATTTATTTGTAACAGCGGATTAAAATTCGCCGCTACAAATATTATCCCTGCTCTTTCGTTTGGTCTTCATCAGCTAAGCTGATTCTCCTGCGGCATCATATGTTGTTTGAATAATTAATCTAAGTTTTAAAATAAAGTTTAAAATAAAACTTTATTAGTTTTTCCTTACCTCCAAATGATTCCAAAATCACTTAAAACTGGAGTATTTTCAAATTTTATTTCAATAAAATGTTCTCCTGGCAAATAGTGTTCGAAATTTGTATTGAAAGTTATTCCCGTTTTATTTGAATATACCCAACAATTGGCAATAAATTTTGAATTATTAATTTTGATTTTTGCAGTCTTAGTAAATTCATTAATTTCAACTAAATCAAAAGTTACGTCCTCCTTTTTACCTTTGAATACTTTTTTATCTTTTTCGTGGAAAAATATTCTAGTTTTTTCCACACCTAAACTATTGTTCCAAAAAACCTTAATAATATAATTTTTATTACAAAGTGAATCTATTTGTGTTTCTAGAGCAATTTCTTGAAGTTTATTTCCTTTTACACTTATTTTTTCTGTTTTTTCTAACATAATTTTTCCAGCTAAATCAAATACTTCAAATTTTAATTGACAATCAAAAGTATCGGAAACATCTGAAATCAAAAAATATTTTTCTTTCCCAAGTTCCTTCGTTTGTTCAATTATTGCAACATCTTCAAAATCATTTTTAACTTGGTATTGTAATGCTTTCCAATTATTGAAATAATCGATACTTGACCAAGTTGGCGCCGACCAACAGTCATTTAGTTGCCAATAAAGCGTTCCCATGCATCTTGGAGCGTCAGTGCGATGACCTGAAATTGCAATTCCAACTGCTTTTGCTTGCGTCAATTGAGAAAAATAAATAAATTCTTTAAAATCACTTGTAGAACCAAATAAATTATCCGAATGTTTTTTAATCATTCCGTTTCCAACGTATGATTTTTGGTGATGTTTCATCACATCAGAATTTAATTCCCAATCTTTTTCAACGCTAAAAGTTTTGAGAGTTGAATATTCTGGAAATGATTGAAAACCATATTCTGCATTAAATCTTCCAGATTTCAAACCGAAATCTTCTATAGGGTCTTTTCCATGCCAAACTCCCCAATAATGCATTGTTCCGTGTTTGTAATATTCATCTTTACCCCAATTACTTAGTGGAGAAGTATGTTCGTAGGGTAAATTTGTATGACTATTTATCACATTTGGCGCTAAGACTTTAAATAAATTAAAATAATCCTTTTCAATTTCCTTTTGAGTTTTTGGTCCGATTAAATAACGGATTTGAAAAGCCCAATTTTTCCATGCTACATCTACTTCATTGTTTCCATTAAAATAAACAACAGAGGGATGAGCTGAAATTCTTGGAATTTGAAAATTTAATTCTTTTTCAACTGAAGCCAGAAATTCTTTATCTCCAGGATACATAGCACAAGCAAACATTAAATCTTGCCAAACCATGATTCCTTTTTCATCGCAAGTTTCGTAAAAAATATCATCTTGGTAAAAACCTCCGCCCCAAACACGCACCATGTTAAAATTGGATTTTCGCATTTGTTCTATCAAATTGATCGTTGATTCATTTGTAATTCGTGATGGAAAAACATCTTGTGGAATGTAATTCGCACCTTTACAGAAAATAGGTTTATCATTAATTTTTAGATAAAAACTTGTTCCCCATTTATCTTTTTCTTGAATTAATTCGCTTGTTCGAATACCAAATTTTATTTTTTGAGTTGAAATTAACATATTTTTATTGTCTAAAATTGCAATTTCATCCTCATATAAAAATTGATCACCATGTCCTCTAGGCCACCATAAAGTTGGATTCTTTAAAACTAAAGGAAGTGAAATAGCATTGCCGTTTAATTGAAGATTTTCATACCTCCCAAAAAGCTTGCTTTCAATTGTATATTTTTCATTATTCGCAATTAAAAAATAAACTTTAAGCTCTAAATCGGCAGTATTTCCATGAATCGAATTCGTTTCAACTTTAGTTTGAACCACTTTGTTAGAAGAATATTTCAATACTTTTACTGTTTTCCAAAACCCTATTGTATTCATTCTCAATGCCCAATCCCAACCGAATTGATATTGTGGTTTACGTGACATCGATGCTACTGCAATTTCTCCAACATCATTTGGTGATGGCAATTGAGAACTTCTCGCATCAAAAGCTTTTCTATGATAATTTATGGGTGATTGGAAAATAACTTTTAATTTATTTTTACCAATTTTGGCTTTTTCCTTTATTTGCAGCGAATATGGATGAAAAGCATTATTTGTTTGTGCAATTAAGGAGTCATTCAAGTATATTTTTGAATATGTATCAACAACTGGAAAATTTAATTCGATAAATTCATTTTTAAAATCTGATGCTGAAAGTTCAAAATCAGAATAAAATTCCCAATCATGTTTTTCAATCCACGAAAATAATTTTTCATTTTCTCCATAAAAAGGATCCGGCAACTCCCCTATTTCTATTAATTTTTCTTGAACAGAGCCTTTTTCACCAAAAGAAATTATCGTTTTTTTTTGTGGATGGATAAAATTCCATGTTAAGGAAATTGGATTCATATTCTGAGAAAAAAATGGAGTATCAAACAAACTTAGTACTAAAAAAATAAGAATAAATTTAAACATTGAATTTATTTTAAAATTATAAAAAATTGCTCATTGAATTAAAATCAATTAAATAATTTTACGTTTACAAACATACTAAACTTTAATACGAATTTTAAATTTACGAGACAAAATAGTCAAATACAATTAATTTTCTATTCTTTTATTTTTTTCTTCTATCCATTTTGACATGAATTTTGTCGTATTGGATAAATTATTTTGTAAAATCTGTCCTATAAAATTATCATTTCTATGGTTTTCCAGATTTTCTTGAATTTCAATTAAAGTATATTCAAAAATAGAATCAAAATCTGCTCTTAAATACCTTTTTTTCAATATTTTAAATCCGTTTTTAATAGATTTTTGCCATAAAATTTTATCCAAATAAAGTTCCACCGCTTTTTCAGCGAAATAAGAAAAATCATCTGAAACAAAGCCATTCCAAGGTAAATCTCCACTCATGGATTCCCTTCCAATTGAGGTAGTTACAGAGGGAATTCCATTGACAAATGTTTCAAAAAGTTTTCCTTTTTGTCCTGCTCCAAATCTGAGAGGCGCCAAAAATACTCTTGCGGAAGTAAAAACATCTTTTGAATTTTCAATTCTTCCTTTGATGTAAAAACCATCAGTATGTTTGTTTAATTGTAAAACTTTTGAAGGCATATATGCTCCATAAATATTTAAATTTGCTTTTGGAAGTTTCTTTCGAATCAAAGGCCAAATCTTTTCTTTCAAATTCAAAACAGCATCAATATTTGGTTCATGATAAAAATTACCAATGAATGCGAAATCAATTCTTTCTTCAAAATTGGGTGTTTTTTTATTTATTTCGTCAATTAAGAAAGGAATGTAAAGCAATATTTTTGGATTTATTTTAAAGTCACTTCTTAAAATTTCATATTCGATTTCAGAAATAATTAAATTTAAATCACAGCGCAAAATCGAAGCAATTTCACGTTTTGCAATATCAGAAAATAAGTCCTTTTGTTGAAAATCTCTTTTTTCTTGGAAGGCTTTTTGTCGTCCCAAACGCAATAAATGTAAATCTTCTGTGTCTAATATAGTTAGTGCAGAAGGACAATTTTCACGAACACGCCATCCAAATTGTTCTTCAATCATAAAGCGATCAAATAAAACAAACTTCGGATTCAGATTTTTTATAAAAATATCAAAACTAGAAGAATTTAATTCAACTTTAATTTCATTTATCCCAAAAATGCTTAAATCGAAAGAATGTTCTGAATTTATAGCCGCTGATGCAAAAGTTATTTCAAATTTCTTTTGCGAAATTAGACTAATTATAAGTTGAAGAATTCTTGCACCCGCAGCGGAAGAATTTGGTTCAGGCCAAACATTCCCAATAATTAATAATTTTTCAGTATTCAAAATAAAGGTTTTATTAAATTCTAGTCAAAATTATCTCCCGTTGAATCTTTCCACTGATTACCTGAATAAATTGCTTGATTTAAAACTAAATCTGTTCTTAAAATAAAACTAGATTGGTCAGTAAATCCTGTACTTTCAGTATAAAAGTGATCACATTTTATTACTTTTTCCTCTCCCTCAGAATTAGTACGTTCTGGCTTCCTTCCAGGGAAAACTTTTTCACTTTTTGACGTAAAGGCAGAAATATCTTCAAATTTAACAGGAAATGCCTCACCAGCAGTTATTATATTTTCGATAAATTCTTCATCAGTTATAAATATATTTGCATTTTTGCATTCAAGGTTGAGTCCGTTATTCGTAAATCCATTTGAGGAATTTTTTTTAAACGAATTGCCATCACTAAAGCTTAAAGAGGCTGAAAAAATAAAAAGAATCAAAAATAAAAAGAGATTTTTCAAAATGTTCATATTATTATTTTCAAAATGTGACTAAAGATAGTTATAATTTTCGGTTATGAAAATCAAAAGTTAATGATTTATATTCGTCAGAATAATCGCTATTGTTTTCCCTAATTAATAAGCTTGTTGTTACATGTTTTATGCTATTTTTCGAGAAACGCAAAATTTTTCGAATTAGTATATTTGGTTTTCCGTAAACTGCAATCTCTTCTATCAAAAACAAGTCCTGTTTATGCGCGATAACAATTAATTTAGCGGCAGCAACATGTGGTAAAATAATCCAAAAATCACCTTCTTCATTTAATAAATCTGAAACTTTTTTTATCAACCTTTCAAAAGGCAATGAATCGGTGTGTCGAGCAAGGTTTGTTTGTTCGCTTTTAAATTTTCCGCTTGATTTCAGACTATTTTCAAAAAATGGAGGATTTGTAACAATTAAATCAAATTTCCCACTAAAATCATATTCTAAAAAATCTGAAAAAATTACGTCAATTTGATTCTTATAGGTAGAATTTTCAACATTAAATTTTGCTTCAAAACTCGCTTTTTCATCTATTTCAATTGCAGAAATATGCATGTTTTTGTTTTTTTGAGCCAACATCAAACTCAAAACACCAGTTCCTGTTCCAATATCCAATACCGTAGTTTTAGCTTCTACTGAAACCAAAGCCCCTAAAATCATTGCATCTGTTCCGATTTTCATTGCGGAATCTTTTTGAAGAATCGAGAAATGCTTAAATTGAAAAATGGACATTTAATTTAAATTAATTTAGCTTAAACTTAAAAATCAGTTCCACCGCCTGCACCTTCAGCTTTGGCTTTTTTGATTTCGTATTTACCAAATTTATAAGAAATATTCAAATAAAATCTGCGTGTATTTTGTTTGAATCTGGATGTTTGATAGGTTCCAGGTTGATCAAATTTTAAACGAAATTCCTGAGTGTTAAAAATGTCTGTCAATCTAAATCCAAAAGTCCATTTTCCGTCTTTATACGTTTTATCTCCTGATAAATCTACAGAAGCTCTTGGTTGTACGACTCCTTGAGGGCGAACAATTGGTGAATTATATCGTGCATTTAGCTGAATTGTTGCTGTTTTTTTCCAAAATTCGAATGAACCAGAATATTTAGCACTCCAGAAAAATCCACTATTATTAAAATCAACAGCACTTGAATTATCAATATATTTCATTTGGTTTCCATTACCAGAAATGACGTTTTTCATCCAAGGAAAAGGACGATAAACAAAAACGATTTCCGGACCATAACTGATACTTTCATCTAAATTAACATACGAAATGGCAGTTGTTCCATTATCGTAAAAAAGTTTTACTCTTGAAATCACACTAGTTGTTTGACGGTAAAATAAACTTGCTGTTATATTAAATTTTTTCTTGTTAATTGAATATCCAAAGTCAAAAGAATTAATGTATTCTGGTTTCACAGCAGGATTTCCTGTTCTCAAATTAAATGGATCTGCATAACTTGTAAATGGATTTAAAGTTTCACTTGATGGACGATTGATTCTTCGACTGTAAGATAAACTCAATTCACTTGCTTTTCCAACTTCATATTTTACAAAAGCGGAAGGAAATAAATTGAAATAATCGTTTCTGAAGGAAAGAGAATCGGAAATTAAATTTGGTGCTTGTAAAGCTTGTTCGGCTCTTAATCCTACTTGATATTTAATTTTTTTCACCTGTTGACCAAAATTAGAATACAAAGAGAATATTTGTTCAATATATTCGTATTTGAAATTTGAAACGGTATCTTCCAAATATATTTTCGACAGAGAATCTTCCGTTTCAGAATAAGTATTAACAGTTGAATTTCTAAGAATTGCCTTTGCTCCTGCTTCAAATTTTATTGATTTCGGGAAAATTCGAATTAAGTCAGTTTGAAAAGTTGAAACATTAAACTTCTCTTTGTTATCCAAACGCTGATTTAAATCCAACCGGTTGTCTGATGTTCCATTTTTTGTGTTGTAATCTTCCAAATAAAAACCTTGAATTTTATCTTTCCCAAAGGATTGATTAGCATCAAAAACAAGGCTTCCTTTATCTTCTTTAAAATCTAATTTATAATTCAAATTGAAATCCATTCCATCATTTTTTGAAGGATCAGATGATGAGCGTAACCAATTTTGAATCGTATCTCCAGCTAAATCAAATTGAGAATTGTATAAATCTCCTGTTCTGGCTCTTTCACCCAAATTTAATGTCGCAGAAAATCCTAGTGTATTTCTATCCTTTATGTAAAAATCTGAGCCAACTCTTGCAGTATGATTTATCATTAAATCTGTACCATTTCGATATTGGTTTAATCCAAAAAAATTATTGCCTATTGTACGTTTCAATAAACTTTCATAATCTCTATATCCCTCATAATATTTGTATGAATAATTCCCATAAACATTCACTTTTGCGTTTCTTACACTCAATGCAGTAGCACCATTAAATAAATTCCCAGTTCCTCCACTCAAAGTGACATTTCCATTAATTCCTTTTAATTTATTCTTTTTAAGAACAATATTGATAATTCCTGCCGTTCCATCTGGGTCATATTTAGCGGAAGGATTTGTCACAATTTCTATTCTTTCAATCGAATTGGCTGGTAAAGCATCTAAAAAACTTTTTCCATTTCCGCCAGCAATCGAACTTGGTCTTCCATCAATTAAAATGGTCACATTTCCATCACCTCGAAGTGAAATTTTTCCGTCTTGATCTATTTCAATAGAAGGAACATTATTTAAAATATCAACTGCAGTTCCTCCGACAACCGACAAATCTTCGCCAACATTATATACTTTTTTGTCAATATTATTTAACAAAAGATCTTGACTAGCAGTAATTTTAACTTCTTTCAATTGAAGCAGAGAATCAGCAGTGAGACCAATTCTTCCCAAATCGCGATTTGGTTTTTCAGCAGAAAAAGAAATATTCGGAATTATCTTCGTTTTAAAACCAGATATTGAAATTTTTGCAAAATATTTACCCAGCATAATTTCATCTAAAAAAATTGCTCCTTTTTCGTTGGTGTAAACTCCCGTTTTTACAAGTGAATCTTTAGTAGAATATAATTTTACAGACACGTAATCCAAGGGTTTTCCTGTCAAAGAATCTTGAACTTGACCGCTTAAAATACCTATCTTTTGATTTTGACTTGGGTTTTGAGAAAAACTAAAATTAAAAAATATTAATATTATTGTTATAGTTATGATGTTTTTTTTCATGAATTTTTTTGTTTCAAACTAATTTGAAAATATTTTTAGTTTACCCTCTAATTTTGTCAAGTAAAGCGCTTAAAATTTCTGCCTCTTCTGAAGTAATTCTATTTTCCATTAAAATAAGGTGTTCAAAAGTACAATCTGCATCAATGACGCTTAATAGATTTAAGCCCTTATTTACAATTTTAACATAAACAACTCTTCTATCTTCCTCACAACGAACACGTTCAATTAATTCTTTTTCAATTAATTTATCCATCAAACGAGTTGTATTAGGAGATTTTTCAATCATTCTATCCTTAATTGTATTCACATTTAAAAAATCCTTTGCTCCACGTAAAATTCTCAAAATATTGAACTGTGCCATCGAAATATCATGTTTCAGCATGTAATTACTTTGCTTTTGCGCCATCCAATTTGAGGTAAATCGCACGTTTATCATCGCTTTTTGCTGCGAACTCTTAAACTTGGTTTTTATTTCTTCACCGATTTCCATTTTACAAAGATAGTTACCAAGGTAATATATTCAAAGTTTATGGAACTTAATTTTGATTTTTTCACTTTTTAGAAATAAATCTGCAATTACATTCTTCTTAAGATTTAGTTTCTAACAAAAAAAGAAGTTGTCTTAGTAACATGAGAAAATGAAATTTTGAATTATTAAATCCACTTTATTTTATTAATTTCGTATTTCTAAAAATCCCCTAATGAAAGTAAGAAATGCCCTTGTTTTTCTAATTACAATTTTGAATATGAATACAATAAAATCACAAAACGAATTAAAAGCTCCAAAAAAAGATACTATTCTAACAAATTTGAATCATTCGAGAACGGATTCTTATTTTTGGATGAACAAACGAGATTCAAAAGAAGTTTTGGATTTAATTGCTGCTGAAAATAAAAATACAGAAATCTATTTTTCTTCCGTGGAAAAACTTCAAAACATTTTATTGGATGAATTTGAAAATAGAATCAATCCAAATGATGTGAGCACTCCATATTTTATAAATGGAAGACAATTTCAGTCAAAAAGCATTGAGAAAAAAGATTACCAAGAAATTTATTTGACAGAAAATGGAAAAGAAAAACTATTTTTTGATGAAAATGAACGTGCAAAAGGAAAATCTTATTACGACTTAGGAGATTGGTCGCCTTCAACAAATAATCAATTATTGGCTTTTAGTGAAGATTTTATTGGAAGAAGAAAATATACAATCTATTTCAGAGATGAAAAAACTTCTAAAATTTTAAAAGACAACATCAAAAATACAGATGGTTCAATTGTTTGGGCAAATGACAATAAAACTGTTTTTTATGTCAAAAAAGACGAGCAAACGTTGCGTGAATTTCAAGTTTACAAGCATGTTTTGGGAACAGATTCTAAAAAAGATATTTTGGTTTTTGAAGAAAGTGACGAACGATTCTCCGTTTCGATTTCAAAAACCATTTCCGATAAATACATTATTATTGGTTCGGAAAGTTCTTCTACAAACGAACAATTATTAATTAATTCAAACCATCCAGAGCTTTCCTACAAAATCTTTCTGCCCAGACAAAATGGACATCTATATCATGTACAAGATGGTGAAAAAGGTTTTTACGTCACAAGTAACCAAAATTCAGAAAACAATAAAATAATCTTGTATTCAGACTTTCCAGAAAAAAATTCTGAAATAAAAACAATTGTTGAGCATGACAAAAAAATTCTGATTGAAGGAATGTTAGTTTTGAAAAACTTTCTGCTGGTTCAAAAACGAATAAATGGTTTACAAGAAATTGAAATTATAAATTTACAATCAAAATCCAAATCTAAAATTGAAATTAAAGAAGAGGCTTACAGTTTAGATTTAGCTTACAACGATGATTATGAAGCTACTTCGATTTATTATTCTTATAATTCAATGACGACTCCAGCGTCTATTTTTGCTTACAATTTAATTAGTAATTCAAATTCACTATTTTTTCAGAAGAAATTAATCGATCCAAATTTTAAAGTTGAAAATTACGAATCAAAACGCGTTTGGGCAACAGCAAATGATGGAACAAAAATTCCAATTTCTCTTGTTTTCAAAAAGGGAACCGATTTAAGCGAAGCTCCACTCCTGCTCTATGGTTATGGTTCTTATGGAGTTACGATTCCAGCAGGATTTTCGGCAACAAGAATTAGTTTGCTAGACAGAGGTTTTGTTTTTGCAATTGCTCACATTCGAGGAGGAAAATATTTAGGGGAACATTGGTATAAAAATGGAAAATTTCTGAAAAAGAAAAATACTTTTACAGATTTCATTAATGCTGCTGAATATTTAGGAATGAAAGGATACTGTGACAAAGAAAAAATTTATGCTCAAGGCGGAAGCGCTGGAGGACTTTTAATGGGTGCCGTTACAAATATGGCGCCTTACCTTTGGAAAGGAATTATTGCACAAGTACCTTTTGTTGATGTAGTTACGACCATGTTGGACGAAACAATTCCGCTAACTGTTGGAGAATATGAAGAATGGGGGAATCCTAATGAAGAAGATTTCTATTATTACATGTTGAATTATTCGCCTTATGATAATGTCAAAAAAATGGATTATCCAGCGCTTTTTATCACAACTGGTTACCACGATTCACAAGTTCAATATTGGGAACCACTAAAATGGATTGCAAAAATCAGAGAATATCGCACAAATTCAAATCCTTTGCTGTTAGATTGCAACATGGATGCTGGTCATGGCGGAGGTTCTGGTAGAACAAGCGAGCGAATTGAAGTTGCGAGGGCTTACAGTTTTATTTTAGGATTAGAGGGCTTTGAAAGATAAAATTTTAATTAATGTTTGGTCAAGGTATACGTTATTAAAACGAATGTAAACGTCTAACTCTAGAACTGCAGGAAACGGTAATAAATTTGCCAGAAATTCATAGTCAAATAGCTAATTTATAGACCGGCCAAGAGAAATGAACTCATTTTGCTCCGCTAAAACATTACAAGCTCATATTGCTGAATATTTTTGTAAATTCAATAGAGCCAGCCGTAGAACAACTCTGACACTAAAGGTATGGTAGCTTTTTTTAAGGGCGAAATCAACAATATTTAAAGAATATACTGAATTTGCGATTTAACTTGGCCGCCCAATATCATGAAATAGCTTTTATCATTCTATCTTTCCCCTGTAAATCTTTTTTTATTTCTACAGAAGAAAATCCCAGATTTAATAATATTCTTTTAACTTCTCCACTTAAATTTTCGTGAATTTCAAAAAAAAGAAATGCATTTTTTTTCAATTTATTTTTTGCGATCTCTGCAATTCGCTGATAAAAAATTAATGGATTATCATTTGATACAAAAAGTGCTAAATGTGGTTCGAATTCCAAGACATTCTCATTCATAAGCAATTTGTCCTTTTCAGGAATATATGGCGGATTTGAAACGATGCAATCCAGAGAGTGACTTTTAATAAAATCATCATTTTCTGTCAATAAATCATGTTTTAAATAGGAAACTTCCAAATTATTTAATAGTGCATTTTTTTTTGCTAAATCTAACGCATCTGTAGAAAAATCTGTTGCAATTAAGTTGGATTCTTTCATCTGATTTTTCAAACTTAAAGCGATGCACCCTGAACCTGTGCAAAAATCGACCAGCGATAATTTTTCATTTTTACTTGGAAAACTTTCTAAAATCCAATAGACCAACTCTTCCGTTTCAGGTCGAGGAATTAAAGCTCGCTTGTCGCAAAGAATATCTAAGTCACAAAAAAGTGTTTCTCCTATGACATATTGGAAAGGTTCATTGTTTAAAAGTCTATCAATAATATCTTTAAAAAACAATAAATCGGATTCAGATAAAAGTTTTTCTTCTCCAAAAATTAGATCTGTTTTAGATAGAGAAAGTCTTTTAAAAACAGAAAACTCAAACATCAATTTAATCTCATTGAGACTAAATTGATGTTTGAGTTTATTATTAAAGTATATTTTTAAATCAGATAATTTGTTGGATTGAACGAACATGAATGTTAATTTTCAACAAAGTTGCTGATAATATATTAGATTATCTAACCAATTGAATAAATCCTTCTAAATTGAAATTCTCATTGGTATAGGAAACTGCTGTAACTTTATAGAAATAAGTTCCAGGAGAACAATCATCACCGTTAGAAGCTTTACCGTTCCACCCGCCAAAAACATCCGTGTATTCGTAAACTAAATTACCCCAACGATTGAAAATTTGACACGAAAATGTTTCAAAAGCATTTGAAGGAACAATTACTTTAAATAATTGATTTTCTAGTCCTCCTTCATTTGGTGTAAATACATTTGGCATATTTAATTCGCATACTCTTATATCAATAAATGCTGTTGAGTCAGCAGAACCACAAATGTTTGTTGCTGTAACTGTATATAATCCTGATTCATTTACTGTAATTGAATTACCAGTTTCATTTGTACTCCAAGTAAGATCTGAACCAGTTTCACTTGAAATTGCATCAATTTGATAAGGTTGACCTGCACAAATTTGAGCATCTGAAACACTAACCGTTGGAACATCTAAAAATGTTACAGAAAAAGTATCGTTGTCTCCACAAACTGATTCTGAGTACTGGAAATTGTAAGTTCCAAATTCAGAAACATTTACTGTTGTATTCACGGATGAAGAACTTACAAAAGTAGCTGCCCCAGGACCATTAGTTAAACTCCAAGTACCACTTGGTGTCAAAGGATTATTTCCGGACATGATTAATTGCAATCCACATAAATTAGGTTCGTCAAGTAATAAAACATCGATTTGACCATTAATTGTAAAGATTGTATCATTTTGACAACCATCAGGAGATGTAATTGAAGCATTGTAAATTCCAGCTGTTAAAGCAACATTATTTTGATCATTAAATTGAGGCTTAGATGGATCCCAAACAATTGAATTAATATCAATGTTTGACATATCTGCAAGCGAAGTTGTTTCGGTTGCATTTGGACAATCATAGAATTCTGATATCAAATTAAAATTAGGAATAGATCCTACTGTGATATTAACCGTGTCATCAATATTTGCACAAACAGCGTCTGTATAAATTAGTGAATATAATCCGTTTTGTGAAAAAGTAACAGTTGGGTTAATAGCAGAATTGGATGAAAAAGATGGCTGTGGATGTGTTGTCACCACTGTCCATGCACCATTTCCAGAACTTGCTATATTATTTAAAAATATTAATGAATTTGTACATATTACTCCGTCATTTTGCAAAAATAAATTAGCTTGGGTAGCAATTATAAAAGTTGTATCCGAAGTACAAAGACCAGAAGCATCAGTTAAAGTAGCATTGTATGTTCCAGCAACTAAATCAGCAGAAAATAATGTATCCAAAGCTTGATTTGCCAAACCCCAAGTAATTTCACCATATATCAAGGAATCTGCAATAAACAAAGATTCACTTTGACCCGGACAAACAAAGAAGTCAGAACTCAAACCAAAAATAGGTTCAGAAAAAATATTGAAAGTAATTGTGTCGTCAAAAGGACAATTACTATCCGTATAGATTAAATTATAAGTTCCGTTGGAGGGGAAATTAACTACCGTATTTAAATTTGTAACATCGTTAAATGTCGGAACGCTCGAAGAATTAATAAATGACCAACTTCCATCACCAGTTCCTCCAGTGTTAGGATTTGCAAGGAAATTAAAGCTTGTGATAGAACATAAACTTTGATCGTTTATTAAAGATAAGGAATTTGCAAATGTTATCGTAAATGTAGTATCTTTAGAGCAAAGTCCTGCCGAATCTAGCACAGAAACTGTATAGGTTCCTGCAGCTAACTCATTAACAAACATTGTGTCCCTATTTAAATCAGGAAGTAAACCCCAAGTAATAGTGCTATATTTTGCAGAATCGGATAACGAGATTTCTGTTTTACTTAAAAGAGCATCGCATAGTTGAAAAGAACCATCAAAATCAAAAATAATTGGTTCTGCAATTTGAATAAAGGAACTTACTTTTTTATAACAACCATCTCTACTTACTGTTACGCTATATACTTGCGCCGTATCGACTGTCAAAGTATCCATTACAGATAAATCATTCCATAAATAAGTGTCATAAGGTCCGTTCAAAACTGTTAAATCAGCAGTGGAACAAGCTTCTAAAGGCGTGATTAGCGGGTTTAAGTCATTTCCATTTAAAGGATCAATAAAAACGGTAAATGTTACAGTTGTTACACCAGCTGGCACAAAATCATCTGTTGCAGTTACAGTTACTGTGTGATATCCTTCATTTCCAGGAAGTGCGATTGCTTGTAATATTATTGAAGCAGTATTTCCGGGGATATTTTCTATTTGGTTCACAACCAAACCATTTGTAGTTGTGAAGGACAAAGTAGTTAATTGGTCAAATTCAGGAGATAGAAACTTAATCTGGATATCAGCTGTATCACTCAATGCGCAAAGTGTGAAAGTATCACAAGAAGAAATACCGTCAGGAATTGGAGGAATATTATTTGCATTGCAAATATCAAAATAAAAAGATCTGTCATCTAACCAACTTATTCCATCAACATTACCTAATGCACCATCAAAATCATTTCCAGCATGATCAAATTGAGCAACTTGAAAAAAACCAACGTTATCACCTTTGTTTGCTCCTGCAGTAGCAGGAATCCCCTCGAATCCATTGACCCCTTGAGAAGCAGCACCAGTAGTCCACTGCATATCTTTATAACAAAATGCAATATTTCCATCCACTATATCTGGATTAGTGCCATCAGAAATAATTAATTGAAAAGTGTTGACCAAATCCACTTCAGAATTGTAATAACCTACTCCAACCCAATTTACATAAAGTGCGTTTGGAGTAATTTTATAAACAACCTCACCCACCCCTCTTGTATCAACATCAGCCCAGAAAGGTGCAATAATCTTATCTCCAACAGAAGGAAAAGCATTGGAGCTAAAAGCGAATAAACTATTATCAAAAGTTATATTTCCATTATTATTTATATATAATTGATTGTAGTTTTGACCATAAAAACAGAAATCGAAAGGAATGTCAATAATGGCTGATGAACCATCATCATTTGGGGTCATTGCTAAAATATATGTTGCATCCGGCTCAATATAGCAATTACAACCTCCAGACTTTTGAACCGAAACATCCTCTTTCGGTGGATTGTAAAACTGAAGAGTTGTTGAACTTTCTGAACTTGAAATCACTTCAAGGCCGTTTAATGTATTGTTCATTTTTCTTTCATTATATTCTAATGAATTAACTTCAATCTGCGAGAAACTAACAGAAGAAGAAATTAAAAATATAAAAAACAGTTTTTTTTTCATAATATATTGTTTAAAAAAGAGTTCTATAGAGCGAATTTAATTTAACTTTTATTAAGACGTCAAAACTAAAACAAAAGTTGCATTAATAAAATAAATATTACTAATATTTTTATTTTTATTAACTTTGAACTCAATTCTATATAGAAATATTATATGTACGGAAAAATTAAAAATCATTTAGCATCTGAATTACAAACAATTCAAAAAGGAGGAATTTTTAAAAGAGAACGAATTATAACTTCGCCACAAGGAGCAAAAGTTACCGTCGAATCTGGTGGTGAAGTTGTGATCATGTGCGCAAATAATTACTTAGGTTTATCTTCGCACCCAGAAGTTATTCAAGCAACAAAAGATACTTTAGACTCTCATGGATATGGAATGTCGTCTGTGAGATTTATCTGCGGTACGCAAGATATCCATAAAACTTTGGAGCGAAAGATAGCCGAATTTTATGGAACCGAAGATACAATTTTATATGCGGCAGCTTTCGATGCAAATGGAGGTATTTTTGAACCACTTTTTTCTGAAGAAGATGCAATAATTTCTGATGAATTAAATCACGCTTCTATTATCGATGGAGTAAGATTGTGTAAAGGTCAACGTTACCGTTATAAACACAGCGATATGGCTGATTTAGAAGAACAATTGATAAAAGCTCAAACACAACGCTTTAGAATCATTGTTACTGATGGCGTTTTTTCAATGGATGGAGATATTGCCAAAATGGATCAAATTTGTGATTTAGCTGACAAATATGATGCATTGGTTATGACTGATGAATGTCATTCAGCTGGATTTATTGGAAAAACAGGTCGCGGTGTTCCTGAATATTATAATGTAATGGATCGAGTTGACATTATTACTGGAACTTTAGGAAAAGCTTTGGGAGGTGCAATGGGAGGTTACACTACCGGAAAAAAAGAAATTATTGAATTATTAAGACAAAGATCTCGTCCGTATTTATTTTCAAATTCATTGGCTCCCGCAATTGTTGGAGCTTCCATTAAGGTTTTTGAAATTTTAAGCACAAATACTGAATTGAGAGATAAATTAGAGTCAAATACACTTTATTTTAAAGAAAGAATTATTGCAGCTGGCTTTGATATCAAAGAAGGTGATTCTCCAATTGTACCAATTATGCTTTATGACGCTGCACT
>CANLGD010000067.1 GCA_947490145.1 Flavobacteriia bacterium
AATTCCTTGTTCGAAAAATGAAATTTCAGCAGCGTTATTTTGACAAATTATGGTGTCTTTGCAGAAGGTAATGATTTTTATTGTGTCAAAATATTTACATGCATTTATTGGTTCTGTAATCCTAACGAAATATGTTCCCTGATTGTTTATCCCAATTTGTTGACTTGTTTGACCAGTTGACCATAAATAGCTACTTCCATTATTTAGTGCATTCAAAGAAAAATTATCATCCGCTAAACATGAAAATAAAATGTTTTTCTGAAATGGTTCTATTGGAAGTGCAACGTCAGTAACTACAACACTATCATTAATCACTTGATTATTTAGTTCTAAATCAAAATAGTAAGTTCCTGCTTGACTTGTTGTAAATGATGAGTCTGATAAATTAAAAGGAGTTGTATAGTCAAGTGTATTCCAATCTTTTATAATTGTTCCATCTTCATAAGTCCATCTATAACTTGTGATATTAGGATCGTAATAGGAAATTAAAGCATTCTCATTTTCACATTTGACAATGTCGTCTAGTACAATTGTGTATTTTGGAAAACAAATTTGCTGTAAATTGTTAACTCCTCCAGTTGAGGCTGTAAATCCCCATTTTACTATATTATTTCCAGCAAAAACGGTGTTAATAATATTTCCAGAATATGTCATTCTTAAATTTCCATCAAAAAACATTTGTAAAACTTGCGTTGATGCATTCCATTTCACTCTCACTGTGTGTGTTGCAGCATCATCCACATTTGCATTCGACGGAAGTAATGGAGTTGGTCCTTGGATAGCATTAGCGAAATTTCCATTAAAATAAAGTGTTGTGTGATCGACAGCTAAATCAGTTACTCCTGGTTCAGTATTTTGCCATGTATCGAGTTCTAAAATTAAAGAAGGGGTTAAACCTTGAGCGCCAAGCCCAAAACCCAAATTACCCATTGTATCTAGGTTGTCACCTCGCATAACAAAAGCAATTCCATCAGCTCCCCAACCATTTTGATCACCAAAATAAAGACAAAACGATGCATCAAAACTGTTGTTTAGATTAATTAATTTCGTGTCCCAAACTGCTCCTGATTGTTGATTTTGATTTAATGTCAACGTAAAACAAGAATCAACTTCTCCACAAGTTGGCAAAGGATTTATTGGAAATGCGTTATTTACAGTCACATAACCGAATTGAGAATAAGTAAAGTTACTCAAAATCAACATAGTTAAGTATAATATTTTGTTCATAGTTTTAATTAAAAATGCAAAGGTAAGTTTTTTGAATGCAGGAAATTGATTTAGTGTCTGTTTTTATTTTTCAACATCCTTTAATTTTTAAAAGTTGATAACCTGCAAAGTTTAAATGATTTTTAGTCCGTTTATCTAATTTTTAAAGGATAATTAAATTTAGTATTTATTTTTGCAAGAAATAATAAATTAAATGTAAGTTATTGAGAATTCTTTTTGCCATATCATTTCTATGTCTTTTTAATGGAGTTTTTGCTCAGGAGAAAACGATTGAAACAATTCGTTCAAGTGAAAAAATTCAAATTGATGGTTTTCTCAGTGAGAATATTTGGAAAAATGCCCCGAAAGCTTTAGATTTTTTGGAGAGAAATCCAACGGAAGGGAAGAAAGCAAGATTCTCCACAGAAGTTTCAATTTTATACGATGATTACGCCATTTATGTAGGAGCAATGATGTTTGACAATGCGCCAGATTCTATTTTAGCGCAACTAGGAGAAAGAGATGATCAATTAAATGCTGATAATTTTACCATTTCTTTTGATACTTATAATCAAAAGTTAGATGCTTTTGTTTTTTCTGTAGCTGCGTCTGGTGTTCAAAGTGATTTTAAATATTCTGATCAATCTTTCAATGCTGTTTGGCAGAGTAGAGTGAAAATTTTAGAAAATGGGTGGTCAGTTGAAATGGAAATTCCTTTTTCTGCACTTCGATTTCCAAATGGAGATTCCATAACTTGGAAAGTTCAATTTGAGCGAGAAATTCGTCGATTTAGAAGTGAATTACAGTGGTCATTGGTTTCGAAAGATTTTCAAAATGAAATTAATTATTGGGGTGATTTAGTAGGTTTGAAAAACATTAAAAATCCAATTAGACTTCAATTTTCTCCCTATCTATCAAGTTCTATAAGTGAAAGAAATAATGATTATTCTCAAGCATACGGTGGGGGAGCAGATATGAAATTTGGACTTTCAGAGGCTTTCACTTTAGACATGACTTTGTTGCCAGATTTTAGTCAAGTACAATCAGATAATATCGTGAAGAATCTTTCGGCCTTTGAAGTTGTTTTTGATGAACAAAGACCATTTTTTCAAGAAGGGGTTGATTTGTTTTCTAAAGGAAATTTGTTCTACTCCCGCCGAATTGGTGGCGTTCCATTGAATTATAATGCAATAAATTCTAAACTCGATTCAAATGAGTATGTAAGTGAAAATTCACGCTCATCCCGTTTAATAAATGTTAGCAAGATTTCTGGTAGGACGAAAGGTGGAACTGGCATCGGTTTTTTAAACGCCTTGACAGCTGCCACATTTGCGACTATTAAGGATTCTGTTTCAGGTCTCGAACGAAATATTAAAACAAATCCTTTGGTGAATTATAACATTATTTCCATCAATCAAAATTTAAAGAATAACAGTTCGGTTTATGCAATAAATTTAAACACAACGAGAGCCGATGGTTTTTACGATGCAAATACTTCTGCTTTTGGAGGAACTTTTGTTAATAAAAAGAATTCTTTTTCAGTATCTGGAGCATTAAAAATTTCACAATGGGAAGACACTTTAAACATGGGTAAAACATTTCAAGTAAATAATGCGAACGATGGAACAAATTATGCGTTGATTTTAGCTAAAACAAAAGGAGCTTTTCGAATACAATTGATTTCAGAAAATATTTCTCCAAATTTTGACCCAAATGATTTAGGAGTGAATTTTCAGAATAATTACCGATTTCATACTGCAGAATTTAAGTATAATAAATACAATCCTTTTTGGAAATTGACACAAATGTATAATACTCTCAGTTACAATATGGAGCAAAATTATACCACTTATAAGATACTAAAAAATAAAATAGCTTTTAATAGTTTTGCTACGATTCAAAATAGTTTTCATTCCTTTTTTATGAATATGGAAGCACAACTGGGAGATGGATATGACTTGTTTGAAGCGAGAATTCCTGGAAAAGTTTATATAAATCCTGGATATACCTATTTTAATTTGGGAGTTTCGACTGATTACCGCCGAAAATTTGCTTTGGATGGAAGCTTGGGTTTGGGTTATGGTGAAAAATATTATGGTCCAAGTTATTATCGGGAGGGAAATATCTCACCAATTATTCGTTTTTCAGATAAATTCACACTTCGACCATCCATTAATTTTTTAAATTTTGACAATGGAGCAGGATTTGCTGGTTATGATGAAAATGGTAATCCAATTTATGGCTTGAGAGATGTTTTTACACTTACAAATGTCATTGCTGCTAAATATTTATTTAGAAATAATTTATCCTTAAGTGTGCGTTTACGCCATTATTGGTCTGATGGTGTTTATCGCTACCATGCTGATTTAAATGGTAATGGAATATTGGTAAGAAACGACAATATTACTGCAAAGACAGATTTCAATTTCAATGCTTTTAATACTGATTTAGTTTTTGCTTGGCAGCTTGCTCCTGGTAGTTTCTTAAATGTTGTATATAAAAGTGCTCTCGTTAGTGATCAGCAAGTGGTGGTAAATAATTACTTTAAAAATGTGGAAAGTGTTTTCAAAGATAATCCTTTGAATACCTTGACCATGAAATTTATTTACTTTTTTGATGTAGCTTCTGCGAAAAGGAAAAAACTTTAATTGAATTATGATTGATGAATTATGAATTGACGTTTATATTCATAATTCATTACTCAACATTCATAACTATTTTCATTCAATATCTTTCACGTGCAATAAGCTCATAATTCTATGCGCAATTGGCGAAACGAAAATAGCAACAGTTGTTAAAAATGCTATTCCACTAAAAAGTGCGTAAAAGGAAGAAAATAGTTTTGCTTCAACAGTTACAAGTTTATTCACTGGACCCATACCTGTTAGAATCATAGATGCATTGTAAAAACTGTCAATCCAAGATAATTTTCCAAAATAATGGTAGCCAAAAATTCCAATAGCTAATGATAGTGAGATAGCTAAAAGGCAAAATGAAGCATATATGGTGATTCTTTTTGCAAAATCTTTTTTAGATATTATTTGTTTTTTTGTAAGCATCTTAGATGAAGATAAAATTTATTCGAAAATGTTTTAATTTAAATTATAAAAGTAAGTATTTATATGTAAATTTCAAATAAATTCGATACTTTTACGTTAAATAGTCAGAGAAATAATTCTTTAAAAAAAATACAACTATGCAAGCAAAAATTCTTTGGGCTGACGATGAAATTGATTTATTAAAACCACATATTTTATTTTTAGAAGCAAAAGGTTATCACGTTACGACTGTAAATAATGGTGATGAAGCGATCGATAAAAGCAGTGAAGAGAATTTTGACATCATTTTTTTAGATGAGAATATGCCTGGGATTTCAGGTCTTGAAGCTTTGACAAAAATCAAAGAGGAAAAACCGCACGTTCCAGTCGTAATGATTACAAAAAGCGAAGAAGAATCGATTATGGAAGAGGCAATTGGCGGAAAAATTTCTGATTACTTGATAAAACCTGTCAATCCAAATCAAATTTTATTATGCATCAAGAAAAATTTAGATCATAGAAAATTGATTTCTCAAAAAACAAATTCCAATTACCAGCAAGAATTCCGTCAGTTGGGAATGCAAATGGGCGGGAGGCTCGACATTCAGGAATGGATGGATTTATATAAGAAGCTGGTTTATTGGGAATTAGAACTTGATAAAATTGAAGATCAAGGAATGAAAGAAATTTTGATGATGCAAAAAAAGGAGGCAAACAATTTGTTTTCTAAATTCATTGAAAAAAATTATTTGGATTGGGTAAATGGTGATGATGATGCACCACAAATGTTACATACTTTAATAAAAGATAAAATCGCGCCGACAATTGGAAAGGAAAAAGCATTTTTAATTATAATTGATAATTTACGTTACGATCAATGGAAAATATTGGAGCCAATTATTTCAAATTATTTTACTGTTGAATCAGAGGAAATTATTTCAAGTATTTTACCAACAGCAACGCATTATGCTAGAAATGCACTTTTTGCAGGATTAATGCCTTCAGAAATTGAGAAAAAATTCCCTAAACTTTGGTTAAATGAAGATGATGAAGGAGGGAAAAATATGCATGAAAAAGAATTTTTGGAGGCAAATTTAACCCGCTTAGGAAAAAAAGGAAAATGGTCCTATAATAAAATTACAACGCATGAGGCTGGAAAAAAATTAGTTGATAATTTCAACCAATTAGTTGAAAATGATATGAATGTGGTAGTTTACAATTTTGTAGATATGCTTTCCCATGCGCGAACCGAAATGGAAGTTATTCGTGAATTGGCAGACGACGAACCAGCATATCGGTCAATTACTGTTTCTTGGTTTGAACATTCGCCTTTACACGACATTTTCAAAAAGATTTCGGAGGCAAAAATAAAAGTATTTGTCACAACAGATCACGGAACAATTAAAGTTACCAACCCAATTAAAATTGTTGGTGATAGAAATACAAATACCAATCTACGTTACAAAGCGGGAAGAAATTTATCATATAATGCCAAAGAAGTTTTCACCGTTAAAAATCCACAAGATGCTTTTTTGCCAAAATTAAGCCTTTCAAGTGAGTTTGTTTTTACAAAGGAAAATGGCTTTTTTGTTTACCCAAATAATTACAATCATTTTGTGAATTATTATGGCGATACTTTTCAACATGGTGGAATTTCCTTGGAGGAAATGCTGATTCCTTTTGTAGTTTTGAATCCGAAAAAGTGAATTATTCTAAAAATTAACGAAAATTGTTTACATTTCTTAGTATTTAATGAAAAATTAAAAGAATGAGAATTACTATTGATTTAAATGAGAATAAATCTCAAGTTTTTTGACTTTTCTTCAAAGTCGTTTGTTTAATAAAATTAGCAATGAAGTTGAGTTTATTTTTCTTCAGAACAAAAATAAGCAATTGACCAAGGTTTAATTCAGGTTGAAGAAGAAAAAGTTTTATCTCATGAAAGCGTTTTATCGGAACTAAAAAACCTCCATCTAAAATATTTTAAATGAACATAAAATGGACTGAAATTGCTCTTAGAGATTATTATAATTGTTTATTATACCTTGAAAATAAATTTGCAGAAAAGGAAATATTAAGCTGTTAAACTTTTACTTTCATTCAATTTACTATTTTTTCTGCCGTAGAGAAAATAAATCACAAGTCCAGCAATAAGCCAAATTCCGAATCCAACCCAATTTGACAATTTAAGTTCGCTCATCATATACAAACAACTTACTAAGCCGAGCATTGGAATTAAAGATAAATTGTGCGTGATGGACAAAATTGTCAAAACAATTGCAATGATAAAAAAGATGTAAGTTGGGATTTTGTTTGCAAACAAACTAAAACCTGAGCTGTATATTTGATTTTCATTTATGTCTAATTTTACTAAAGTTGATTTATATTCTTTTTCAGATAAAGAACTTAAATATGCTTCCACATCTGAATCATTTTTCTCAAAGGTTTTAACATCAATTTCTATTAATTTAGATTTGATTTCTTTTACCTCTTTAGCATTTAAAGATTTCATTAAATCTGCTGTATTTACTAGTTGTTTTTCGTTAGTCAAAAAACGCAAAGTTGCATCTTTATTTACTGTGAATGTAAAAATAATTGTTCCGATCAATAAAAATGGCATCACAAATTTACTGTTTACATAAGGAGTTTTGAATTTCCCACGAGGAATGTCTTTTTTGTTTTGTAAAACTAAAACTCCAGCGCAAACAACTACAAAAGCAAACAAAGTTCCAATACTGCATAAATCAGTTACATCCGTGATATTTAAAAATAAAGCTGGAACAGCCACAACAAATCCTACAACAATCGTTGCAAAAGATGGAGTTTTGTATTTTGGGTGAATTTTTGAGAATTTTTTTGGTAACAAACCATCTCTACTCATACTCATCCAAATACGAGGTTGTCCCATTTGAAATACAAGTAAAACACTTGCCATTGCAACAACAGCGCTAACTGCGATTATTCCTGAAAGCCATTTTAAATCAAGTTTTTCAAAGACAAAAGCCAAAGGATCTGCAACGTTCAAATCAGTATATGAAACCATTCCAGTTAAAACCAAAGCAATAATGACATATAAAATGGTACAAGTAATAATTGCCCACATCATTCCACGCGGTAAATCTCTTTGAGGGTTTTTACATTCTTCGGCAGTAGTTGAAATTGCATCAAAACCAATGTATGCAAAGAATACAGCTGAAACTCCTTTTAAAATTCCGCCAATTCCATTTGGTGCAAAAGGATCCCAATTTTTAGTATCGATGTAAAAGATACCAACTGAAATCACCAATAAAATAATTGCTAATTTTATTACAACCATTACATTACTGGCATTTCGAGATTCTTTCATCCCTCGGTAAACCAACCAAGTAATCAACACAATTATGAATAAAGCTGGGATGTCAGCCACTAAATGAAATGAACCAATTTTTGGTGCCGAAGTCCAGGCGTAGTAAGATTCTTGCAAAGATGTTCCTAATTTTGAAAAGTCTTTACCAGAATTAATTAAATTCATTGCTTCACCATAACCTTTACTTGCTGAGAAATAATCCATTTGGCACCAATGCGGAATGTGAATTCCTTTGATTCCAAGCCACGGAACATGTAAGTTTTCTAAAAATCCGGTAAAATAATTGCTCCACGAAATTGCTACAGTAATATTTCCAATCGCATATTCCATAATCAAAGCCCAACCAATAATCCAAGCGATGATTTCTCCAAAAGCTACATAAGAATAAGTGTAAGCACTACCTGAAACAGGAACCATGGAAGCGAATTCGGCATAAGCAAATGCCGCAAAACCACAGGCAATTGCTGTGAAAATAAAAAGAAAAATTACTGCGGGACCACCATCAAAACTTGCTAAACCAATCGTGCTAAAAATTCCAGCTCCAATAATTGCTGCAATTCCAAAAGCTGTTAAATCTCTTACTCCTAAGTGTTTTCCGAGTGCAGCATGACCTTCAGAATTTTCTCGATCTGCAACTTGTTTTAATATATCAGCAACCGATTTTTTACGAAATAGGGATTTAAAAGACATGTAGTTTGTTTTTTTGAAAAACAAAGATAGGAAAAAGTCTCAGAGAAAAAAGAAAAACTAGATTTTCTTAAACAAAACGCTTGCAATATGTCCGCCAAAACCAAAAGTATTGCTCATTGCATAAGTAATTTCTTTATTTTCTCCTTTTTCTAATGGGAAATGAAAATCATTTGCAAATTCTGGTTCAATATTTTTTGTATTTATTGTTGGTGGAACAATTTGATTCTCAAGAGCTTTCACGCAAATGATTGCTTCGATTGCTCCTGCAGCTCCCAATAAATGACCTGTCATGGATTTTGTCCCAGAAACACTTAATGATTTTCTGTTACCAAAAACCCTTCTCGCAGCTATTAACTCAGAATTATCTCCTTGAGGCGTTGAAGTTGCGTGCATATTGATGTAGTCAACTTTATCTGCTGAAATTTCTGCTTCTTCCAATGCTAAATTCATTCCTAAAACAGCTCCATCTCCTTCAGGATGAGTTCCTGTCAAATGATACGCATCGGCAGCCATTCCGCCTCCAACAATTTCGCAATAAATTTTTGCTCCCCGTTTGATCGCGTGTTCGTATTCTTCGATAATTAAGGCGCCGGCGCCTTCTCCCATTACAAAACCATCTCTTTCAGTATCAAAAGGACGTGATGCAGTTTCAGGAGCATCGTTTTCTGTAGATAATGCTTTTGCTGATGAAAATCCTCCGATTGCAGATTGCGTAATTGCCGCTTCAGAACCACCAGAAATTATCATGTCAGCTTTGTTCCAACGAATGTAATTAAATGCTTCAATCAAAGCTGTGTTTGAAGTTGCACAAGCAGAAACAGGACAGAAATTCACTCCTCGCAAACCATATTTTATGGAAATAATTCCAGAGGCAATGTCAACTAAAATTCTAGGAATAAAAAATGGTGTAAATCTTGGTGTTCCATTACCATCGCAAAATTCTTGCATTTGATCTTGAAATGTTTGAATTCCACCATTTCCTGAGCCCCAAATAACGCCAATTCTATCTTTGTTTAAACCTTCGAAGTCAATTTTTCCGTCTGCAATTGCTTCTGCCACTGAAACCAAAGCGTATTGTGAAAATAAATCATACTTGCGAATTTCTTTGACATCAAAATGTGCTTTTGAATCGAAATCTTTTAATTCGCAAGCAAATTTTGTTTTAAATTTTTCTGTATCAAACTTGGTGATCGTAGCAGCGCCACTTTTTCCTTCTTTGATACCATTCCAGAAAGTGTTAACGTCATTTCCCAGCGGAGTCAAAGCTCCTAAACCTGTAATTACAACTCTTCTTATCATACTGATTGCAGATTGGCAGATTACAAATTGCAGATTGCTTCGCTTTCAATGAAAACTACTTGAAAGTGAAGCAATCTGTAATCTGTCAATTTGTAATCTGTAATTATTTTATAAAAATCCTAATTCTAATTTTGCTTCTTCGCTCATCATATCTTTGTCCCAAGGTGGATCAAAAACGATGTTTACTTTGCAAGAACTTACTCCTTCAATTCCTGCGACTTTATCCTCAACTTCTTTGGGCATCGATTCGGCAACAGGACAATTTGGTGATGTTAAAGTCATATCAATAAAAACTTCGCCATCTTTCTCAATCTTCACTTCGTAAATTAATCCTAATTCAAAAATATCTACAGGTATTTCTGGATCGTGAATCGTTTTGAGAACATCAACTATAATATTTTCTAATTCCATTTTTTCTTTTCAAAGGAAAACTGAAAATTCAGTTTCCGAGTACAAAAATACAACTCAAAATTTAATTGACATAATTATTTAGAATCATTTTAAGTAGGGACACATTTTTTGATTTGAAAACAGATTGAAAAATGATGCCGAAGATATCAAATTTTAGTAAAGGCGAATTTTTCTCCGCCGTAAACACTAAAAATTTAATGTTTTTTTGGCGTGTGTTATTCTTTTAAAACCATGACAAAAATTCATTAAAATTAGATGAAATGAAATTTAGATTGAAACTAAAAAATATTCCTCAATCTCAACTCCCAGTATATTTCCTCCACTTTTCTAAAATCTGTTGGAAACCATCTGGTAATTTCGAATCAAAACGCAAATATTCGTCTTTAATTGGGTGCTGAAATCCTAATGTTTTGGCGTGTAATGCTTGACCAGGAATTAATGCAAAACAATTTTCAATAAACATTTTGTATTTCTGATTTGGAGTTCCTTTCACGATTGAATCTCCTCCGTATTCTAAATCGTTAAATAGTGGGTGTCCAATGTGTTTTAAATGTGTACGAATTTGATGCGTTCTTCCAGTTTCTAATTTACATTCTATTAAAGTAACCAGGCCAAAACGTTCTAAAACCGTATAATGTGTAACGGCGTGTTTACCAAAATCTTCATCAGGAAAAACGGTCATTACTTTTCTATTTTTTAAGGAACGACCAATGTGTCCAGTAATTGTTCCAGTATCTTCTTTCACATCGCCCCAAACTAAAGCGTGATAACGTCTTTCGGTTGTTCTATCGTAAAATTGTTTCGCCAAATTTGTCAATGCAAATTCAGTTTTTGCAATTACCATAATTCCAGTCGTGTGTTTATCCAAACGGTGAACTAATCCTGGGCGACCAAAATAATCGTCAATTTTATTTGGTAAATTATCAAAATGATAGACCATTGCATTCACCATTGTTCCAGTATAATTTCCGTAACCAGGATGAACAACCATGTTTGAAGGTTTATTTACCAAAGCCAATTGATCGTCTTCGTAAATAATTTCAATTGGAATATTTTCAGCAATTAATTCAATTTCTCGAATAGGGTAGGGTAGTACGATTGCAACTTCGTCTTTTGGTTTGATTTTATAATTCTGTTTTACAGCAAGTCCGTTTACTAAAATGTTTCCGTTTTTTGCTGCATTTTGAATTTTACTTCTAGAAGTATTCGCTAAGCGATCTAATAAAAATTTATCTATTCTTAAAACTTCTTGTCCCGGATCGGCTTTGAATCTGTGGTGTTCGAATAATTCTTCGTCATCTTCATTCTCGTTTTCAAGTTCGTCTTGAATGTTTTCTCCTGAAAGATTATATGTTGCTTCTACTTTGATTATTTTTTCGTCTTCTACTGAGAACGATTTTTCTTCTTTGTTCATTAATTTTTTACTATTTTTTTAATCGAACCAGAAGATTTATCTCTTACTAAATAGATTCCATTTATTAAATTACTTACTTCAATACTTCTTTCATTTTCTGCAGAAGAATAAAGTAATTTCCCTTGTAAATCAAACAATTCTATTCCTGAAAAATCAACTTGATTTGTTTCAATAAAGAATTTATCAGAACTTGGATTTGGGAAAATGTTGAATATTTTTTCTTCTTTTGATAATTCAGTTGAACTTAAAGTTTTATTCAAATTTGTTGCAAAGATTGGTCGCATCAAAAGTGAACCGTCAAAAGAGGAATTAATCCATGAATTTTCATTGTCATTGCTATAAAATATTTTATCTGAATTATCGATATTCCAGTCAAAACCAACATTTAAAGCTGGTTCATTCAATTGTCTCCAACCGATATAAAATGTTCCATTTATTGGTAATCTTTGAAAATCTTTCAAATAATAATTTGTAAAACCCAAAGAATCATCGTAATCATAACTTGGTTGACGCGGATATAAAAATTCATCTTGATAAATCACATTTCCTGGTTGACCATTATTGTCATCCCAAACTGAAAGCAAAAACAATTTATTTGAAACATTTATCACAGATTCAACAAAACGAATTTTAATTCCTCTTAAAGTATCGTTTTCGTAAGGAGTAAATTTATATGCCAAACGAGCTTGTGCGCCATTTGGTCCATAAGCAGCTTCAGCACTTCCATCGTCATAAGCATACGAATCGTAAAAACGTTGTTTGAAAGTGGAAGAATCATTCACTGTTAAATTAGTGAATAAAACCGTTGCCGATAATGTTGCATCAAATTCTTGATAATCTCCCGTTTTTGTTGAAGAAAAGTCATAAGCAGAACTTAGGTTCTGAAATGATTCATGGAAAGTGAAAGGCAAATAATTGATTGCACCATTTGCTAAATTTTGACCCAAAAGATTTACAGTTGCTTCGGTTGTTCCTAGATATGAAACAGCTATTTTTCCTCCGTTTGCAAAATTTTCAGGAACATTACTTCCATTTCTTACGGTGACTTTAAGATTATCGGTTGTTTTTCCAGTTGGATTATTTTTAAAATGATCCCAAGGGACTTGCGTATAATCTTTCAATAAACTATTCAATGGATACACTATTGAAAAATCTTTAAACAAGGTGTCTTGAGGTCCAGATCCTGCCCTTAAATGAACGTAATCTAAATGAAATTGATCAATTCCACCAGAAACTCCGCTATAATTTTTAAAGCGAAATTGAAAGGTTTGTTTGAAAAACTTATCGTCTGTAACTTTTATGTGAACTCTTTGAAAATCTTCGTAAGTTGTATCTCCAGCTGCCCAAATACGAAACCATTGATCTAAATCCGGAGCGAAAAATTCTAAAATTAAGGAATCGCCATTTTCTGGTTCGTCATTAAATCCTTTTGTTTCATACAAAAAACTCAAATAAACTTCTTGATTTGCATCAACCAAGCTCATATCAATTGGTTTTGAAGTCAAATAATCATTAAAATCGACTGAATTTGATCCATAAATATAAGGTTCTCCAAATTCATTTCTTCCATCAAAAGTCACAACACCTAATGTCCATGGACGAACTGCATTGGTATAATTATGTTCTGCTCTTGAATCCAACCAAAAAGAGTTTTTATCGTTTAATGTTGAAAAAAATTGTGTTGCCGAATCCTGAAAATAGTCAACTTCAGTCAACCAAATTGTATCAGGTTGATTCACGAAATCAACCGTGTCATAAATTATGTATGGAGGATAAACTGCAGTTGTAGTATAGACAACTGGATATTCACATAAATCTCCAATTTTTATATCAACGGTTGGGAATATTTCATCCACAACAGTTAATTCTGCAACATTCACAATTTTTCTCATTGTTTGTTGCGAAGTATATTTTTGGGAATTAGCTAATTTTATTCCACCTAAATCTGTTAAATGAAAATATTTTTCAGAAGTTAAGGTTGGATTCAAATAATCTTGAGCATATCTTTGAAAATGATTTTTTGAAAACTCATCTAAAAAAGGCAATGTTAAAGTGTCAGAAGCATAAATAAAGGTTGAATCAAATGAACAAACTGAGCGATTAATTTGCGCTTTCAGACTTGTACTTTTTGAAATAATTGGATTTATTTGTTCACCTTGAGAAAAAGTATAAACGGAATAAAACAACCCTAAAGTAAGAATAAATAATTTCATTTTTTTATAAATTAAACTTCTTTACTCTGAATCTTGATTTTCACCCGAATAATTTTTATCCAGGGTAATGCTAATTGTAGAAGAGGATGAACTCATCATTCCTTCTATGTATTCTGGCGATTGTATAGAAACTTTAGCAGAAGAACTATCTGAAGCGTTCATGCAACCTATGTAATTTTCAAAAATCGTCAAAGAAGATATTCCTGATAAACGACTTTTAACCTCATTTATTGTTAAGCCTACCAAATTTGGAATTTGAACTGGGGTTGCTCCTTCATTTTTCCCTACAATCAAATAAATTACTGATCCAATTGGAATTTTTGCGCCACCTTTAATTTGTTTTCCACCTAATTTTTGATCCAAAACGGCTCCATTAGATTCTGACGTTGCTTTATAAGTAATTTTGTATTTTAATCCTCTATTTTTCAAAACGCTTAGTGCAAATCTTTCTGATTTATCTATTAAACTTGGCATTTCAACCAAGCGTGTTTTTTTTGAAACCCTAACTCGAATGATTCTTCCAGATTTCACATATACATCTGTCGAATCTGTTGGACGTGGATCTTGCGAAAGAATTGTTCCAACTGGTTTGTTTGGAGCGTATATTGAATCTAAAATTTCATATTGCAAATCTAATTCATCCATTAAAGGTTGAATACCTTTTACATTTTTACCAAATAAAATCGGAACTTTGATTTTTTCACCGTGATTTGTATCAAAATCTAGGTAAAAAATTGTTCCTCCAATTATCACAAAATAAGCCAAAACGACCAAACCAAAATGTTTTAAGAAATGTTTTGACCAAACAAAAGTTTTTAATTTTTTTAAAAATTCCATGTGTTACTTTAGAAATATCAAATTCAGGTAAATAAAGAACAAAAATAGATAAAATTTTTTGAGTATTTGAAAAAATAAATAGGATTAACAAAAAACGTGATTTTAAGTGACAAAATTACACTTTTGACATATAATATATGACAAGGTGTCAATATAATTTCAATTTTTTTCTTTGGCAAAATCTTTGACAAAATAAAAAAAGTAAATGAAAATCAATAATTATGTCTGAAGAAACAAATAAAGATATCAATGTGGAAGCTATTTCCGATGAAAACAATTTGAATAATGAAAACGCGCAACAAACAGAAAATTCAAATGATATTGAAGGAAAAGTTGGTGATTCAGTAGAGGAAATTCCGGCAGAACCAAGCGATGAAGAAAAATATGCTGCTTTGAATGATAAATTTTTAAGACTTTATTCAGAATTTGACAATTATAGAAAAAGAACAAATAAGGAAAAAATTGATTTAATTAGTACAGCCAGCGCTGGATTATTGAAAGATTTAATTCCTGTATTGGATGATTTTGATCGTGCGATTGCAAACAACGAAACTGCTGAAGATATTAAAGTTGTTAAAGAAGGATTTAATTTAATTTATACAAAATTCAAATCAACACTAGAAATTAAGGGTTTAAAACAAATGGTAGCCAAAGGCGAAGCATTTGATAGTGAGCTTCATGAAGCAATCGCAAACATTCCTGCTCCTGATAAAAAATTCATAGGAAAAGTGATTGACGATGTTGAAAAAGGATATTATTTGAATGACAAAGTTGTTCGTTATGCAAAAGTTGTTGTTGGACAGTAAAAGTAGATTGTTAGATTATTAGACAAATCGATTATTAGATGGTTTGATAAGTAGATGAATTCATTATCATTATTTAAAAATCTAAAAGTCTAAAAGTCTAAAAGTCGAGCAATCTAAAAATCGAAAAAAGAATGAGTCAAAAAAGAGATTATTACGAAGTTTTAGGTGTTTCAAAAAACGCAAATGAGGGAGAAATTAAAAAAGCTTATCGAAAATTAGCTTTGCAATATCACCCTGATAAAAATCCTGATAACGCTGCTGCTGAAGATAAATTCAAGGAAGCTGCTGAGGCGTATGAAATTTTGAGCGACCAACAAAAAAGAGCTAGATACGATCAATATGGTCACGCTGGTGCTAGTCAAGGTGGATTTGGCGGTGGAGGAATGAATATGGATGACATATTTAGCCAATTTGGTGATGTTTTTGGAAGTTCTTTTGGCGGAGGTAGAAGCAACCGTGGAGGAAGCAGAACTGTTAGAGGCACAAATCTTCGTGTGAAGATTAAATTATCTTTAGAAGAAATTGCTGAAGGTGTAAAGAAAAAAATTAAAGTTAATAAACTTGTAAATGCTGAAGGTGTTACATATAAAACGTGCCAAACTTGTAATGGTCAGGGAAGCGTAACCCGCGTTGCGCAAACATTTTTAGGCGCAATGCAAACACAATCAACTTGCCCTAACTGTCAGGGAGCAGGCAAGATGATTGATAAAAAACCAGCTGATGCAGATAATAATGGTTTAAAAAGACAAGAAGAAGTAATTGAAATCGATATTCCTGCGGGAGTTGAAGATGGAATGCAATTAAGCGTTACAGGAAAAGGTAATTCGGGACCGTTTAATGGTGTTGCTGGAGATTTAATTGTTGTGATTGAAGAAATTACTCATCCAGAACTAAGACGTGATTCAGAGAATTTACATTACGAAGCATTCATCAATATTGTTGACGCAATTTTAGGTGAAAGTATTGAAGTTCCTACAGTAAACGGAAAAGCAAAAATTAAAGTTGAACCAGGAACCCAAAGTGGAAAAATGTTGCGTTT
>CANLGD010000068.1 GCA_947490145.1 Flavobacteriia bacterium
GCATCAACAACAGTTCCTTCGCGGGATTTCATTTTTCCTGAAGGTAAATCTACCATTCCATAAGACAAATGATAACAGGATTCTGCCCAAGAATAGCCCATTTTTTTCAAAATCAAAAACAAGACTTTAAAATGGTAATCTTGCTCATTTCCAACAGTATAAGTAACACCTTCTAAATCTGGATAATCTTTAAAGCGATCGATTGCGGTTCCAACATCTTGCGTCATATAAACAGCAGTTCCATTAGATCGAAGCAATAATTTTTCGTCCAATCCATCGCTTGTTAAATCAATCCAGACTGAACCATCTTCTTTTTTGAAGAACACATTTTTCAACAAGCCTTCTTCAATTACCTCTTTACCAATTAAATAGGTTTCAGATTCGTAATAGATTTTATCAAAATCGACACCCATGTTCTTGTATGTAACGTCGAAACCTTTGTAAACCCAAGAATTCATTGTTGTCCACAAAAGATAAATCTGTGGATCACGCGCTTCCCATTTCATCAACATTTCATTAGCGTCACGCATCAACGAAGTTTGATTTTTGGCTAAATCCTTTATTTTATCGTTTAGAGCACCAATTGCATTTTCCTCTTTTCCAATTTTTGCCTCTTCAAATTTCAGAAATTCAGCTATAACTTGCTCAGAAAAACCATCAAAATTTCCCTTTTCCCAAGATTCAATGATTAATTTTGCTTCAGCATTGTATTCTTTGTCGAAAATTACATAGTATTTCCCAACTAATTTATCACCTTTAAGCCCTGTATTTTCAGGTGTTTCTCTTTCTCCTTTTTCATTTAATGGAGAAAAGCGTTCCCAGGCCAACATACTTTTGCAAATATGAATTCCTCGGTCATTGATAATTTGCGTTTTTACAACTTTATATCCGTTTGCTTTTTGAATTTCAGCAACAGAATATCCTAAAAAAACGTTTCTTAAATGCCCTAAATGCAAAGGTTTATTCGTATTTGGCGAAGCATATTCGACCATAACCGTTCCTTTAGAATTTGGAGTTTGATATCCAAAATTTTGACTTTCAGCAATTTTCTTTAATTCAGACAACCAATAATTTTCAGTCAGTGAAATATTTAAAAAACCTTGAACAACCAAAAAACTTTTAATTTCAGATAAATGTTCTAATAAAAAAGTACCGATTTTTGTTGCTGCTAAATCAGGTGATGTTTTCAATAATTTTACAAAAGGAAAAACAACTAGCGTTAAATCTCCTTCAAATTCTTTTCTAGTTAATTGAAATTGAACTTGTTTTGCTTCTATTTGTGAACCGAAAAGTTCGGTTGAATGTTCTATTATTAAGTTACGGATTATATTTTCCATTTTTTATATTTTGATTGGCAGATTGCAGATTTGCAGATTACAAATTGCTTCGCTTTCAAGAAAATTTACTTGAAAGCGAAGCAATCTGCTAATCTGTAATTATTTTGTCAACAAGAGATTCCAATATTTGAAAAGTTACCTCTGCCATTTTATTTGTATTTTCGTCTAAACAAGGATTTACCTCAACAATTTCTAGGCAAGCAATTTTAGGATTTTCTAATAAATTAAGCATTAAATTTTCCGCTTGGGAAGGCGATAAACCTTTTTCAACAGGAGTTCCAGTTCCATGAGAAGTTAAATTTGGATCCATAGAATCGACATCAAATGAAATATAAATGATATCACAAACTTCTAGTTTTGTCAGAATTTCATTTGTAATTTCTTTTTCACCTCTTAAAGTTACCTCATCAACTGAATAGTTTTTGATGTTTCGCCTGAGAATCAAAGCATCCTCTTGTTCTTCGGTATCACGAACTGCAATGAAAATTAAGTCTTCAGCGTTGATTTTTGGAGCAATTCCACCCATATTTTTTAACTCTTCCCAAAGTTTTGACGTTTCAGAAGGAACATCATTTGATTTACATTCCAAATTATCTTCATTCAAAGCTGTAGAAAGTGGCATTCCATGAATATTCCCAGAAGGAGTAGTAAAGGGAGAATGTAAATCTGCATGTGCATCAATCCAAATCACACCCAATCTTTTTTCTGGAAAAGCAGCTTTAATACCGGCAATTGTTCCCCCTGCAGAGCCATGATCTGAAGCTAAAATTAATGGAAACTTATCTTTATGTAAAACTGATGAAACTTCTTTTGTTAAATCTGAATATATTTTAACTAAACCATCAATTCTTTTGGCAAATTGATGAGATGTTTCAAAATCTAACAAGTGATTTTGACTTGGAATTTGTGTTTGAGGAAATTTTCCGAATAATTTACTTCCTTGATTTCGCGCTGCAACCATAATTGCTTCTGGTCCAAGCGAGGCACCGCGCGTTCCAGCAGTAATTTCAGAGGTATTGATAATGAAATGTATATTTTTTTTCATTTTTCTTAAATTAAAAAAGGACTTTTAATTAAAAAAGTCCTTTATACGTTATATTGATTCTTCGAATAATAAAAAATATTTTTATTGTATGGTTAACTTTTTTTCTAAATCTTCTAAATAAACTTTAAATTGCTTGTCTGTTTCAGAAAGATTTGAAACTGTTCTACAAGCGTGTAAAACTGTAGCGTGATCTTTTCCGCCGCAATGCGCACCAATACTTGCTAAAGAAGATTTAGTCATTTTTTTAGAAAAATACATAGAAATTTGCCTAGCTTGAACTACTTCTCTTTTTCTCGTTTTAGATTTTAACATTTCAATTGGTAAATCAAAATAATCACAAACAACTTTTTGAATGTAATCGATTGATACTTCTCGTGCGGTATTTTTCACGAATTTATCAATCATTTGTTTTGCTAAATCTAAGGTAATTGCTTTTTTATTTAAAGATGCTTGAGCCAAAAGTGAAGTCCAAGCGCCTTCCATTTCACGGATATTTGTGTTGATGCTGTAAGCAAGGTATTCAACAACTTCTCTGGGAAGATCGATACCATTTCCATACATTTTTTTCTCTAAAATAGCAATTCTTGTTTCTAAATCTGGAGAAGCTAAATCAGCTGAAAGTCCCCATTTGAAGCGAGAAAGCAAACGTTGTTCCATTCCATGCATTTCAACTGGAGCTTTATCAGAAGTTAAAATGATTTGTTTTCCATTTTGGTGTAAATGGTTAAAAATATGGAAGAATACGTCTTGTGTTTTATCTTTTCCAGCAAAAAACTGAACGTCATCAATGATTAAAACATCAATCATTTGATAAAAATGAATAAAATCGTTTGTAGTTCCATTTTTAATTGCGTCAATAAATTGGTGAGCAAATTTTTCAGAACCTACATACAGAACAGTTTTATTTGGAAATTGATTTTTAATTCCAATTCCAATTGAATGCGCTAAATGTGTTTTTCCAAGTCCTACTCCACCGTAAATCAACAATGGATTAAATGCAGTTCCACCTGGTTTATTAGCTACTGCATAACCAGCAGAACGTGCAAGTCTGTTGCAATCTCCTTCGACAAAATTTTCAAAAGAATAGGCAGGATTTAAATTTGAGTCAACATTTACTTTCTTTAAACCAGGAATAATAAATGGATTTGTAATTTGTCTTTCATTCAAACTTAAAGGCACAGTAACAGGAGCATTTTTTAATGCAGATTTGTTTGAAGTTGGTAATTTTACTGTGTAAGGTGTAGCGTTTCTTGAGTTATTTTCCATAACAATACTGTATTCAAGTTGACCTTCATTTCCAATTTCTTTTTTGATCACTTTACTTAAAAGTGTTATATAATGTTCTTCAAGCCATTCATAAAAAAAGTGCGAAGGAACTTGAATTGTTAAAATATTGTTTTCTAATTTGACTGGGATAATTGGGTCAAACCATGTTTTAAAAGCTTGCAAAGGAATATTATCTTTGATTACTTTTAAACATGCATTCCAAATTGTTTCGCATTTAGCACTCATTAATTCAATTTTTTCAATAAAGTTATTACTACATGTTGTTTAAAACTTTTTTTAACAGCTAAAACGCTTGAAATAGTGGTTTTAAGTTTCAGGATTTTCTGGACAGCAAAGATTAGGATAAAATAGTTTATAAAAAAATCAAAAAGGTATTGATTATTAACTTTTTTTTACAACTTAAAAAAATATTAGTTGAAAGAATAAAATATTTTTCATTAGTTATTTAAAATTAAATAGTTAGCTAAAAAAAATTTGTTGTAGCACTGAACGAAATCATTTTATTCCTAATTTTAAAAATTGTAATATTGTATTTTTAAAATTAAAAGGATGAAAATTAATTTTCAACATGAAATAAAAATTAGAGTTCGATACGGAGAAACCGATCAAATGGGTTATTGTTATTACGGAAATTATGCCCAGTATTTTGAAGTTGGCAGAGTTGAAGCTTTAAGGCACATTGGTATGAGTTACCGCGAAATGGAAAATCAAGGAGTAATGTTACCTGTATCCGAATTTTTAGTCAAATACAATGCTCCAGCTCTTTATGACGATGAATTGACTATTAAAACATATATAAAAGAGGTAAAAGGAGCTCGAATTTATTTTGAATATGAAATTACCAATGAAAAATCAGAATTAATTGCAACGGCACAAACAATTTTGGTATTTGTAGATAAGCAATCCATGAAACCAATCGTTGCTCCGAAAAATTTTCTAATTATAATAGAAAGATTTGAAGTCGCGAGCAAAAACTAATAGAATTAACTAACTTTTCTAAAAAAATCGTTTTGTTTATATAGTGAAATTTATAAAATGACTCAAAGTAAATCAAGAACGAAAATTTTGAAGTTTATTAGCATTTTTTCCATTCAATTATTGTTTGGTGCTCTAAAAAAGAATTTATTTCCCTTGTTCTTTTGGTTTTTAATTTGATAGTAAATCAAAAAATAGAATTTCGCTTTCTTGGCATTTGACAAAACAGGAAAAAGTAAAAATTCGAAAAGCACTAATGAGTAAAGGAAATCAACATTCTTTCTAGCAGTTTAAAATGTTGATGAAATAATTTTTCTCTCCAAAGCTTCTTTTAATAAAAAATTGTACCTTTGACCTTTATCAAAATTTTGCATGGAATATAATACTCAACGTACTCAGATGATTTTGCCAGAATATGGCAGAAATGTTCAAAATATGATTGCTTATGCAATGGAAATTGGCGACAAAGAAGAGCGTAATAAGGCAGCGAATGCAATCATTGAAGTTATGGGACAACTGAATCCACATTTGAGAGATGTAGATGATTTTAAACACAAACTTTGGACACATTTATTTGTAATGTCAAACTTCAAATTAGATGTAGATTCTCCTTATGAACTACCAACACAGGAAGTTTTAAATGAAAAACCTGCTATCATGTCTTATCCAAAAAGTAAAATTCGTTTTGGACATTATGGCAAATATACAGAAAGTATGATTCGTCAAGCGATGAATGAATCTGACCCGAAAGCAAAGGAATACTTGAAAAATACGCTTGCAAACTTTATGAAAAAGCAATTTTTAGCTTATAATAATGATGCAGTAGAAAATGACGTTATTGTTCAACAATTGAAAGAATTATCAAATGGGGAACTTATTTTAGAAAATCCAGATTCATTAATGCAAACAAACCAAATTTTAAAAACATTTGGTTTAAGTAATAACATGAACAGAAAATCTTCAACACGTCAAAACAATTCAAGCACAGCTCAAAAATTCAAAAAAACCTTCAAGAAAAAATACTAATCCGCTATGGCGGAGACAAAAAACCACAAGACTAAAGACAAAAGACTCTTAATTTTCTTTCAAACGAAATTTTAGTTACAAATTTTAATTGCTTTTGACCTTTGATTCTTAAAGTCTAGTGTCTAAAAATCTAATATCTAAGAAATGGCATCTTTCGAAATCCACGGTGGAAAACCTTTAAAAGGTGAATTAACTCCTCAAGGAGCAAAAAATGAAGCACTACAAATTTTGTGTGCAGTTCTATTAACCCCAGATAAAATAACAATATCAAATGTACCCGACATTATTGATGTAAATAAATTAATTAATTTACTTCAAGTAATGGGCGTTCAAACTGAAAAAGTTGAAAAAGGAACATTTATATTCCAAGCAAAAGACATAGATTTGGCTTATTTGGAAAGCGAAGATTTCAAAAAAAGAGCATCTGCATTAAGAGGTTCAATTATGATTGTTGGTCCTCTTTTAGCGCGTTTCGGAAAAGGATACATCCCAAAACCAGGAGGAGATAAAATCGGTAGAAGAAGACTTGATACACATTTTGAAGGTTTGGCAAAATTAGGTGCTAATTTCAATTATGATTCAGGAGAACATTTTTACACAATTGAGTCTGAAAAGTTAAAAGGAGCATACATTCATTTGGATGAACCATCCGTGACGGGAACAGCAAATGTTTTAATGGCAGCAGTTTTGGCTGAAGGAAAAACAACAATTTACAATGCTGCATGCGAACCCTATTTACAACAACTTTGTAAAATGTTGAATTCGATGGGTGCAAAAATTGAAGGAATTGCTTCAAACATGCTAACAATTGAAGGTGTCGAAAAATTAGGTGGTTGTTTTCACAGACTTTTGCCAGACATGATTGAAATTGGCAGTTTTATTGGTTTGGCAGCTATGACAAAATCTGAAATTACAATTAAAGATGTAAGTTGGGATAATCTTGGGATTATTCCAAATGTATTCAGAAAATTAGGAATAAAGTTAGAGCGCAGAGGTGACGATATTTTTGTTCCAGCCCAAGATTATTACGAAATTGAAACTTTTATTGACGGTTCACTTTTAACAATTGCTGATGGACCTTGGCCATTGTTTACGCCAGATCTACTTTCCATTATATTGGTTGTTGCTACTCAAGCGAAAGGAAGTGTTTTGATTCACCAAAAAATGTTTGAATCACGTTTATTTTTCGTAGATAAATTAATAGACATGGGAGCACAAATTATTCTATGTGATCCGCACAGAGCTTCAGTTATCGGTATGAATAACGAACATACTTTAAAAGGGATTTCTATGACTTCGCCAGATATTCGTGCAGGAGTTTCCTTATTGATTGCAGCATTGTCTGCGAAAGGGAAAAGTGTAATTCACAACATAGAACAAATAGATCGTGGGTATCAAGATATTGATATTCGTTTAAATAATTTAGGAGCAGACATAAGAAGAATCGGATGATAACAATACTAACTTCCTTGTTTTACAAAACACTTTTTATAACAACAATGCTTTCTTCTCCGCAAGTTGGAGCAGAAGCACCAGCACTTGAATTGACAAATCCAGCTGGAAAAACAGTGAAACTTTCATCTTTGAAAGGAAAAATGGTTTTAATTGACTTTTGGGCTTCCTGGTGCGGACCTTGCAGAAAAGAAAATCCAAATGTTGTTGAAGCTTATGGCAAATACAAAAAATCCAAGTTTAAAAATGCTAAAGGATTTGAAGTTTTTTCTGTTTCATTAGATAGAGATGAATTAGCTTGGAAAAAAGCAATTACAGATGATAAATTAATTTGGAAAACTCACGGTTGGGACAAAGAAAATAAAGCTTCAAAAGCTTATGGCGTAAGTTCAATTCCTTCAGGTTTTTTGATTGACGGAAAAGGAACAATTGTTGCTTCCGGTAATGCTTTACGTGGAATTGGATTACATGTTGAGATTGAAAAACATTTAAGGTAAGACTTTTTATTATGAAAAAAAGCGTTTTTTGACAAAAGTAATTTCAGCTTAATCAACAATTTACTATGGAAAGAGAAAAACAAATTTGTCAATTGTATCATTACAACACTGATTCTTTTCTTCTGACAGAAAATAGTCCGAAATATTATGCCGAAAATTTTGTCTCGAAAGAAATAAATGAAAATAGTGATCAGAAAATTCATTGGCTTAATTATCATTCAATTGAAGACCGAGATAGCATAGAGAAATTAGCTGAGCATTTAAAAATTGATAAGTTAACAGTTGAAGATATTTATGCGGATTTAAAACGCCCAAAAATTGAAGAATATCCAAATTATATTTATTTTTCTGTACGTTCAGCATTGATAAAAGATGCAAGTTCTTCTCAACTTAAAAAAGAAAAAATATCTTTTTTACTTAGCGATCAATTTCTAATTTCATTTCAAGAAAAAAGCTCAGATCATTTTACCACAGTGCGAGAGCGAATTGAAAAGAAAAAAGGTAAAATAAGAATGAAAGGCACAGATTTTTTGCTCTATCGCATGTTGGAAGCTGTTACAGATAATTATTTTGAAGTATTGGATCACATCACTGACTCGATTGAAAAAATCGAAGGCAAAATTTTGCTACATCCCAAAAGTGATAGCTTAAAGAAAATTGAAATTGAAAAACGAAAATTAATTGAATTAAGAAAAGTAGTTTTTCCATTGAAAGAAATTACCCTTCAATTAGATAAATCAGAAAGTCAATTTATCTGTAAAGAAAACCATTAGTATTATTCATCTTTAAAAGATAATTGTTTAACAATTTTAGAAGAAATTGATGCAAACAAGCAGATTTTAGAAGGTATGGCAAATTTATACTATGCCGTTCAGGGACAAAAAATGAATGAAATAATGAAATTGCTCACAATTGTAAGTGCCATATTTATTCCACTAACTTTTATTGTTGGTATTTACGGAATGAATTTTGAAAATATGCCAGAATTAAAAACAAAATATGGTTATTTCTTCGCTATCGGTGGAATGGCAATTTTAGCATTGATTTTAGTTATTTATTTCAAAAAAAGAGGTTGGTTAAATCGCAATTGAAAAAGAATACCAGTCAAAGTTTTTCTATTACATAGTTTTTTATTAATTTCGCGACTCAAAATTTTATTTACCATTTAAATACATAAACTAAATGTCATATTTGTTTACATCAGAATCAGTTTCAGAGGGACATCCAGACAAGCTTGCTGATCAAATTTCAGATGCTTTAATTGATAATTTCATGGCTTTTGACCCAACTTCTAAAGTTGCTTGTGAAACATTGGTTACTACTGGACAAGTGGTTTTAGCTGGAGAAGTTAAAACAAAAACTTATTTAGATGTTCAAAGTATTGCTCGCGACGTAATACGTAAAATTGGGTATACAAAGTCAGAATATATGTTTGAAGCTAATTCTTGTGGCATTCTTTCTGCGATTCATGATCAATCTGATGATATCAATCAAGGTGTTGACAGAGCGGTTGTTGCTAATGATTTCGAATCAAAAGCAAATGCTCAAGGAGCTGGAGATCAAGGAATGATGTTTGGTTACGCTACTAAAGAAACTGACAATTACATGCCGTTGGCATTGGATTTAGCACATAAAATCTTACAAGAATTATCGCACATTAGAAATAATGAGCCAAATTTAATTGCTTATTTAAGGCCTGATGCAAAATCTCAGGTTACAATCGAATATTCTGATGACAATATTCCTCAAAGAATTGATTCAATCGTTGTTTCAACGCAACACGATGATTTCGCTGAAGAAGCAACGATGTTAGCAAAAATTAAAGAAGATATCGTAAATATTGTAATTCCCCGTGTGAAAGCGAAATTAAAACCAGAATTACAAGTTTTATTCACAAATGAAATTACTTACCACATCAATCCAACTGGGAAATTTGTAATCGGTGGTCCTCACGGAGATACAGGTTTAACAGGTCGTAAAATTATCGTTGATACTTACGGTGGAAAAGGTGCTCACGGTGGTGGGGCTTTCTCAGGAAAAGATCCTTCAAAAGTTGATCGTTCTGCTGCTTATGCTACACGTCATATCGCAAAAAATGCAGCAGCAGCTGGTTTATGTGACGAAATTTTAGTACAAGTTTCTTACGCAATTGGTGTCGCAAAACCATGTGGTTTATACGTAAATACATATGGCACTGCTAAAGTCGACAAAACAGATGGTGAAATAGCTAGAATTTTAGAAGGTATTTTTGATTTACGTCCTTATGCAATAGAGCAAAGATTGAAATTAAGAAATCCAATTTATAGTGAAACTGCTGCTTACGGCCACATGGGACGTAAAAATGAAGTTGTTACTAAAACATTCAAATCACCTACTGGTGAAATTGTTTCTATAGAAGTTGAATTATTTACTTGGGAGAAATTAGATTTTGTTGATAAGGTGAAAGCTGCTTTCGGATTATAATAAATGTATAATATAATTATAAAACCTGTTGATTATTCAGCAGGTTTTTTTGTTTAAAGAAAATCAAAAAATAACCCTTTTTAAGTATTTATGCTGAAAGGTTAAAATTAGAAAATATGAAATCAAAAGACTATTTTTCAAGTTTCGACGCTATCATTTTTGATTTAGGCGGGGTTATTTTAAACATTGATTACAAGCTTACCACAAAAGCGTTTCAAGACCTTGGCTTGGAAGATTTTGATGCAATTTATTCTCAAACAGCACAATCTGGTTTATTTGATAAATTGGAAACAGGAGCGATTTCCGCTCAATATTTTGTGAATGAATTATTGCCTTTTTTACCGAAAGGAACTACTGCCAATCAAGTTGTTAATGCTTGGAATGCAATGATTATTGATTTCCCAAAAGAAAATTTGGATTTAATTCAAAGGTTAAAAGCCGCAAAGCAAACTTTTTTATTGAGTAACACCAATGAAATTCATATTCAACATTTTAATAGAAAATTAAAGAATGTTTCTGAAGAAAGTTCATTACATGATTTTTTTCATGAAGTTTATTTTTCCAATGAAGTTAAAATGCGTAAACCAAATGTTGATATATTTCAATTTGTTTGCCAAAAAAATAATTTAATTCCTGAAAAAACACTTTTTATTGATGATAGCATTCAACACATTGAAGGTGCCAAAAAAATTGGCTTAAATGTTTACCATTTAGCGAATAGTGAACAAATTACAGATTTATTTTAAACCTAAACTTTCAATAACTTCCTTCAAAACTTGCCTGTAATCATATTTTTGAATGGCGTTTTCAATTTTGGCTTTATTTAGACCTTCTATATTTTTAAGAAAATAATTTATTTTTTCTGCGAGGTCTATTTCGTTTTCAGTTTCAAATAATATTCCTAATTTTCCATTTTCAAGAATTTCTGGAGTTCCTCCAGCATTGGATGCAATAATAGGCGTTCCAGAAGTCAAAGATTCGATCGTTACCATTCCGAAAGTCTCAGATTTTGTGGCTAAGATACACACATCAATTGCTTTGTAAAAAATAGAAACTTCTTCTTGAAAAGGAAGAAAAACAACTTGATTTTGCAAATTATTTGATTCTACATAATCTTTTAAGAAGTTGAAATAATTGTTGTTCTCATTTAAAGTTGGTGAACCCATGAAACAAACAAAAAGATTTTTACCTTTTAAAATTGAAAGTGCTTTTAAAAGTAAATGTTGACCTTTTAAAACATCCAAACGACCAATTAATCCAATAATAATTTTGTTGGAAGGTAAATCTAATTTTTCTCGCGCATTCTCTTTGCTTATTTCTTTTTGAAAAAGACTTAAATTTAGACTTGGTGGAATAATTTTAATTTTTTCAGCGGGGAATTTAGTAAATTTTAATACTTGATTTTTCAAGAAATTTGTAGAACAAACCCATAAATCAATTTTCTTAAAACGGGAGGTATGCAGAAAATTTTTCTTACTTACACCCAATTGCATTTCCATGAAAAAAGAAAGATGGAATTTTTTTATTGAAAAAATTTTGGCAATTGAACAAATATTCAAATCACTTGAATTACGAACTATTAGGTGGGAAATCTGATGCGCTTTTAAAAGGCCTTTCAACTTTAATCCAGCAAAAAAATATTTATATCGTTTGTGGCACTGAATGTAAACAACTTTTAAATTTTGTTCTAAAGCGCATGTTTCAATTGGTGTATTTTCTTGACAAAAAACGAAGATTTCAAAATTTAAGTCATTTAAGTATGTCGCCGTTTTTAAATGATTCATTTCTAGACCACTCCAACTTTTTGAACTACATAAAAAGGCGATTTTTGATTTCATTTAAAATTTTGCTTACATTAAAACTTACTCAAAAATAAGATTATTTTTGAGATTGGACATTTTTATTTTTCTCATAAAAATATTGTTTGTTTTTTGTCATAGATTTTAAACAAAAACACACACCAAAAAAATTAAAAATTTGTTTGTAACGGCAGATTTCAATCTGCCGTTACAAACATTTGATAACTAAAGGCATTATATAAAATTTTCAAATCTAAATTTGTGATCCTTTTTTAGTAATTTTGTACTATGACAGATAAACGAACAGAATTAAGCGAATTAGGCGAATTTGGTCTGATTGAAAAGTTAACTTCAAACTTTACAACACATGTTTCAAGCACAATAAAAGGTGTTGGTGATGACGCTGCTGTGATTTCAATTTCAGATTCAGAAGTAATGCTTGTTTCTACTGATAGTTTGATTGAAGGAATTCACTTTAATTTGATGTACACGCCTTTGATGCACCTTGGTTACAAAGCGGTTGTGGTAAATTTATCTGACATATATGCCATGAATGGAATTGCGGAACAAATTACGGTTTCACTAGCAGTCTCAAACCGTTTTCCGTTAGAAGCTTTGGAAGAATTATATGCAGGAATCAAAAAAGCATGTGACGCTTATCAAGTTGATTTGGTTGGGGGCGACACAACTTCCTCTTTATCAGGGCTAATGATTTCAATTACTGCTTTGGGTCGAGCGAAAAAAACAGATGTTGTTTACAGAAGTGGAGCAAAAGAAAATGATTTGTTAGTCGTTTCTGGAGATTTAGGCGGAGCTTACATGGGTTTGCAATTGTTGGAAAGAGAAAAAGAAGTTTATAAAGCAAATCCAAATATTCAGCCAGATTTAGATGGTCACGATTATTTGTTGGAAAGACAATTAAAGCCAGAAGCAAGAATTGATATCGTGAAATTATTGAAACAAATGGAGGTAAAACCAACCTCAATGATTGATGTTTCTGACGGTTTGGCTTCTGAAATTTTTCATTTATGCAAAGCAAGTAATTTAGGTTGTACAATTTACGATGAAAAAATTCCAATTGATGGAGCAACAGCTTCTTCTGCAATTGAATTTAACATCGATCCAATTACAACTGCCTTGAATGGTGGCGAAGATTATGAATTGCTATTCACGATTTCACAATCTGATTATGAAAAAGTTGTTGGAAACCCAAATTTATCCATTATTGGTCATATTACAGAAAAAAATAGCGGCATTAATTTTATTGATAAACAGGGAGTTATTGCACCTTTACAGGCGCAGGGTTGGAATCATTTTGAATGATTTAGATAGTTCATTTTGTGGTTGTTTTTAGTTGAAAATTTGTCATTAGCCTCACCTAATTCGAAATTTTAATCTTTATAAATACCAATAAAAAAGACCTTTTTAAGATCTACTTTATTTTAAGTACTTATTTTTTGAAGATAGCAGTAAAGTGAATTTATTAGAGCTTGCAGAATTTCAAATTTTCAAAAAAAATTCACTACCTTTGCACTCGATTTCCACTAAGATAAACACAATAAAAAACAAATAAGTATGATTTCTGTAAATAATCTTTCTTTACAATTCGGTAAAAGAATCCTTTTTGACGACGTGAATTTAAAATTCGCTGATGGTAACTGTTACGGGGTAATTGGAGCGAATGGTGCAGGAAAATCTACTTTTTTGAAAATATTGACAGGCGAACAAGATCCAACGAAAGGAAGGGTTCAACTTGAACCTGGAAAAAGAATGGCTGTTTTAAGTCAAGATCACTTTGCTTTTGACAATGTAGAAGTTTTGAAAACCGTTATGATGGGACACAAACGTCTGTATGAAATAATGGTTGAGAAAGACGCTCTTTACATGAAAGAAGATTTTTCTGAAGCTGATGGAATGAAAGCATCTGAATTAGAGGGAGAATTTGCAGACATGGAAGGCTGGAATGCTGAAACAGATGCCGCAAGTTTATTGAGTAATCTTGGAATCGAAGAGTCAAAACATTATTTGCTGATGTCAGAATTATCGAATGATATCAAAGTGCGTGTATTGATCGCACAAGCATTATTTGGTAATCCTGATTTATTGATTTTAGATGAGCCAACAAATGACTTGGATTTAAAAACGGTTTCTTGGTTAGAAGATTTCTTGTTAGATTTTAAAAATACCGTTATAGTCGTTTCTCACGATAGACACTTTTTGGATACCGTATGTACTCATATTTGTGACATCGATTATTCAAAAATCAATTTATTTACAGGAAATTACTCTTTCTGGTACCAATCTTCACAATTAGCCTCAAGACAACGTTCTGATAAAAACAAAAAAGCAGAAGAGAAAAAGAAAGAATTACAAGATTTTATTTCTCGTTTTTCTGCAAATGCTTCAAAATCTAAACAAGCTACAAGTAGAAGAAAATTAATTGAAAAATTAGATTTAAGCGAAATTCAACCATCTTCAAGACGTTATCCTGGAATTAATTTCATGTCTGAAAGAGATGCTGGAAATCAAATTCTTTCTGTCAATAATTTAAGCATGTCTTTTGATGGAACGGTTTTATTCAAAGACTTGAATTTTACTTTAAACAAAGGAGATAAAGTGGCGGTGGTTTCTAAAAATTCTGTTGCTTTGACTGCATTTTTTGAAATTTTAGCTGGAAATGCTAAACCTGATACAGGTGATTTTCTTTATGGGACAACCATTACGACAGCATATTTGCCAAATGAAAACCATTCATTTTTTGCGGGTGATATATCTTTAATCGATTGGTTGAGACAGTATGCTCAAACTGATGAGGAAAGAGAAGAAGTTAGTGTTCGTGGCTTTTTGGGAAGAATGTTATTTTCAGGTGAAGAAGCTCTTAAAAGTGCAAAAGTACTTTCTGGAGGAGAAAAAGTGAGGTGTATGCTTTCAAAAGTGATGTTAGCTAAAGCAAACCTTATTTTGATGGATGAGCCGACAAATCACTTGGATTTGGAATCAATTACAGCCTTAAATAATGGTATGAATGATTTCGCAGGAACATTGATTTTCACTTCTCATGATCATGAGTTAGTAAATACTGTTGCGAATAGAATTATTGAAATAACACCAACAGGATTTATTGATAAAATGATGCCTTACGATGATTATTTAGCCGATTCAAAAATTGCTCAGCTGCAAGAAGAATTGTACGCTTGATTAGACATAAGACCAAAGACTTTTTCGACCAAGATAAGTAATCGATTTTGGATTGTTACATTTCTGGATTATTAGTCCCGATAATTATCTGAATAATTTATTGAAAAACATAAGTACAATTATTCAAAAAAAAATTTCATTCTTTGCTTGAAAATCTTCGCGTATTTGCGCGAGAATATACGATTTATCTCTACTCTATATTTCGAATCAAGCTTTGCTTGAGCTTTAAAAAATTAAACAAAGTAAAAAATCTTTGCCATATTTTCAATATTTAATCAAGGATTACTCTTTAACTAAAGTCACAACTGAATTTCCGTTTGATGAATTAAAACGAAGGAAATAGATTCCAGCATTTCCTTTTACAGAAATTTCTGTTTTACCATTGTTATTTTTTTGTGTGAAATCAATTTTTCTTCCTGTTGCATCAGATAATTCTACAAAATTAAGGTCTGAATTAATCACAAAACTTTCAGTAAATGGATTGGGTGAAGCTAGCATTTGAGTTAAATTTTGTTCTTCAGTTCCCAAATTTGAGCAAATAGCATTCTGTAAATAGGCATATCTATTTGCTGCAAAAGATTTTAAACCAAAAATAGTTTGTGAACCCATTGGTCCTGCTGAAATAGTAGTATTTCCCTCCACATTGTCAATAAAATTTTGTGTTGTGTACATTTTATTTACATCATTTGTAACATCTGTTAGAATTAAATTTTTGATAGTTGTTGCCAAATTATTCATGTAAGTTGGATTGAAATAAGTATCCATAATCGCACACATTTCAGTTTTGTATGCTTCGTACAAGTTTGAATTTGCAAAAACTTTACTTACCAATGGGCGATTTGTCGCAATATAATTCGGAGCTAAGGTTTCTAAACTCCCTAAACCTGGACCACCAGTGTA
>CANLGD010000069.1 GCA_947490145.1 Flavobacteriia bacterium
TTTTTAAAACTTTTTTATCTAGCAATAATAGTTTTGCTAGTACTTTAGGATTGAACACCAATTTGCTGCAATTCTGGTTAAAATAATCCATTTATTTCAGCATCAATTGAATTAATAATTTTCCCTAAATCTTCTTGACTAGTTGTAAAATTATTGTTGTCGATATCAATGATTAACATTTTTCCTTTATCATAAGTAGAAATCCAAGCCTCGTAGCGTTCATTTAATCTTTTCAAATAATCCAAGCGAATACTTTCTTCGTAATCTCTTCCTCTTGTTTGAATGTGATTTACTAAAGTTGGAACACTAGCTCTCAAATAAATTAATAAATCTGGTGCAGAAACGAAAGATTCAATTAAGTTAAAAAGAGAAAAATAATTTTCAAAATCTCTGGTAGTCATTAAACCCATTGAATGTAAATTCGGTGCAAAAATGAAAGCATCTTCATAAATCGTACGATCCTGAATTACCATTCTTTCTGTTTGAATAATTTCCTGAATTTGCGTAAAACGACTATTCAAATAATAGATTTGCAGGTTAAAAGACCAACGTTGCATGTCATCGTAGAAATCATTTAAATACGGATTCAATTCAACATCTTCTAAATGTGTTTCCCAACCATAATGTTTTGCCAACATCTTAGTTAGTGTTGTTTTTCCTGCTCCGATATTTCCTGCTACTGCGATATGCATAATTCTATTTTTTTGAAGTGTCTAAATTACAAATAATGTATCAATTGACGACAAAAAATAATTAAAATATTTCCATTTTGTATTTAAAAATAGAATTTTCACTTTCCAAATAAATACTTTTTTCCCTAATTTTAAATTTCACTACATTTTTAATGGGTAAAATCAGTTCTTTTTTTGAATTTGAATTCAAATTGGTAATTATGATTTTGTTTTCTTTCAAATAATAAATATAATTTTCATCTACTTCCAACCAAGTAATTTCATTAATTTCAAGATGTGATAATAATGTTCCATAAATATCGAAGGTGAAAATTCCTTTTTGAGGATCTACAATCCATAAATTTCCGTTTGCTTCAAAAAATTGATTTACTTTTGAAAAGTTTAGTAATCCCGCAGAATTTTCAATTTTAAGTGATTGTGCTTGATTTGATGCTATTAAATTAATCGTGGAATTTTCTTGATCATAAACCCAAATTTTGTCTGATTGTGATGAAGAAGAAACTTTTGTTGCATAATTAATTTCAAATCCAATGGTTTCTGCATCTCCAAGATCGATATCATTCTCTTGCTTGGTTAAGGTATTATCTACATAAAACAAACTTTGCTGTTGTTCTGAAAAAAGCAATATTTTCATTGGGTTTCGGACATCAATTTTTGCAATTTCACCATATTTTTTTAAACTTTGAGAAAACATTTTTTTGCCGTTGGGATCTAATTTCTTGAGATTATCTTTATCTGCAATATATAAATTTCCAAAGTGATCTAAATTCCAAACTATTTCATTTGTGAAAGTCAAAATGGTGTCTTTTTTCCATTCAATAGTTTGATAAAAATAGACTTGAGAGTACATTCTTATTTCAAAAAAAGAAACAAAAATTAATAGAGAGAATATAATTCTTTTGTTTTTCATCCTTAATAAATTTAAGTAAAAGCTAGTATTTCTTCAATAATTTGCCTGTCATTTGATAAGCGAGGAATTTTACTTTGTCCACCAAGTTTACCTTTTTCCTTTAACCAAGCATCAAACGTGCCAGTTTTAACAGCTTGAATGGATAAATTTAAAAGTAATAAATCAGCTTTTCTTTTTGCCTCATAATCTGAATTTATTTTACAAATTTCCTTGTCTAAAATTGATTCAAATTCATTCAAATCAGCAGGTTTTTTTTCAAATTCGATCAACCATTCATGTTTTCCATGTTTGTTTTCTTTTAAATAATTTGGTCCTGCGGTAAAATCTTTTACTGCAGAATTAGTCAATTCACATGTTTTTGCTAATGCTTTTTCGACATTATCAACAATCAATTCTTCTCCAAAAACATTAATGTAACTTTTTGTTCTTCCCGTTACAACAAATTTAAATGGTAGGAGGGAAGTAAATTTTATTGTATCTCCAATGATATAACGCCAAAGCCCACCATTTGTTGTTATAACTAATGCGTAATTTGTATCTAATTTAACTTCACTCAATTCGATTATTTCAGTAGAATTTTCTCCATCAAAACTTGACATAGGGATAAATTCATAAAAAATCCCGTAATCTAACATAAGCAATAATTCTTCTGAATTTGCTCCATCTTGAATTCCGAAAAATCCTTCAGAAGCATTGTATGTTTCTAAATAATTCATGTCAGGATTTGAAATTATTTCTTGAAACAATTTTTTGTATGGTTCAAAACTCACTCCGCCATGAAGGTACAATTCTAAATTTGGCCAAACATCTGTTATGTTTTTTTTACCCGAGATTTCAAGTATTTTCTTTAATAAAATATAAGTCCAACTTGGAACTCCAGTCAAAATAAATACATCTTGATTCATTGTTTCCGTAGCCATTTTTTCCAGTTTGCTTTCCCAATCGGACATCAAAGCAGTTTCTTTTGACGGAATGCGTTTAATTTCTGCCCACCAAGGTAAATTTTTCATAATGATTGCTGAAATATCGCCAAGATATGAATCTTCAATGTTTGGATTGATTTGCAAGCTTCCTCCAACATTTAAATGTTTACCGTTGTATAATTTTCTATTTGGGAAATTTTCGTAATAAAGTGCTAATAAATCTTTGCCGCCTTTGTAATGACAGTCGAATAATGATTCTTTTGTGACTGGAATAAATTTACTTTTGCTCGAAGTTGTGCCAGAAGATTTTGCAAACCATTTGGTTTCTGAAGGCCACAGAATGTTTTGTTCGCCAGTAATTAATCTGTCAATTGATGGTTTGAGCGTTTCGTAACTTGAAAGTGGAATTGCTTCTTTAAAATCAGCATGCGATTTGATTTTTTCAAATTCGTGTTTTAAGCCAAATTCGGTATTTTTTGCAAAGCTGAGAAGGTTTAACAGTAATTCTTGCTGAACATCTAGTGGAAATTTACGGAATAAATCAATTTGATGAATTCGTTTTTTCATTAACCACGCAAAAATCGAATTAAAAGGCATAGAAAGTAAGGCGTTAAAAACGAAATAAATCTTTTTCTAATAAAAAAGGAGGCGAACCTCCTTCAATTTTATCCCCAAATTAATACTGAAACAAGAACACAAATTGCTGTAATAGTGATTATAAATCCAGCAGCTGCAGTTGTTTCATCAAAATAGTTATCTGACATAATCGTTTGTTTTAATTCTAAAAAGTTTTGTTCCTAATAATTTCCAAATATAAAAATAAATTCGCTTGGTTTTACTTTTTGGGGAAATTTTAAGTTTGATCTACAAAATATAAGCTCATTCACTAGGCTTATATTTGCGCTTTCTTCTGTTAGTTCCTTATATGTATATTATTTCTACAAACTATTTTTGAAATCTTTCAAACAATGACCACATAATTTCAATTCTCTATTTGGTAACAACGCACTAAATGAAATAGCTTCATGCAATGAATTAAAATATCCAAACCATCGGTCATTGGGCTCATGAACGTTTATTAGCCAATTATCATTTATTTTTTCACCTATGGAATGGTCTTTATTGGCTTGTCCGCATATTGATTTATGAACCATTACTTTCTTGGGTGAAACTCGCCAGTTTTCGTAAACAACAAATTTCTCTTCCATATCTATTCTTTAATAATTTTAAAAGATTCCTTCATGTCTTCTCCAAAACTGAGCATATAAATCCCTTTTGACAAACTCCCCAATTCAAGTAGTGTACTTACTGAGTCTATCTTACCAGTTAAAATAGTTCTTCCCGTGTTATCATAAACTGAATAGGAAATTCCAACATATTTGGAATCTACTTGAAAATTAATTTGGTTTGAAGTGGGATTTGGAAAAATACAAAAAATAGAATCTTGAGAGATTTCATTAATACCCACTGAATTCAAATTCAAGGATAGGTCATCAACATATACTGAATTACCACTGCTTCCAACATTTTCAAATTCAATAGTTACTGTTCTACCAAGACCACTTGTTGTATAATTTATTGGAACAGTAAACTGAGTCCAATCCCCCCCACTTATAGTTTTGGTTCCCGAACCAATAAAACCTACACCTGATGTAGTATTTGATCCTTGCAGGTAAATCTTCACTGTTACTCTTAAGAGTGAACCTTTGACAAATCCTGTTATGCTTTGAGGTCTAGCATAATCAATAACAAAACCAGGATAACCACTTGAACCTGCACGTATTGTTGCGAATCCACTAGGATAACTTAGTTGATTTAGATTTAAAGATACAGCATTATTTGAACCATTATGCCCAGGATTTATGAGAGTTACACTACCATAGGACCCTGTAGCAGTAGTCCAACCAGTAGGAGACATAGTAGTTGGAGACGGCCATTCCTCGAATCCTGCGTTTGGAATTTGGGATTTAGCATCTGTAAAAAGAAACACCGCAACTACAAAAAATATTTTTTTCATTTTCTAAATTTTTATTTCGCCTTACTTTTTTTTGGGGAGTGTTCGGGTCACGTTTTCTCCCTTTATTTACAATTTTTAATTCAGTTCAATTTTGGTACTTTTACTTTTCCTACATTTAGATGGGTTATCTTTTACTGTGTTTGAACTTTTTAAACTTGCCAATAACACTTTAGCGTTTTTTTTTTTTTGCACATAGTAATTACTTTATATATAATAGATTTTTTACTTTCAGCATAAAGTCAATAAAACTTTTCGTTTGGATTTTTTTATGCAATAAGTACTTTATAGACTCTAAAAGGCTGTGCGTTTAATTACTCAAAACTGACAATGAAAATTAGCCATATACGATTTGTTTTTTGTTTATTAGTATGGTGGTTTTATTTTAAACTCTGTCTAAAAAATGTGACTTAACTAATTCTATTTAATTAATTTGTATTTTAATTCATATCATTTTATGGATGATTTCTGACTCTATTTAATTTATTTTGTCAAATATATGCAAATATATTTATAATATAACTAATCCGTTATCTTTTTTTGAATAAGATATTGTGAATATTGCCATTGATGGAAAAAAATCAATTATTAGTGGCTTTAGGTGTCAATATAAAATTGATTCGAGAATCTAAAAAATTATCTCAAACTGATTTGGCATATAAAATCGGAAAAGATCAGCCTTCAATTAATAGACTTGAAAAAGGTAGAATTAATCCAAGTTACTTATATTTAAAGGAAGTTGCTGATGGTTTGGAAATTAGCATCAATGATTTACTAATTTAACTTTTAATTATAAAGTAATAAGTGTTTTTTTATGTAATCTGTTTTTCTACTCGTTCTATAATGATGTTAGAAACTAGTTAGGTTTATTAATAATATGATTCAATTCATAACCCTAAATTTGGTTTTTTTTGAAATAATGAACAACTTTCTTCCTCTTAAATATACTATTAATTTTGAATTACAGCCCACACAAAAAAGGCCATCCATCTGGACAGCCTTTCATTATTTTTAGTTTGAAATTATAGTTTTCTTGCGACTTCCACTTCTTCAAAAGCTTCCACAACATCACCAACTTTAATATCGTTATATTTGTCAATGTTAAGTCCACATTCAAATCCTCGTTTCACTTCTTTTTGATCGTCTTTGAAACGTTTCAATGAACCAAGTTTTCCTGTGTGAACAACAATTCCATCCCGAATAACACGTATTTTAGAATTACGTTTGATGATTCCGTCAAGCACGAAACAACCAGCGATTGTGCCAACTTTAGTGATGTCGAATGTTTCACGAATTTCAGCAGATCCAGTAATTTCTTCTTGGATATCTGGTGAAAGCATTCCTTCCATTGCTGCTTTGATTTCGTCAATTGCTTTGTAGATAATTGAGTATAAACGTATGTCAATTTGTTCAGCATCAGCCAATTTACGCGCTGCAACAGATGGCCTAACTTGGAAACCAACGATAATTGCATCAGATGCAGACGCTAAATTGATATCAGCCTCTGTAATTGCTCCAACTCCTTTGTGTACAATTTTCACTGCAATTTGCTCAGTTGATAATCCTAATAAAGCATCAGAAAGTGCTTCGATTGATCCATCAACGTCACCTTTTACAATTAAGTTCAATTCTTTGAAATCGCCAATTGCCAGACGACGACCGATTTCATCCAAAGTAATGTGTTTCGTTGTACGTAAACCTTGTTCTCTGTATAATTGCTCTCTTTTTGTTGCAATAACTCTCGCTTCACGCTCGTCATCCATTACATGGAATTTATCACCTGCGCTTGGAGCACCACCAATTCCTAAAATTGAAACTGGACAAGATGGACCGGCAATTTTTAAGTTTTTGCCATGTTCATCATGCATTGCTCTTACACGACCGTAATGTCTTCCCACAAGAACAATATCTCCGACTTTAAGCGTTCCAGCTTCAACCAACATGTTTGTAATGTATCCTTTTCCCTTATCCAAAGAAGATTCAATTACAGTACCAACAGCATTTTTATTTGGATTAGCTTTTAAATTTAAAATTTCAGCTTCTAAAAGAACTTTGTCAAGCAAAACATCGATGTTTAAATTTTTCTTTGCAGAAATTTCTTGACATTGGTATTTTCCTCCCCATTCTTCTACCAAGATATTCATGGCAGAAAGTTGTTCTCTAATTCTATCTGGATTTGCTCCGTCTTTATCAATTTTATTGATTGCAAAAATCATTGGAACGTTTGCTGCTTGAGCATGAGAAATAGCTTCTTTTGTTTGAGGCATCACGTCATCATCCGCAGCAACTAAGATAATGGCAACATCCGTTACTTGAGCACCACGAGCACGCATCGCTGTAAAGGCTTCGTGACCAGGAGTATCCAAGAAAGTCATTTTTCTGTTATCTTTTAACGTAACTGAATATGCACCAATATGTTGTGTAATTCCTCCAGCTTCACCGTCAATAACGTTTGCATTTCTAATTTTATCTAGCAATGAAGTTTTACCATGATCGACGTGACCCATTACCGTAATAATTGGAGGTCTATCAATTAAATCTTCTTCTTTATCTTCAACAGTTGCGATTGCTTCTTGCACTTCAGCACTAACGAAATCAACTTCAAAGCCAAATTCTTCAGCTACAATTTGAATTGTTTCAGCATCCAATCGCTGGTTGATTGATGCGAAAATCCCTAAAGACATACAAGCAGAAATTACTTGTGTTGGACTTACGCTCATCATAGACGCTAATTCAGAAACAGTTACGAACTCTGTTAATTTAACAATTTTTTCTTGCGATTCTGCGTCAAGCATTTCTTGCTCTTTACGCTGAGAATATACGTCTCTTTTTGCTCTTCTGTTTTTTGAGCCTTTAGACTTTGCTCCAGAATTTGACAAACGTGCTAAAGTATCTTTTAATTCTTTAGCAATATCTTTTTCTGAAATAACTGGTTTTTCAAACGGTTTTCCAGTTCCTGTTTTAGCAGGAAACTTTCCACCTCCGCCACCTCTGTTGAATCCTCCAGCTTGCGGTCCGATTGGACGTGTGAAAGGAATTCTTGGAGCATTTGGTCCAGTAGTTGGTGTTCCACCAGCTTGATTTGCTGGTTTAGTTGGATCAACCTTTTTAATTCTTTTACGTTTCTTGCGGTTTTCAGCAGAATTTTTTTCGCCTGTTTTCTCTTTTGCGGTAGGAAGTTCAATTTTTCCTAACACCACTGGTCCAGTTAAAACTTTTCGTTCAACACGAATAGTTTCAATTTCCTTTGGTGTTTCGGGAGTAACTTCTTCTTTACTTTGTGTTGGAGTATTTTTAAGAACTGATTCAACTGGTTTAGCCAGAATCTGTTTAGCTTGTACTTGCCTTTCTTTTTTGTACTCTTCTTTTTTCTTTTTATCAGGACGTGTTTTAGAATTTATTTTATCTAAATCAATTGTTCCTAAAACCTGAATTTGCAATTCACCTTCACCAAGTGTTTTGGCTCCTTCATTAATTTCGTGTGATTTTGAAATATCTGCAAGTTCTTCAACAGCAGGTGATTCCACTTTTGAAGCTTCAACTCTAACTTCTCCCACTTTTTCTAAAGACGAGTCTTCTGTTTTTTCAGCAACTTTTGGCTTTTGAATTAAGACAGTTTTATTTTCCAGGATATCAAAATCATCTTCATCATCCTCATCATTATGAGCAGGTTCTTGAGGTTTTGCATCTCTCAAACTAATTGTTTCGCGTTTCTCACGCTTAACAACCGATAATTTAGATTGCTCTTTATCAATTTGATCCGCAGCAAATTGTTGACGAAGCATATCGTAATGTTCATCTTCTAATTTTGAGTTAGGATTATTATCAATCTTAACTGATTTAGACTGCAAGAAATCAGTAATCGTAGAAACTGAAACATTCAATTCTCCTGCTACTCTTCCTAATCTATGTGTTTTTCCGGCCATATATTTTACTACTTAAATCTGTAGTTTTATTTTTTTAGGATATCAATCTGCGAAAACAAATTTTAATCCTCTTTATTTTTAAAAAAGCGAAGTTCAAAGTGGAAAGTTGACCGTTCAAAAAGATGAATATTCAACTCTCGAGCCATCATTCAAACTCAGCTTTAAGTATTCTATGCACTTCTTTAACCGTTTCTTCTTCTAAATCAGTTCTATTTACTAATTCTTCAATTGTAATTTCCAATACGGATTTTGCAGTGTCACAACCAATTGCTTTTAATTCGTCGATGATCCAACCGTCGATTTCATCAGAGAAGTCTTCTAAATCAACATCCTCTACATCAACTTCACCATCTCTGTAAACATCAATTTCGTAACCAGTTAATTTTGTTGCTAATTTAATGTTATTCCCACCTTTTCCGATTGCCAATGAAACTTGGTCGGCTTTAAGGTGCACTTTTGCACGTTTTTCTTCTTCTAAAATCTCTACTGAAGTAATTTTTGCTGGAGAAAGTGCTCTAGAAATAAATAATGCTGGATTATTAGTAAAGTTAATTACATCAATATTTTCATTTCTCAACTCACGAACAATTCCGTGAATTCGAGATCCTTTCATTCCAACACAAGCACCAACTGGATCAATACGATCATCGTAAGATTCAACAGCAACTTTCGCTCTTTCTCCTGGTTCACGCACAATTCTTTTAATTGTAATCAAGCCATCAAAAACTTCTGGAACTTCTAATTCAAATAATCTTTCTAAGAATTCTGGAGCAGTTCGAGATAAAATAATTACTGGACTAGAATTTCTCATGTCAACTTTAGCAACTACTGCACGAATTGATTCTCCTTTTTTGAAATAATCTGAAGAAATTTGTTCTGATTTAGGAAGTAACAATTCGTTTCCTTCGTCATCTAAAACTAAAATTTCTTTTTTCCAAACTTGGTAAACTTCACCGGTTATAATTTCACCGATACGTTCTTTGTATTTTTTGTAGATATTATCTTTTTCCAATTCTAAAATTCTAGAAATCAAATTTTGACGCAATGACAAAACATTTCTTCTTCCAAAATCTGAGAACTTGAATTCTTCTGAAACTTCTTCACCAACTTCAAAATCTGGTTCGATTTTAATTGCATCAGAATAAGCGATTTCAGTATTTGAATCCTCCACTTCACCATCCATCACGATTTCTTTGTTCAAAAATATTTGAACATCACCTTTTTCGATATTTACAATAATGTCAATGTGTTCATCCGTGTTAAATTTTTTCTTTAACATAGAACGGAAGACATCTTCCAATACAGATTGCATCGTTCCTTTATCGATGTTTTTTAATTCTTTGAATTCTGAAAACGAATCTACTAATTCTAAGCTATCCATTGCTTACTTGTTTTAATTTAATTATCTTTATATTCTGTTGAAATTTCTTTTAAGATTTACTTAAAGGAAATCACAATTTTTGTATCCTTTATTTTTGAGTTTGAAAGCACAAGTTGCTCTACAATTGTCTCTTTTTTCTTTGCACCTTCTAACTTTTCTGTTCGAGTAGTTTCAAGCGTTAGGTTTTTATCTGTTTTGGCTATTAAAATTCCTGTATGTTTAACTCCATCTTTCATTGTAACGTCAACACCTTTTCCGTAATTTTTCTCAAATTGCGCTAAAACACGCAGTGGCTTATCCAAACCTGCTGAAGAAACACTTAGTTCAAAATCTTCTTCTTCACGGTCTAAATTATGCTCTACATTTCTACTAATCCACATGCAATCATCAATTGCGATATATCCTTCTTTTTTGTCCAATTCTATTTTAATTACAGATTTTGTTGAAATCGTAATATCAACAATAAAGACATCCGGAAATCGTTCATCGATTCTTTCCTGAGCTAATTTTCGTACTAATTCTTTCTGTATCATTATATAAATAAAAGAGGGGATTTAAGTCCCCTCTTTGTGTTAAAATCTTAAATTGCGATGCAAAGGTAACAATTTTTTACTTTAAAACAAAATTAAAGTTTGAAAATTAAAAAGATAGCTTTTTATTTCTAATTTAGGATTATAAAATTTATATTTATTTTTTTGATTATTATCAAGAATTAGTAGTAAGTTTGTATGCACTCAGTTTAAAAGAATTTTTAATTGGATACATTTGTTAAATCTTATAAAATTTATTATTATTTTAAAAATGCGTTTTTATCTTCTTTTATTTTTATCATTTTTTTTAATTTTCAATTTTCACTGTCAAAGCTTTAATTCGACTGTAAATACAGTAATTCCTGATGATAATTCTGTTGTTTCTTTTGAAATTACAGTAAGCGGTTTGGCTAATCAAATTGATTCTAATTTTGGATTAGAAAAAGTATGTTTAAATGTTTTACATCCATACGATTCCGATTTAGAAATTAAGATTCAAGCTCCTGATGGCACAGAGGCACTGCTTTTTTCAGGTATTGGTGGAGGTGAAGATAATTTTATCAACACTTGTTTAGATGGTTTTAGTGGTGCACTTAGTTCTGCTGGAGCTCCATATACCGGATTGTTTGCTGCTATGGGGACTTTGGGAAGTGTAAATAATTTGCAAAACCCGAATGGAATTTGGAAACTTTTAATTAGAGATATGGGTGCAGCTGACATTGGTACACTAGTAGATTGGAGTATAACTTTTGGAAGTCAGCCAGCTTTACCTTTCGTAGTTGAATCGAGTAATTTACCTATAATTAAATTAACAACTATTCTTGATCCAATCAACAATGATACGAAAGTGCCAGTTTTAATGCAGATTATTGATAATAATTTGGGTTTAAGAAACTACACGAATCAAACTGACTATGTTTATGAAGGGAAAATAATGACGGAATGGCAGGGATTTAGTGGTCCGTCCTATCCTAAAAAAAATTATGACTTTGAATTAATCAATGAACAGGGAATAAAAATTGATTCGAGCATATTAAACATGAATTCAGAAAATGATTGGATTTTTAAAGCAGAATATTTAGATCATTCATTAATAAAAAATTCAATTTCTTATGAAATGTCAAGAAGAATGGGTAATTATGCGCCAAACATTCGGCCATGTGAACTCTTTTTAGATGGTGTATATATTGGTTATTATTCACTAACTGAAAAAATAAAAAGAGACAATAATAGAGTTGATATTTCAAAATTAGATTCCAACGACATTAGTGGATTAAATTTAACTGGAGGTTACATAATTGAAATGAACATAAATGGAGATCCAGCTGATTGGACTTCAGCATACTCTCCAAGCAATAGTGCAACAGCTTGTTGCAATGTTGAATTCAAACACGTCTATCCAAAGTCTGAAGACATTCTTTCAGTTCAGCATGATTACATAAAAAACTACGTAGATACTTTTGAAAATGTTTTAGCTGGCCTTAATTTTGCAGATTCAGCTTTTGGTTATGAAAAGTACATTGATGTTAATACATTTATTGATTTTTTAATCGTAAATGAATTTAGTGTAAACTATGACAGTTATGGAAGGAGTACTTTTATGTACAAAGACAAAGGTGAAAAATTATGCATTGGCCCTGCTTGGGATTATGATAGAGCAATGGATTACGTTAACATAAGTACCGCAGAAGGTTGGGTTTGGGAAACAACTCATCCATATTGGCCATTCCCATTTCACTGGCAGCGCTTGTTTGAAGACGAATCATATAGAAAGAAGTTAGCATGCCGATGGCAAATGTTGAGGCAAGATATTTTGAGTAACAATTCAGTTATGACTTACATCGATTCATTATCTCAAGTTTTGACTGAAAGTGCAAACCGAAATTTTGTTGTTTGGAATGATTTAGGAGGTGACACCTACTCAAATCAAATTGTTTACCTAAAAGATTATTTGACTACTCGTTTGCAATGGATTGATAATGAGCTTAGTCTTGAAAATGTAAATTTACCTGAGTTTTACATTCCAAGTGATACAATTTTTTGTTTGGGAGAAATTTATGATGCATCTTTTAACGGTACAAGTTATAATTATCAATGGGTAAATTTCAGCGATTCAAGTGAAATTCAGTTTAATTCATCTGGATTGTATAATTTAAAAGTTACTGACAATTATGGATGTTATACTCAAAAGATAATGAATGTTATTCTTAGCGATCCAAATTCATCTTTTGATTATGTTTTTAATGGTTCAATAAGTGGGTGGGACTTTGTTCCGCAAGATTTAAATGTTAATACTTATTTTTGGGATTTTGGTGATGGCAATAATTCTTTTGAACAAATTTGTAATCATAGCTATTTAATTGATGGCACATATATTGTTAGTTTGACAGTTATGGATAGTAATTCCTGCTTCAAAACGACTTCACAGCCATTAATGAATTATGCCAGTTTGATGGATTTAAACATCTCGAAATTTAGATTATTTCCAAATCCATTTAAAGATGATATTACGTTGATTTTGGAAGAAGATTTATCAACGGAGGTTAAACTTACTATAACTGATGAAATTGGACAGGAAATAAAAAGCTTCAAAACAAGTTCAAATTTTCAAACGATTTCGTTAGCTAATTTTAGACAAGGTTTCTATATTCTTCAAGTTGAATACAATGGAAAAAAAATTACACAAAAAATAATTAAACCTTGATTAGAAGTATATTTAATAGAAAACTACTTAATCCATTTTTTTTGATATTTTTGATGACAAATTTAGTTTATGGAAAAAGGAAATAAAAAAACTATCAGAGGCTGGGTAATGTATGATTGGGCAAATTCAGTGTACAATTTGGTGATTTCCTCTGCCATTTTTCCAATTTTTTACGATACAGTAACAACTAATTCATTTAAGGCAAAGTATTTTGGCACAAGTGTTGAAAATGCAAAACAGATGGTTTTACCAGAAAACGTTACTGTTACAGTTGATTTTTTCGGTTTTCAAATTTCGTCTTCAGTACTCTTTTCCTATGTGCTTTCTGCTTCTTTTTTAGTAGTTTCATTTTTGTCACCATTGCTTTCTGGAGTTGCTGATTATTCCGGTAGCAAAAAACGGTTTATGCAATTTTTCTGTTATTTCGGAGCAATTTCTTGTATTTCACTTTATTTCTTTGAGACCTCAAGAATTGAATTGAGCATGCTTTCAGTATTTTTTGCAAGTATTGGCTTTTGGAATAGTTTGGTTTTTTACAATGCTTTTTTACCTGAAATCGCAGAACCAAAAGATCACGATAAAATTTCTGCTCGTGGATTTTCAATGGGGTATTTTGGATCAATGCTACTTTTAGTGATTTGTTTGGTTTTAATTAAAGTTCCTATTTTTTCGTTTTTTGACGATCCAGCAACGGATATAAAGGATTGTATGCCAGTAAAATATTGTTTTGTCCTGGTCGGATTGTGGTGGGCTGGGTTTAGCCAATTTACTTACCGTGTTTTACCTCACAATGTATTTAATAAAAAAGTTGAAAAAGGTTTACTTTGGCGTGGTTTAAAAGAATTGCGAAATGTGTATAAAGAATTTCAAAAGACGAAAAGATTAAAACGTTTTTTAACGTCATTTTTCTTTTTTAATACAGGCGTTCAAACAGTTATGTTGATGGCGGTTTTATTTGCTAAAAAAGAAATTTTTTCTGGTCAATACGAAGAAGAAGGGAAATCAGGTTTAATTATTGCTATTTTATTAATTCAAATTTTAGGTGCTGCTGGAGCATTTTTGATGTCCCGTTTTTCAATTAAATTTGGAAACATTAGAAGTTTGATAATTTCTGTTTCAATTTGGGTTTTACTTTGCACTTTTGCTTATTTTATTGCAACTCCTGTTCAATTTTACATTCTAGCATCTGGAGTTGGATTAGTAATGGGAGGTGTTCAAGCAGTTGCTCGTTCAACCTATTCAAAATTTCTTCCTGAGACAACAGATCATGCAAGTTACTTTTCATTTTATGATGTTACTGAAAAAATAGGAATTGTTTTAGGAACTTTTTTCTTCGGTTTGGTTGAGTATTTAACTAATGACTTGAGATTTTCGGTTATTTCAATTGGGATTTTCTTTGTTTTGGGATTGATTATGTTGTTTAGAGTGCCTAAAGAGGAGGTTAATGTTGAGTTATGAATTAAGATAAAAATTAAATTCAAACTCATTCATAAGGCCAAACGCATTCAAAGGTAAATTATTAAGCACGATACCCAAATTTTCATTTTCTGTTTTCTCAATAGGATTGAATTTGTTTTTTTGGAAGCAAAAAAAATCCCCTAAAAAAATTAATTTTAGAGGATTTAAAAATGTATTTATAAAGATTTACTTTTTATAAAAAGGTAATTTTACAACTTTTGCTTTAACACCTTTTTCTCTGATTTCTATAAAAATTTCTGAATCTAAAGCTGTGTGACTTGTTTCAACATAACCCATTCCAATTGAAATTTTCATTGATGGAGACATAGTTCCGGAAGTAACTTTTCCAATTACTTTTCCTTCAGCATTCAAAATTGGGTAATCGTGGCGAGGAATTCCTCGGTCGATCATTTCAAAAGCAACTAATTTTCTTGAAACGCCTTCTTCTTTTTGTTTTTTCAAAAAATCTGAATCAATAAATTCTTTTGTGAATTTTGTAATCCAACCCAAACCTGCTTCTATTGGAGAGGTTGTGTCGTCAATATCATTTCCGTAAAGACAAAATCCCATTTCCAGACGCAAAGTATCTCTTGCTGCCAAACCAATTGGTTTAATTCCAAAACTTGCACCAGCTTCAAAAACTTTATCCCAAACTTTTTTCACGTCTGAATTTTTACAATAAATTTCAAACCCTCCTGAACCAGTATAGCCAGTTGCTGAAATAATTACATGTTCAATTCCTGCGAAATCTGCCACTTCAAAATGGTAATATTTAATTTCTGATAAATTTATTGAAGTTAAGCTTTGCATTGCCTCAACTGCTTTTGGACCTTGAATTGCAAGTAAAGAATAATCATCAGAAAGGTTACGCATTTCAACTCCTAAATCATTGTGAGAAGAAATCCAATCCCAATCTTTGTCAATATTTGAGGCATTTACAACCAATAAATATTGTTCTTCTTTCATTTTGTAAACGATTAAATCATCTACAATTCCACCTTTTCCGTTTGGTAAACAAGAATATTGTGCTCTACCAATAGTTAAAGTTGAAGCATCATTTGTTGTAACTTTTTGAATTAAATCCAAGGCTTTTGGACCTGTTAACAAAAATTCCCCCATGTGAGAAACATCAAAAACTCCAACTCCGTTTCTTACAACTTCGTGTTCTGCGTTTACTCCTTCATATTGCACAGGCATATTGTATCCTGCGAATGGTACCATTTTTGCCCCTAAAGAAATGTGTACATCTGCTAATGCTACGTTTTTCATAT
>CANLGD010000070.1 GCA_947490145.1 Flavobacteriia bacterium
TTTTCCTACTTATTCTTTGCGAAAAATGCTTTTGCTTGCGCATCAGTTGGTTCTAGCGTTTGAACTATAGTCCAATATTCTTTCGCTTTAACGATGTCTTTTGCAGGAGAAGTAACATAGTAATCACCTAAATATCTAGATGCTTCCAAAACCATTGATTTATTTGAACCAGTTGCTCTATCTTCCACTTTAACTAACGCAATTACTTTTGAATAGGCATCAAAACAAGCCCATTTTTCATTTTTAAGATCTGATTGAAAAACCGCTCTTGCTTTCCATAAATAAGCTGGAGCATAAGATGGAGAAGCTTTTATTAATCTTGAAAAAGAACTATCAGCCAAAACATAATTTTTGGGACCAAAATAGTAAGCCCTACCTAAATCTAAATTTTCAGTGGGATTCAAAGAAGAAGTACTTAATTTGTATTCATAATTTTCAATTGCTTTTGGATAATTTTTCATTTTCATGTACATTTTTCCAATTTGCCCAGCTAATTCTTTTTTCGCAGTTTCATCAATTGAAGATGCTTTCTCTAATTCAATCAGAGCCAAAGAATCTTTCCCTGAATTTACAAGCAGCAAGCCTTTGTATTTGTAATCTAAAAAGATAATTTTATCAGCTGGAACTAAAGAGAAATAAGATTCACTAGCAGTCAAACCTTTTGCAGCAGCTTCTTTATCATTTGAACATTCAGCATAAGAATAAGTCAACATTCTTTCCATGTAAAAGTTATTGAAGGCATTTTTCTTAATGTTTTCTATTTCAGGAATTACCTCACAATATTGTTTCCCCATAAACATGGCAGTTGCAAAACGGTATCTTGCTTCATAACTATTGTTTAATTCTAAATATCTTCTCCAATTTTCGATTGCTTTCTTTGCTTGATCAAATTTTAAATTTAGCTCTGCATTTTCTCTAAATGCTGGTGCATAATTTGGGTCAATTCTTTGTGCTTCACCATATTTTTCATTTGCCAACTCATAACTTTGAGCATTTTGATATAGTTTTGCAACACGGACAATTCCACGAGCTGATTGTGGATTAATTTCCAAGACCTTGTTGTAATTTTTTATAGCATTACTCCCGTTTTCAGGAGTTTTTAAGTACAAAGCATCTCCCAATAATAAATACGAATCTTCATTTTTAGAATCCAATTTAATTGCAGTTTCTAACAAAACAATTGCTTCGTCTAAACTTTTCTTTTCAGAAGTGATGTAAACTTTAGCGATATTTCTAATAACTTCTGCATTTTTATTTTTAGTCATAGTCAATGCTTTTGTGAAATTTTCTTTCGCTCCAGCATTATCGCCATTAATCCACAAAGATTTTCCTAAAGCAACGAATGAAAGTGCTGTACTTGGATCTTTTTGAGGAGCCATTTTCCAGTAATAATTAGCAGAATCCAAGTCGTTTTTTTCAAAATAATTTTCTCCTAAATAGAAATACAAACATCCACTTGCAGGATCTAAGTTAATTAATTGTTTGAATTCTTTTGTCGCTTCAGCATAACGCTCATTGTCTGTGTTACGAATTGCATTTTTCATATTTTGACCGAAAGTCGTTGCACTAAAAACAAGCGCTGCAGCTAATACTTTGTTAATTTTCATTTGTTCTATTTTTACTTTTAACTAATTTAACGTTCTGTTTTAAGGTGTATATCAAATCTCTTGCCGAAATTGATTTTTTTGCAAATATATATAGGATTTTTTGTTTTTAGTTATAAGTTTTTTGCAGTAAGTTGCAAAAATAACGCTTAATTCACCAGTTATAACTCATAGATTTTTCATTCTTCTTTAAACTGAATTAATCTTACAGGATTAATGGCAGGAACTAAAGATGACTTTTGAACGATTGTTTGACCTGAATCACCAACCATAAATAATACAAAACCAGTATTTAGGCCAGCTTTTCTAGCTTTATTAATGATCCAAATATCTCTTACTAAAGGATATTCTTTGGTATAAATAAAGCCAGAATAAGGTTGAAAGTAATTTCCTCCTTCTTTTTCAGCTAAAGCAACAACTTTTATTCCTGATAAAAAATCTAAAACATCAAAATCATCTTGATCGCTGATCCAATTTGTACCAATAACACCAATTGCATTTGGATTTTTCTTGATATAATTTATAACCTCTTCATTTGAATTGACAGCGAAAACGTTTTTATTCAAATTTTCTTCTCCACAATATTCTTTTAAATAGTTGTAGTTGGCAGAATTTTTTTGATCGTAAACAACATTTATTCCTGTTTTCAGCGAATTCCAAGTTGCTTGCTTTCCTGTTAAAATTTCTTTTAATTGTTTTACCGTCATTAAAGTGTCAAAATTTGCAGGATTTACGATTAAAGCAATGGCATCAATCGCAACTTTATCGCTTCTTACTTCCACTTGTTTTTTCCTCAAAAATTTCTTTTCATCTGCTGTAAAATCACGAGAAATAACAATTGTTTTAACCTTGTTTTTGTAAAATGCATCTATAATGTCAGATTCAGCCATGTAAGTTGGAATGATATCTGCTTTTGGAAATTGACTTTCAAAAGTAAAGATACTTGTATCAAACAAACGTTTGAATGATTCTTCAATCAAAATTTTCGCTTTTCCGCGTCCATGAGTATCTGTTTGATAACGCATTGGATTGTATTCCGAGTTACACGAAAATAACATTAAAAAAGCTAAAAATAAAAGCGAAAGGATGTTTTTTAATTTCATGATTTTTTTATTTGATTGTACATTTTGTATATTCTGAATGTTCTAAAAATTGCGTAGGCGAAAAGAATTAAAATTAAAATTAGGCGTTTTGTATCATACAATCTTTCAATCATAAGGTCAGTAAGTGAAAGGTAAAAAGCCATTACCACACACATGATAACACTCACAGAAGCTAGCATCAAAGAAACGTATTTCATTTTATTTAATTATTTTTAATCTTTTTTGTAAAAATTTTTAACACTATAAAATTAGTAAAATTTCACGAAACTGTCTCAAGAATTCACAAAGATTTATTAAAGTGTTGTTGTAGGATATTTCTCTGTAAAATAATTGCAACATTTCACGAATGATTTGTAATTTCGCATAAAAATAAAAGTATGTTAGTATTCAAATTTGGTGGCGCTTCTGTGAAAGATGGAAATGCTGTAAAAAATGTAGCAAAAATCTTAGGCTTATTTTCTGACAAAGATAAAGTTGTTGTAATTTCTGCTATGGGAAAAACGACTAATTTGCTGGAGGAAATGGTTGCAGCATTGAAGGATATGAATTATCCAAAATTTGATTTTTTGAAAAATCAATGCTACGATTTCCATTTGACCATTCTGGATGAATTATTTGCAGAAAAAACACATAAAGTTTATTTAGAATTAGAGGCAATTTTCGAAAAATTAAGTGAAAAAAAAGAAGACTTCTTTTCTGAAAATTACGGCTTCGAATACGATCAAATTGTTTCTCTAGGGGAAGTAATTAGTACTTTAATTGTTGATGCCTATTTGCGTGAATTGGGAGATTTATCAGTTTGGATCGATGCTCGAAAGCTTTTACGATCAGATGATAATTATCGAGAATCTAATATTGATTGGTCTAAAACAGAAGAATTAATTGCCACCAATGTTAAACCACTTTTTCAAAAATCGAAAACATTAATTACACAAGGATTTATTGCACACACACGAGAAGGTTTTACTACAACTCTCGGTCGCGAAGGTTCTGATTACACAGCAGGAATTTTCGCATATTGTTTGAATGCTGAAAGTGTTACGATTTGGAAAGACGTTCCTGGAATGTTAAATGCAGATCCAAAATGGTTTGATGATACAATAAAATTAGACAAAATTTCTTTCAAGGAAGCAATTGAATTAGCCTATTATGGTGCAACTGTTATTCACCCAAAAACGATAAAGCCCCTTCAAAATATGAATATACCCTTGTATGTAAAGTCATTTGTAGACCCGAATGCTGAAGGAACTGTTATTCAAGAATCGGCTGCATTTGATCATTTAGTTCCTTCATTTATATTTAAGATGAAGCAGGTTTTATTTTCAATTACTCCTCGAGATTTTTCATTTATTGCGGAGGAAAATTTGAGTCGTATTTTTGATTCTCTTTCACAAGTTGGAGCAAAAATTAATTTAATGCAAAATTCAGCTTTGAGTTTTTCATTTTGTTTGGATCAAGAAAAGGTAGATATACAAGAAATTATTTCGCTTTTTACAATAGAATACGAAATTCGTTACAACGAAAATTTAGAACTTGTAACCATTAGACATTACAATGAAGAAACGGTCAATCGTGTTATTGAAAACAAAGAAATTGTTGTGGAACAAAAAACCAGACAAACAATTCGTATTTTGATGAAAGACGCTTTAATTAGTTAGTTTTCAATTTGATAATTAGCAAATTAGTTCATCATTTCTTGAATATATTCCCAACTTCTTTCCCTATTTTTTGAAGCGTTTCAACTCCTTTGGAGATTGCTTCTGAGGAAATGTCATCGTAAGTTGAAAAGGCGTTCTCTACAATTTCTTGAGATGGATAAATCAAAATTTTATCATTACTTTCAAATGCTTTTTCAATTTTTGGTAAGAATAAATCCGAATTGATTGAGTAGGAAATTGAACCAGCTCGCGCATTACACATAACAAGTAAATCTGTTTTTTCAATTCTAAAATTTTGCAAAAAGAAATCTTCTAATTCAACAATTTTAGTATTTTTCATGGAAAGAGAAATCTTGCGTTTATCAGAATATGTTTTGATTTTTTCGAAGGTGATTTCAGTTGAAAACACGAGTAAATCTAACTTTAATTCTTTACTCAATCTTAAAATTCGCTCTAACCAATTTGTAAAACTATTTTCTAAATCTGCGAAGGCTGGACAAATAAGAACAATACGTTTTTTCTCAGAAAAGGATTTATCAAGTTGACAGAAAAATACCGTTTTTGGACAAACATCCAGAAGATGAGCGCGCTCATCTCCAACTAAACGCATGAACATATTTGTATTGTTACTGTCATTTAATATCACAATATCAGCAGCCAATTCTTTGGAAGTTCGTGCAATTCCACTTGATAAATTGTGGTCAATTGTTGCAATCGTATTCACTTTTATTTCTCCACTGGAAAAATGACGAATAATTTCATCCATGTGATTTCTTGATGCTCTAATTCTTTTTTCTGCTTCTACATCATTTGCCAAAACATTAACAACTGAAATCGGATTTGAAACACTTTTATCTGTTATTAAAATAGATAAATCCAATAAATTTTCATTCCCTTTCAATTCATTTGTTGCAACTAATAAATGCTGCGACCTTTTTGAAGGAGCATTCAATAATTCATCATCAGGAGTTTCTAGTAATAATTTTCTACCTGCATTTTCAGAGACAAATGAAGCAACCATGCAGGTTATTAAAATCAAAATAATCGTTCCGTTTACAATGTCTATTGATAGTATGTTTTTTTGATATCCAACCATGATAATCGCCAAAGTTGCTGCTGCATGAGCTGTACTCAAACCGAAAATCACTTGACGTTCAGTTTTTGTCATTTTAAAAATTAGTTGTGTCAATAAGGCAGCAAACCATTTAGAGAAAATTGCAAAAGTTGTTAAAACTCCAGCGACTACAAGTGGCCACCAAGAACCTTGAAATAGTACTTTTATATCCACAACCATTCCAACCGAAATCAAGAAGAAAGGAATGAAAATGGCGTTTCCAATAAAATCAATCCTATTCATCAAGGCGGAAGATTGCGGAATCAGTTTATTTAAGACTAAGCCAGCGACGAAAGCTCCAATAATATGCTCAATTCCAGCCATTTCAGCTAAGAAAGCAGCAAAAAATACGATTGATAAAACAAAAATATAATGGGATGTTTTCTCACTTTCTAATTTACTAAAGAACCAACGAGCAATTCGTGGTATTAGGAGAAACATGATAATTGAGAAAATTGTGAGAGAAGAAATCAATCTAATCCAAAAATCAGCATCTAATTTTCCTGTTGCTGCGCTTGAAATAATGGCCAAAATTATCAAAACTGCGGTGTCTGTTAAAATTGTTCCACCAATAGAAATAGCAACTGCAGGTCTTTTTGTAATTCCGTACTTACTGACAATAGGATATGCAACTAAGGTGTGAGTTGCAAACATGGATGCCGTCAGTAAAGCTGCCATAAAATCCAGATTCAAAACATAATAACAGATTGGAAAACCTAAAGTAATTGGAATGATGAAAGTTAAAAATCCAAAGGTAAAACTTTTTGTTCGGTATTTTTTAAATTCTTTCATATCTAGCTCCAAACCAGCCATGAACATAATGTAGAGTAGACCAATTGTAGCAAAAAGTTTCATTGCTCCATCGGATTCCATCAATTTTTCTCCAATTAAATTAAAGCCTTTTGGTCCGATAATAACACCAGAAATTATCAAACCAATAATTGCTGGAATTCTCAATTTTCGTAATACAATTGGAGAAAGTAAAATGATAAATAATATCAATGAAAAAATTAAAACTGGGTTTTTTAAAGGCAGTTGAAACGCTTGTGATACATGGCTAAAAAAATCATCCATTTGTTTAGGTTTTAATTCTATGCAAAGGTAAAATAAAATTGATAAATCTGCTCATTCAAATTGCTTATAAATAGGTTTAAAATTTTGTTTACCAGAAGAAGCTCGACTTTATTCTCAAATATTAATGTTATGGTAACATAAAAGATTTTTGCGAACTCAATTTTTTCCATATTCTTTGTGTAAATTTGCAACACAAACACAGAAAAAAGTTTTCTTTTTCTGCAAAATTTTATCAGTATGCGGTTTGAATTAACAAAAGATTTTTTAGAAGAACTTCGATTAGAGATTAAAAAGCAAAATTCTGAGTGGATTACAGAAAAAGTTTTGGGTTTACACTTTGCTGATATTGCTGAAATCATTGATGAATTAAACAATGATCAAGCAAAATACATCTATTATTTATTAGATGAAGACCAGCAAGCTGATGTTTTAATGGAGTTGGAAGAAGAAGTTCGAGATCGTTTCTTGAAATCTTTGTCTTCCAAAGAAATTGCTGATCAGTTAGAAAACCTTGATTCGGATGATGCTGCCGACATTTTGGGAGAACTTTCAGACAAAGAAATTCAAGAAGTAATTTCTCATATGGAGGATGACGATGCTGCTGAGGACATTGTTGACTTGTTGAATTATGATGAGGATACTGCGGGTGGTTTGATGCAGAAAGAATTTATTCAAGCAAATTTGGACTGGCCAGTTGATAGATGTTTGGTTGAATTGCGCCGTCAGGCTGAAGATGTAGAGCAAGTTTATACGATTTATGTCGTAGATAGATTGAACAAATTAGTAGGGTTTTTATCACTGAAAAGCTTGTTATTTGCCCAACCAAAATCAAAAATTAGTGACTTATATTCTCACAAAAATATCATTTCTGTAAAAACGACGGATTCTAGTGAAGAAGTTGCTCGTGTTATGGATAAATATGATTTGGTAACTGTTCCGGTTGTAGATTTTCAAAATAAATTGGTTGGTCGCATTACGATTGATGACATTGTTGATATTATTAAGGAGGAGGCAGACAAAGATTTTCAAATTGCTTCTGGAATCTCTGAAAAAGTAGAAGCCAATGCAAGTATTTGGCGTTCCTCACGTTCTCGTTTGCCTTGGTTGTTAATTGGAATGTTTGGCGGAATTTTGGGCGCGCAAGTTATTTCATCTTTCGAAGGAGGAATCAGCGAAATTCCAGCGTTAGCATTTTTTATTCCTTTAATTACTGCAATGGGTGGGAATGTCGGGGTGCAATCTTCCGCTATTGTCGTACAATATTTAGCCAAAGGAAGTCAATTTACTAATATTTTTAAACGAGTCAGCAAAGAAGCCATGTTGGGTTTACTGAATGCGTCTATTTGTTCTTCCATCATTTTTGGAATAGCGGCTCTTTTTGAAAATACAACCTTAGCAATTGTTGTTAGTGTTTCCTTGTTTGTTGTAATTGTTTTTGCTGCAATTATTGGAACACTAATTCCTTTGATTTTAAATAAATACAAAATAGATCCGGCTTTAGCAACAGGACCATTCGTAACAACATTAAATGATGTCATCGGATTGTTTATTTACTTTTCGGTTGGGATGTTGTTGTATAATATGTGATTTTGAGACAAAGGTTTGGAAGACGAAAAATAAAAGACTTGATTTTTATTCCTCTAACTATTTTGTTGAAAGCCCCAGTTCTTAATGTTTTTTGTTTTCAAACTATTTACAAAATTAAAAAGAAATTCAAGTATTTAATAATTTATAATTCATCGTTTTTTAAAAAACCAAACTATCGAAGCTTGAATATAATACTTTTCTTGGTTTAATATTGGTATCGTTATGTTAGAAAAGAGACTAGAATTTGTGTGTTTTCAGTGTGAAATTTAATCAAGCAACCTGGTTATCTGGTGATAACCTCAACTATGTTTTTTTAGTCTAAAAATTGACTAGAAACGATAGCTTTTACTATTTCGAGTTTAATACAAGATTCAACTGTTCTTTAATTTTTTCCTTCCCAAATTTGTAAAACTCGTCACTCATATTCTTTTTATTCTGTTCTATTTTAGCATCACAAAAAACAAAATATACTTTTGCTTTATCACGAAATCCTAAAGTAAAATATAATTTTCCAGTCTCAAATATGGCAAACAAATCATCGCTATCTTGTATTGGCCCGTCTAATACCTGCTCAAAAGCGAGCATTAATTTTCGTGCATCCTCCACTAAGTTAAATTGCAGATAAATGGATGCTATTCTGTGTAATTCTTCTTTTTTAACAACATTCTCTCCTAATTTTTCCATGCTTTTTAAGTGATTAACAAGCTTTTCCGAATTAAAAAACTGGTGCCTAAAGTAACGTTGAAAGGCATTGATGATAGCTTGCTGAAAGACTGTTTGATGAGTTTCGGATTTAAAAACTTCTTTTTCAATTGTCATTCTTGTTTTACTCTGCAGCAGCGCATTAAAGCGATCGGCGCTTTCAACCCATTTATCTCCAGATTGGGTTTGACAAGTGTAATAATACATTGTTGTCTTACTTAAACTACTGTTATCGCTCAAGCGATTAATTAATTGGTCTCCATCGAAATTTATATTTGCGTCGATAGAAAATATTGCGTCAAACATGCTTGGTTTTGAAAGCAAATTATAGTTTAAAAAAGTACCACCGTTTGAATAACCAATGCCAATTTTGAAAGGCAAGACGCGGTATTTTTTTTCGATGAAAGGCATTAATTTTTGCTCAATGTAATCGCTAAAAATGGATGCTCCTCCTAACTGGCCAGCAAGTTCCTGAGCCGTTTCAGGGAGTTTATTTTCGGGCAAAAAGTCATAGTTTCGGTTGAGAGAACAGATACCTACAACAATCATAGGTCGAATTCCGTAGGTTTGAAACGCCATAGTGCTATGTACCGCATCAAAAAACTCACGTGACTGAGCATCTAGCACATATATAACTTCGAATTTTCGATTCAAATCGTTATATTCAACAGGGGTATAAATTAAAATTTCATGATTCCCCAATGTTTTACCACCCGAGACATTAATCTTTTCAATTTTTTGCGCATTTATAGCATTTACCGATAATAATGTAAGAATGCTCAATTTTAAATATTTCATAATTTTTTTTAAGTGAGTTGTTTACAATCTCTATTGATTTTCTAATTTTGGCGCGTATTGTCTAATTTCTTTTAGCTGCTGCGTCTGCTCTGCTTGAACTGTTGCACAGAGATTAGTAATTGTTTGCGGTTCGTTTATTCTGCATAAAGTTCTGACTAATTCCTATTTCCATTTGTCAGTTTTCTCTTATTTTTTTGAAAATTACCATGTTATTATTATTTTTTCATTCTTCAATTTCATTACTTTCCTGAATTTCTTGCGTTAATTTCTTTTCAAATTTGTTATGTATGAAAAGCATTAAAAGGCCAAATAAAATAGCAGAGACAATCAGTATATCATTGATGATACCGCTAACAGAAAAAGATATTCGAATTAGGATAGTTGAAATAATAAAACCTGAATTTCGAATAACTTTGTGGAACTCGTCTGTGTGGAAAAATGAAAATAATAATAGTATTACATCAGCAATAATCAGAATATTGAAAAACTGTTCAAAGAAAATATTATTGATGTTCTTGAATGAAATAGCATTACTTTCAAGTGGTTGAAAGATACCAATACTCCAGTTTAAGAATGAATATATTGCAATAATTAATAGTACAGGAACTAAGGCTGTAGCGATCCATTTTTTTGCGTTTATAAATTTTGAAATACTTGAAGAATGGTATTTGCTATTTACAATAGTTCTATATACTCTCGTTCGTTGAACATGGAATAAATATATCAAATAGAATAGTAAGACCGATGCCAATAAATCATAGGTAAACTGCAAATCATTTTTAATGTTAAACCAATTAGACGAAAGTGATAAATCTGAAAGGTCTTTGAATAATCGTCTAATTATAATTAGTGCAATAATTTCATATTGCTTTGAAACATAAATGGAGGTTGATTTTGGGAGGTAGTAAATTAAAAGATATACTTCATAAACCAATATAAAAGAAAAAGGGGTATAAATGGCAGCGATAGGATTTTTTAATAAGCTTGATGGTTCATTAATGGTAATAATATTAAAATGTATCAAGCCAATCATTAATAAGTGAACGATAAAACTCACTAAAGCAATCCATAAGATTACCCGTTCACTCTTTTCTTTTGTTTTTTTTGAAAGAAGTTTTTGATAAAGTTTTTCCAAGAGTTTCGATAAGTCCATATTAATTTTTTTAGTCAAAATATGCTATTGTTTATTATCAGCGCTTCTTGTGAGAATGACTGCTAACTGTTTGGCTGCTGCAAGAACTTGTCGGTTTTCAGCATCCCGATAGCTATCGGGATTAATGCGGAGAACTGAACTTTAATTATCCACAAATTTATCTGCGGAGAACGAAACCGCCACTTTTGCCAATCCCGTGTTATGCCTTCGTTTTTTTTTCACTCGTTTCAAATTCCTTCAACGTTTTACCGTCTTTATTTTTCCATTCTGTCAGTCCGTTTGCATTGCGTCCCATAACCATAACAGCTGCTGTTGATGGACTACTAAAAATATAGTCATCTGAAAATTCAAAATATTCTCCCTTGTCTACAAGTGCTCCTTCATCAATTAGTTTTTGTCTATATGTGATGAAATTTGGTGTCATTGAATTTACAATTGTCGCTGCTGCTTTAGAATTTTTGAAAACAACAAAACCGTCAGATGTTGGTTCGCCTTGTCCGTCAGCTCCACGAGCCGCTTTAATAAAAAATAAGTCTTGTTTTTGTTTAGGTTTAAATTCTCTTTTTTCGTCAAACACCTTATGGCCGAGTGTGTTTACAAGCATTTTAATATACTCAATAAACTCTTCCATTTCTGATCGGTCAGATTCGGAAATTGAGGATTCAGTCGGGATAATAGAATTGTCAACCGTATAGCGATTAGCAGATTTTGCAATGTCGTGCAGGCGATTTTCCAAATATTTAATGTGAGCTTTATTCAGGTTTTCGTCCTTACTAATAAACACAATTGCTTCGTTCCAAAAGTCTTTTGAAGTCAACTGTTGGTTGAGTCGCTTTAAAATTGATTCGGCTTCACCAATGTATACTTGATCTTTACCGGTATCGTCTTTCCCGAATAGTAAGTATACTCCAGTGCTTGTCAAGTCGTCACGATCTGAACAGTCCTTTATTTTTATTCTTGGTATTTTATATGCTTTCCCTGACCAGTTGGATAGTTCGCAACTCATTCGTCCGTTTGGTTCTCCGTCAATGAGGAATATTTTTATTGTCTTACCGAATTTCATTTTTAGTTGTCTGTCTTTTTACAATGAGGCATAACGTCTCGCTTTGCGCGACCGCATTTTTATTAAAATTTAATTTAATGTAAATCAGTTGCCTATTCAATTTTAAATATTTATTTTGATTATTTGAATTTAAACTTTCAATTTAAAGTAGTCCAAATATAGAATAAATTCCTTGTAAACGCTAAAAATAAATTTAAAACTTGCGCCTAGCCATCCAAATAGCTGAATATGCGCAAGATTTATTCTAAAGCTGAGTGAAATATAAACTTTCCTCAATAAAAAAACCGTTGCTTTTCAGCAACGGTTTAAATCTAATTTTATATTTCAATTCTTTTTTAAAACTTTTAAATCGAGGCGTTTTTAAAATTTAACTTTTGAGTTAGCTGAAGCTAATGATAAAGAGAAATTTTGGAAATAACGAAGAGTTAACTGTTTTAAAAAGAATTATTATGCGTTTGCAGTCATGTTATCCAAAACCTCCATAACACTTTTCACAGCATCAGCTGATTCTTGTAGCAATGCTTTTTCTTCGTCGTTTAATTGTAATTCAATGATTTTTTCGATACCATTTTTACCTAAAACAACTGGAACACCTAAATAAATATCTTTCATTCCGTATTCGCCATTTAACCATGCGCATACTGGGAAAATACGTTTTTGATCTCTTACGATTGCTTCAACCATCTGTGCAGCAGCAGCTCCTGGAGCATACCAAGCAGAAGTTCCAAGTAATTTTACCATTTCACCTCCACCAAACTTAGCTCTTTCGATGATTTCGTTTAATTTATCTTCAGCGATTAATTCAGTAACTGGAATTCCAGAAACAGTTGTGTATCTTGGTAATGGAACCATTGTATCTCCATGTCCACCCATTAAAATTGCTTGAATATCTTTTGGAGAAACATTTAATTCAGAAGCGATAAAAGCACGGTAACGAGCAGTATCTAAAATTCCAGCCATTCCAAATACCTTTTTAGAATCAACTTTTGCATTTAAGTAAGCGCAATAAGTCATTACATCTAAAGGATTTGACACAATAATTAAAATTGCATCTGGAGAATGTTTAATGATATTTTCAGTAACAGTTTTAACGATTCCTGCATTCGTAGCGATTAAATCGTCACGAGACATTCCTGGTTTTCTTGGTAAACCTGAAGTAATTACAACCACATCAGAATTAGCAGTTTTAGAATAATCATTTGTTGAACCAATTGTTTTTGAATCATACAAATTGATTGGCGCAGTTTGCCAAATATCTAAGGCTTTTCCTTCAGCAAATCCTTCTTTAATGTCTAGCAATACGATTTCGTTTGCAATTTCTCTTGATGCTAATACATCAGCACATGTAGCACCAACGTTTCCAGCACCTACAACAGTTACTTTCATGTTTGTTTTTATTTCAATTTTGGGTGTAAATTTACATCATTTCAGCGAATAAAAAGAAAAAATGATTAAAAAAATACAAATTTGTTTAAGGAAAAATAAATATTTCCCTAAATTTAGCGAATCAAAAGGCAACCAAGATTAAAAATCAGCGTTTATAAATCAGAAAAGTGAGTAGTAAAGACGAAATCAAAGCAATTTTACAAGCATGTGCGAAAAATGACCGTAAAGCTCAAGAAAAATTGTTTAAACTTTTTTATGGAAAAATGCTTTATGTCTGTTTGAGGTATACGAATGATAGAGATACTGCGCAAGAAATTGTGCAAGAAGGTTTCATAAAAGTGTTTGAAAAAATAAGTTCATTTGATTTACTTGGCTCCTTTGATGCTTGGATAAAACGGGTAATGGTTAACACAAGTATTGATTATTTAAGGAAAAATAAAAAACACGCTTTTACAGAATTAAATGATAATCACAGCGATACATTTAATGATGAAATATCCGTTATGGCGGATGAAATACAATATGAAATGCAGCGAGAAATGGCACTTGAAAGTATTCAAGAACTATCTCCAGCTTATAGAACGGTCTTCAACTTATATTTTGTAGAAGATTATTCGCACAAAGAAATTGCAGAGAGATTAGGCATTTCTGAAGGAACATCAAAATCGAATCTAGCGAAAGCGAAAATCCGATTGAAGCAAATTGTTGCACGTAAAATTGGAAAAGAAACTGAATAAAATGAATTCTGAAGAGTTAAAACATATTTTAAAAACAGGGGAGGAGCAATTCGATTCACTAGCTTGGGAAAAAATGTCCCGAAAATTGGATATTCTTATGCCAGTCAAAAAAGTTTCTTTTTTCTCACCTAAAAATCTTATTTTATCGGGTGCAGCCGCAGTTGCAATCGTTGCTGGAATTTATGTTTCTATAAATAATACGCAATCAAAAAAAGAACTAATCTCCTCAGACAATACTGATAAAACTTCATCTATTAAAAAAGAGAATGAAAATCAGGTAATTTCTGAAAAATCAACAGAGAGTTCAAATTCAAGTCAAAATATTAGCGAAGAAAAGTTAAATTTAAGTAGAAGTGAAGATTTAAAAAATCAGGATGGATTTTCTTCAGACACAAAAAATACTTTGCTCCCAGGTTTACCGATTTATGCAAACGAGAATCAAGATAAAAAGCAAGCAGAAAATAAGCAAATAATTATTGAAAATCAAGAAAAATATGTTTTACCTAATGTCCAAAAATTTTACTGTCAAAACGAAGAAATTACTTTAAAAAATGATAATAGTTCTTCCTCATTAGATATTTTTGATGATACAGACAATATGGAAGTTTCAATTTTGCCAAATCAAAGTAAAACTTTCAAATTAAAAAAAGCGTGTAAATATAATTTCAGGCATCCAAAATTTGATGGCGGACATTCTAATTTTTCATTCGTTCATGCTTTTGAAATTATTTCAGCAAAAACAGTTGATTTCTCTTTTGAAAACGAATTAATTTACGAAAAAGGACTTCCTTACATCAATTTAAGTGCAAAAGATTTTACTTCAAATTCCTCATGGAAAGCAAATAAAGGACTTATCGTAGATCAAACTGAAAACACAAAATTAAGGGTTTTAAACAAAGGAAAATACGATGTAAGTTTAAACTTCGTAGATGAAAATTCATGTAAATCAACAAAAACTGAAACTATTTCCATTGAAGAAGAATACAATTTGATGGCTCCAAGTGGTTTTAGACCTTTGGATTTAGATGCTCGAACAAATCGATTTATTCCATTTGCTTTGACAAAAAGAAATGTTCAATTTGAAATGATAATCGTTGATCCACAAACAAGTCGCATCGTTTTTAAATCCAATTCTGCAGAAAATGCATGGGATGGAATTGATATGAACTCAGGCGAATTAGTTTTTGTTAACAAACTATTTATTTGGAAAGTGATTTTGAAAAATCCTGAACCGAAAGAAAAATCTGAATATACAGGAACGATAGTAAGGTTATAATTAGAAATTTAACTTACTTAAATTACCCATTTGTATCCCAAATCAAAACATTAAGTTTAAAAAGTAGTTTACTTACTTTCTCATAAAGGATTTATTTTGGAACGATTTTTTGTCCCTTTTTGTGGGTCATGTAAAAAAGTTGGGGAGAAGTCTTAAATTTGCATAAAAAAAAGATGGATTTTTCAGTACTTTCAAATTTTTTGCCTGAGGGTTTATTGCAACATTTCAATATTGTTGATTTCAAAGAGCAAGTTGATTTAGAATCAAAAAATAAGTGTTTTTTCATCCATTTAGACGAAAAAAACGAATTGCCA
>CANLGD010000071.1 GCA_947490145.1 Flavobacteriia bacterium
GAAATCGGATTAGAAGATTTTAATTTTAAAAAGCTGTCCCAAAAAATAAATTCTACTGAGAGCACAATTTACCGTTATTTCGAAAGTAAAAATCAATTTTTATTTTACCTTTTCAACTATTATTGGAGTTGGATGGATTATAAATTAGCTTTGGCTGTTGCAAACATTGAAGATCCAAAAACTCGTTTAAAAAGAGCAATCAAATTGGTTACAAAGACAGTTGAAGACGATTTAACAACAAATTACATCAATGAAAATCTTCTACAGCAAGTAATAATGGTTGAATCATCAAAAACATTCTTATCAAAAAAAGTAGATGAAGAGAATAAACTTGGATTTTTTAAGCAATATAAACATTTCATTACAAATTTAAGCGTTGTTTTACTTGAAATAAACCCAAAATACCCCTATTCTTCTTCGCTTGTATCAACCATAATTGAAAGTGTTTTTCACCAGCGATTTTTCTCTCAGCATTTACCGAAGTTGACAAATAATATTTCACAAGATGAACAATTGGAAGATTTCTTCTTTCAGTTGTGTTTACAAACAATTACTAATTACAACGAAAATGGAAAAAATGAATCCTTTTAAACGTCTTTTAAAACTGTTAAACGCTGATAAACGCGATATTTCTCAAATTTACATTTATTCTTTTTTTATAGGTTTACTGAATTTAATCTTACCTCTAGGGATTCAGGCAATTGTAAATTTTATTCAAGCAGGAGAATATTCCACTTCATGGATAATATTGGTTTTTATTGTTGTCCTTTCAATATTACTTGCCGGAGTAATGCAAATTTTTCAATTACGGATTACTGAAAATTTGCAACAAAAAATATTTATCCGCTCTTCTTTTGAGTTTGCTTACCGCATTCCTCGCTTCGACTTATCAGCAATTAGAAATTATTATGCGCCAGAATTAGTTAACCGCTTTTTTGATACGATGACCATTCAAAAAGGACTTCCAAAATTATTAATTGATTTCTCAACAGCAGCACTTCAATTATTTTTTGGACTTATTTTACTGTCAATTTACCATCCTTTTTTTATTATTTTTAGTATCTTTTTACTTTTAAGTTTAGTTATCATGCTTTATATCACAAGCAAAAAAGGTCTTTCAACTTCAATTGAAGAATCGAAATATAAATATAAAGTTGCTTATTGGTTAGAAGAATTGGCTAGAACAATGAACACTTTTAAATTGGCTGGTAAATCATCGATTCCATTGGATAAAACAAATCAGTTGGTTGAATCTTACTTAAAAGAAAGAGAAAATCATTTTAAAGTTATTTATTCTCAGTTTTTACAATTAATTGGTTTCAAAACAATAATTGCTCTTTTCCTTTTGCTAATTGGCGGATTTTTAGTTATAAATCAACAAATTAATATTGGTCAATTTATTGCTGCAGAATTAATTATCCTATTGGTGATAAATTCAGTCGAAAAAATTATTTTGAACCTCGAAAACCTATATGATGTTTTAACCGCGATTGATAAAATTGGTCAAGTCACAGATATTCCGCTTGAAAATGAAGGAGGAAAATTAGTGTGCGAAAATGATTCAAATCAATTACAAATTGAAATAAAAAATTTGAGCTTTCAATTCCCAAGTCAGAATGTTGCAGTTTTTGAAAATTTTAATTTAAGCATTGCTCCGGGTCAGCATACTGCCATTTTAGGAGATGATGGAGCTGGAAAAACAACATTGCTACATTTAATTGGAAACCTTTTTCCTGTAACTGAAGGAAGTATTTCATTCAATAAAATTCCTTCAGTTGATTTGAATTTGGAATATTTAAGAACGGTAATTGGTGATTATGTCAGTGAACAACAACTTTTTATGGGCACAATCGAAGAAAATATTTCGATGAAAAATCCAAGTGTCACTATGCAGGATTTAATATGGGCTTGTGAAAAAGTTCATTTATTGGACTATATTCAATCTTCAAAAAATGGATTTTCAACACTTATTAACCCAAATGGAAGAAGATTTTCACGAAGTATAACTCAAAAAATTATTTTAGCAAGATGTATCATCGGAAAACCAAAGCTTTTATTAATGGATGATCAGCAAAGATTTACCTCAAGTTCGATGAAAGATGTAAATTATTTATCCGAATTGCTGTTCGACACAAATTCTACTTGGACATTAATTGCTGCAACAAAAAATGAACAATGGCTTTCGCACTTCAAACAAATTGTTAAATTGGAGCAAGGAAAAATTATTTTTTGTGGAACTTACAATGAATATCAAAATTATTTAAAAAATTAAAAATCTTAATATCATGTTGAATATTTCAAAAAACAAAGTGAATGATAAAATATTAAGAGAAAATCATTCTGCTTTTTCAAAATTAAATGTTAAAAGGAAGAAAAGTTTATTTTTAAGGATTCTTTTTTATGGATTTCTGCTTTTCTTAGTAATTTGCTTTCTTCCTTGGACACAAAACGTTCAATCGAACGGTTACGTTACAACGCTTTATCCAGATCAGCGACCGCAAACAATTAATTCAATAATAGCTGGTAAATTAGAAAAATGGTATGTTAAAGAAGGTGATTTTGTCAAAAAAGGGGACACCATATTATTCATTAGTGAGGTAAAATCTGACTATTTTGATCCTCAATTAATAGACAGAACCAGCGAGCAAGTTGACTTTAAAGAAAAATCCATTCAATCTTATGGCAGTAAATTAAATGCTATGAATCAACAATTGGGTGCTTTTAAAAAAATTAGAGATTTAAAAATTCAGCAGGCTAAAAATAAATTAAAGCAATCAAAACTAAAAGTCAAAGCTGATAGTGTTGATTTTATTTCAGCTGAAGTTCAATTTAAAATTGCAGAAAGACAATTTAAAAGAACCGATGAATTATATAAACAAGGATTAAAATCTCTAAAAGAACTGGAAACGAGTAATTTAAAAGTTCAAGAGACAATGGCTAAGGCAATTTCACAAGAAAATAAATTATTGGTGAGTAGAAATGAAGTTGTAAATGCGATGATTGACATTTCAAACATTCAAAATGAATTCTTAGAAAAATCAACAAAGGTAGAATCAGATCAATTTTCTGTTGAAAGTGATAGAATGGATGCGTCCTCTTCAAAAGTAAAGCTTCAAAATCAATTGTCAAATTATGAGGTAAGACAAGGAATGTATTTTATCACCGCACCGACAAATGGCTATTTGACAAAATTAATTCGCTCAGGAATTGGGGAAACGATAAAAGAAGGGGAAGAATTAATGACAATTATGCCTGAAAAATATGACTTGGCAGTTGAATTTTATGTTGATCCAGTTGATTATCCGCTAATAAAACTTGGCGAAAAAATTCGTTTGCAATTTGATGGCTGGCCAGCTATATTTTTTAGAGGTTGGCCAAATACTTCTTTTGGAACTTATGGAGCAAAAGTTTTCGCTATTGATAATTTTAGTAGTCCAAATGGAAAATATAGAATTATGGCAATTCCAGATAAAAATGATAAAAAATGGCCTGAAGGCATTCGTGTTGGCGGTGGAGTTAAATCTTTTGCCTTGCTAAACGATGTACCAGTTTGGTATGAATTATGGAGAAATTTAAATGGTTTTCCACCTGAATATTACGAAGGAAGTCAGCAAAATCACACACAAACTAAGAAAAAATGAAACAATCAATTTTAAGTATTTTTCTTTTAAATATTTATTCAATTTTCAGTCAACAAGTTTTTGACTTTGAATCGTTTAAAATGAGAGTTTTGACTTTTCATCCTGTTGTGAAACAAGCTCAAAATCGCGTTGAAAATGGAAATTTCGAAGTTATGAAAGCCAAAGGAATGCTTGATCCAAAATTTGCTTCAGAAATATCTTCTAAACAATTTAAAGGTAAGGAATATTACAACCTTTCAAATACTGGACTAAAAATCCCTACTTGGTTTGGAGTTGATTTTAAAACAGGTTATGAAATAAATAAAGGTCAATTTATCAGTGAAGAACACGCTACACCAGGTTCTGGATTATGGTATGCGGGAGTTGATATTCCGCTAGGGCAAGGACTTTTATTTGATGAAAGAAGATCTACAGTTTTGCAGGCTAAAATATTTCAAAAAAATAGTGAAAATGAGCAAAAATTAATTATTAATGACTTACTTTTAGATGCTTACGCGAATTATTGGTTTTGGTATGAAGCCTTTCAAAAATTAAATGTTAGCAAAGAAGGTTTAGACTTTGCAAAAATTCGATTTTTAGGAGTGAAACAGAATGCACTTTTGGGAGAAGTCCCAGCTATAGACACCGTTGAGGCGAAAATTCAATTAGACAGCAGACAAGCAGACTATATTCAAAATTTATACGCATATCAAAATGCTCAACTTGCTTTAAACTTATATTTATGGTCGGATGATTTTATTCCTTTAGAAATAGACACTAATTCAATTCCAATAAATCAAATCTCGGCAGTGTTCAAAAAAGAAAAGCTATTACTTAGAATGAATGATTCTATTTCTTTAGATATACCTTTGGTTCTTTCAAGTTTGTATAAATTAGATCAATTAAAAATCGAGGAAAAATGGAAAAAAGAACAGTTAAAGCCGCAAATTGATTTATCATACAATCCCCTTTCGCAACCTTTAGGGAATAATCCATTTCAAAATTTTTCAATCAATAATTATAAATTTGGTTTATCAGTTTATGTTCCACTTTTTCTGCGGAAAGAAAGAGGAAGTTTAAATCAAACAAAAATTAAAATTGAAAATGCAAACCTAGATTTAAAATACAAAATAAATGAAATTGCTCAAAAAGAATCCATTCTCAGAAATGACTTATTTAATTTATATGATCAATTAGAAATTCAAAAATCACAAGTTAGGCAAGCAAAATTGCTCCGTGACTCCGAACAAACGCGATTTGACATTGGAGAAAGTTCATTGTTTTTGGTAAATAGTCGAGAAATAAGTTATTTAACTTACAAAATAAAATTAGCTGAAATAGAAGCAAAAGTGAAAATTACCGAGGCAAAATGGTTGTGGTTGTTTAGTGAATTAGAATAAAAAAAGGTGGAATTCTTCCGAAGCCCACCTTTTTCACTATTTAAACTACACTTTACTTCTTACTCTTTAATTATTTTCTGATGAAAAATCCCCTTTTCTGAATAAATTTCAATCATGTATACTCCGTCACTCCAGTTTTTAGAATCGATTTGAAGTGATTTTTGATTTTCAATTTTATCAAAAATAAGTTTTCCACTTGCATCGAATATTTTAATATTTCCTAATGAAAATTCCTTATTTTCAATTGTGAAAAATTCACTGGTTGGATTTGGATAAATGGCTAAATTGTAAGCTATATTTGCATCATCTAAGCCAACATTATCAATTGTAAAACACAAACTTGTTGCTACAACGTTGCAAGTCAAGGAAGTTAATTGAACAGCATAAGAGCCATTTCCTAGTGCCGTGAAACTTTGATTTGTAGCCGAGCCAATTTGCAAATTATTATTTCCGCAATCCAACCATTGATACGTTGCATTATTTTCTAATGAACTCAAAGTTGTTCCAGAAATACTCACATTCGAATTTAATGTTGCATTTGTAACCGTTAAAATAGTATTTACCAAACTATCACAACCAGAAACCGATTGGTATAAATCTGAATAAGTTCCCGCAACTGTGTATGTATTACCATTGATTGTATAACTTCCACCTTGACAAATTGTTTGTGGATTTGAAATGTTATAACTTGGATTTACAGTTAAAATAGTTGTTACGATACTATCGCAGCCATTAATAGTTTGAAAAGTTGTTGGATATGAACCTGCAACTGTGTATGTATTTCCATTAATTGTATAACTTTCACCTTCACAAATTGTTTGTGGATTAGTTGTTGCAAAAGTTGGATTCACAGTTAAAATTGTCGTTACTAAACTATCACAACCAGTTACAGATTGCATCAAATCTGTGTAAGTATTTGCAAGTGTATAAGTATTTCCATTGATTGAGTAACTATCACCTTGACAAATTGTTTGTGGATTTGTCGTTGCAAAAGAAGTTACAACTGTCAATTGAGTCGTTACGATACTATCACATCCACTAATTGTTTGCAAATTATCAACATAATTTCCCGCAACTGTGTATGTATTGCCATTGATTGTATAAGATCCATTTGTGCAAATTGATTGCGGATTATTGACTGCATAAATTGGATTTACAGTCAAAATTGTTGTAACTATGCTGTCGCAACCATTGACAGACTGAATTACATCCGTGTAAGTATTTGCAGCAGTGTAAGTATTTCCATTGATTGAATAACTTCCACCTGGACAAATTGATTGAGGATTTGTAACTGCAAAAGTTGGATTTACAGTTAAAATTGTTGTCACAATACTATCACAACCATTCACTGATTGCATTACGTCTACATAAGTATTTGCAAGAGTATACGTACTTCCATTAATCGCATAACTTTCTCCTTGACAGATTGTTTGTGGATTTGAAACTGAATAACTTGGAATTACAGTTAAAATAGTCGTTACAATACTGTCACAGCCATTTACAGATTGCATTACATCTGTATACGTATTCCCCTCAGTATAGGTATTACCATTGATTGAATAACTTCCTCCTTGACAAATTGTTTGTGGATTGGTACTAGCGAATGCTGTTACAACTGTTAATTGTGTATTCACAGTGCTATCGCAACCTAAAACTGATTGCAAAACATCGATATAATTACCAGCTACTGTGTAGGTATTTGTGCCAATTGAATAAGATCCATTTGCGCAAATTGATTGAGGATTATTGACATTGTAAATTGGATTGATTGTCAAATAAGTTGTGACAATGCTATCGCAACCATTAACCGTTTGAACGGTATCAATGTATGTTCCATTTGTGGAATAAATATTTCCATTAAATGAATAGGTTGCACTTCCACAAAGATTCTGATAATTATCAGCATGAATCGTTGGAATAACTGTCAATTGCGTATTTACAATACTATCACAACCATTTAAACTCACTAATGTGTCTATGTAATTTCCAGAAATTGTGTAAGAATTCCCATTGATTGCATAAGAATCATTTTCACAAATAGTTTGTGGATTATATTCATTGTAAATTGGATTTACGTTTATCGTAACACTTGCAAATGAACTGTCACATTTTGTTCCACCACTACGAATTGCAAAAAATGTATAGACGCCATTCATACTAGGATTTGCATTTAGTCTCGAAAGTGTTTGTCCTGATTGAGTAAAGCCATTTGGGCCTGTCCATAAATAAGAAGTTGCATTTGCTACAGTTGAGCCAGATCCAGAAATTGTGGCATCTTGACAAATTGAATTATTAGCTGTTATAATTGGAGTAGCCAAAACATTAGGACAAATAAAGAATTTTCGCCCTTCATATAAACTCCAAACATTTAAACTGTCTTTAACACGAATAAATAAATTATTAAATCCATTTGGTAAGCCTGAAGTATTGATTTGTCTGAGAATATTGATGCTGTCCGCTTTTGTGAAACTCGCTAATTGAAATCCATTTCCAACTCCAGGATCTGGAGAATTGAAAAAATATTCCGCTGCAACAAGTGGAGCCGGATCAACTTGCGTAATTATTGGTTGGATATAAATTACACGACCTTCATATAAGCTCCAAATATTTAGCGAATCTTTCACTCGAATAAATAGATTATGAAAACCAATAGATAATCCTGTAACTGAAATTTGTTTTACTAAATTAATTGAATCAGCTTTTACAAAACTTGCAATAGCTAAACCATTTCCAACACCGGGATCAGTATCAAAAAAATATTCTGCTTTTACTATAGGTGCTTCATTAACTTGAGTGATTATTGGTTGAACATAAATTACACGTCCTTCATATAAACTCCAAACATTCATAGAATCTTTGAAACGAATAAATAAATTATGAAAACCAATGCTTAAGCCAGTCACGGAAATTGAATGAGTTAAGGAAATACTATCACTTGATGCTACTGGAATTTCAACATACGTTCCAACTCCGTTGTCTGTATCAAAGAAATATTCAAATGCAACCAAAGGAAAAATCTCTAAAACTGGTGCAACATTGTCACAATTTGCTAAATTTATAGATAAATTAATTCCATTATCAATTCCAATCAAAGGTATGTTTGAACTAACAACTCGAATTCTATATCCAGTACCAGGAGTTACATCAGGTATAATCGCATAGATTGTGTTGTTGATTTCAGAAGTTATGTTTCCAATATCGATAGGAGAAGCAAAAGAACCATTTTCGTCAGATAATTGAGCCGTAAAAACATTTCCAGAGCTAAATACACCTTTTACAGGATATTCAACTTTAAAAACATTCCCAGCGCAAATATTTGTACCAGCAATTAAAATTGCATTTCCAATTGAGGTTTCATACGTTGATCCTATTGAAGCAACAAAAGAATTGTTTGCAACACCATTTAAAATATGATTATCAAAATTTATATCAAAAGTATAAGTTCCAGTAATGAAACTTGTTCCAAAATAAGAAACACCTATTTTAGAACCTGCGTCGATCCCTGTTTCGCCGGCTTGCTTTACCCACAAAGCATTTCCATTAATATCGTATTTTGCGACAAAAACATCGCTTACACCGCTATTAAAATTTGAGATATTTATTCCTGAAAAATAAGCGTTTTGTTGAAAACGACCTGTTAAATATGAATTCCCAGCTTTGTCTAATGCAATTCCGTCAGCAAAATCCGCATCAAAACCACCTGCGCTTTTTAACCAAGTAACAACACCAGCAGCATTATATTTCACAATAAAAGCATCAAAAGTTCCACTACTTGAAATTGTTGATGTACCAAAAGTTGCACTTGAATAAAAATAACCAGAAATATAACTACTTCCATTTTTATCAGTAATAATATCAGTTGCTACAGCATATTGAGAACCAGTTTTTAACCAAACACTATTTCCTGATGGATCTAATTTTTGCACAAAAAATTGTGGAAGATTAGAAGGATTTCTGTAAGAACCTGTTGCATAGGAATTTCCAAATTTGTCAGTGGAAATACCATTTGCCTCGTTGTAATTTCCACCTGCTGCACTGACAACATAGGACCAAAGTTGAACACCAGAATCGTTATATTTTATAATGTTTGCAGTTTGAGAATTTAAAATTGTACTTGATAAATTAACTGAAACAAAAACATTTCCACTTAAATCCGTTGTAATACTATTACCAATATCGCCATTGGAACTACCAGCCTTTTGAGCCCAAACTACTGCTCCAGAAGCATTATATTTTGCTACAAAAACATCAGTTGAACCAGCACTTGTTAGAGCGAATGCACCAAAATTAGCTGTTCCGGTGAATGAACCAGTTATGTATGTGTTATTTGATTTGTCAACATAAACATCTTTTGAAACTAAAGACCCTGTTGCAACATCATTTACTTGCTGGATTGTTCCCAAAGAATCATATTTTACAACTTGAGCACCAGAGCCCGAAAGCGTAGTTCCATTTATTACTATAGTTGCAGTTCTATTTGTAAATATGTAAGAATTTCCAATAGAATCCGTTGAAATAGATGCATTTCCGCTTGCAACATTATTTGCCCAAGACCAATCTGGAGTAATTTGCTGTGCTCCACCATTTACAGAAATATCACTTCCATTATCTGTTCCGTAAATTGCAGGATTACTTGCAACAACTCTAATTCTATATGAAGAACCAGGAATTGTAAGCGGAGGAATTACCGCATTAATTGGACTAGTTAAACCTGTTCCTATTGCTTTTGGGTAAAAGAATCCTCCAACTGGGTCTGACAGTTCAACTGTAAAAATATTATCAGAAGAAAATGTTCCAAATTGGGTAAAGTCAATAACAACAGGACTTCCTGCAACAAAGGTATGACTTTCTAACTCACTTGTAAAAATCGATAAAGTATCTTGCACATTTGCTCCAATTTTTGAGATGAAAGAAAAATCATTTCCACCTGTAAGAGCGGATGAACCAAAACTAATGCTTGTAGTGAAAGTTCCGTTTACGTAACAATTACTTGCATTGTCTAAAGCGATTTTATTTCCAGCATCAACGCCACCATCGCCAGCATTGTTTACCCATAAAATTTCACCTAGTGAAGAATATTTTGCAACAAAAACATCACTAACTCCACTGTTTAAATTTTCGATTGGAAAAGATCCAAAAAGTGCACTTTGTTGAAAACGACCTGTAATAAATGAATTTCCAGAAGCATCCAATGCAATTCCATCGCCATAATCGTTATCGACTCCTCCAGCCGTTTTCGCCCAAACTACTTGTCCTGCAGCATTGTATTTCACAATAAAAGCATCATAAAGTCCCGCGTTTGCAAGTGAAAAAGCACCAAAACTTATTGAATTGTAATAATTACCTGTAATGTAAGTATTACCTGAATTATCAGCAACCAAATCAATTGGGTTTGCATACCCACTTCCAAATCTTTGCCAAACAACATTCCCCGAAGGATCGAATTTTACTAAACAAAATTCTAGCGCATTTGAACTTGTATTTCGAAACAAACCTGTTACATAGCTATTTCCATATTGGTCTGTTGAAATTGCATTTCCTGTATTATTCGAACCACTGTAGGAACTAATTTGTTTTGTCCATTGCAAAGTTCCACTTTGGTTGTATTTTGTAACGTAAGCATAAACTAGACTTAAACTTGTAGCTAAATTTTCGACAATTAATACATTTCCATCTGAATCAAGTGATAGACTAGTACTAACATCTGTAAAAGCGCCTCCGCTTTTTATAGCCCAAGCAATTGCACCACTTGCATTATATTTTAAGGTAAAAACATCTGTTGACCCAGCGCTAGTAAGAGAAATACCTCCAAAATTTGCAGTACCAGAAAAAGAACCAGAAAGGTAATAATTTCCAGCATTATCAAGAACAATGTCTTTTGGAGTTATTGTTCCAGTTGCAATTTGATTTGCACTTTGAAAAACACCAAGAGAATCGTATTTTACCACGTAAGCTCCAGATCCTGAAAGTGATGTATTTCCGAAAGTTACAGATGCACTATGACTTCCACAAACGTAAGAATTACCTATAGAATCTGTTGTAATATTTGTACTTGAACCATCAACATTTTTTGCCCAAGACCAATTTGGCGGATTATTTTGTTGTGCATTTATAAATTCTTTACTACTAAAAAAAAGTAAGAGCAGAATAAAATATTTGAATATTTTCATTTTTTGAACTATTAAATGAGTTATTATTTTTAAGAAAATCTTATTATTGAACTAAAGTTCAAAATATCTAAGCTTTGCAGTTGAACTACGGTTCAATTTATCGGAGCTTTGCTTCTCTTACTTTTGATTTCTAGCTTTAATTTCTACATTTAAAGTTCCGTTTACAGGAACAACGGAATTTTGGATATCCATTGATTGCATTTGTGGAATTGTTGTTGCTCCTGTCATATTTGGCATAGGATAAGAACCACCATAAATACCACAATCTGTGCCATCAGTTCCATAGCCTTTGCCTAAAGAACTTGCTAAAAGTTGCCAATTGTAGTTTCTAGATAATTCTAAAGATACATTTAGAGGAATTGTTGAAACAAATTGATTCGCAATGGTATTTAAGTTACCTACTCCTGTATTTCCAACTGGAGGAAAAACATCAAAATTTAAAGGATCGGCATATATAAATATATTTTTATTGAAAGTGTTTTGTTGATTTGTATTTATATAAGCATAATTTGGTTCTAAAAAAATATTATTCGTTATGTTAGCATAATCAACATCATATAAATATGAACCATTTAGACATAAATTATTACTAAAAACAACACTTGGTTTATTTGAAGTATAGAGTCCAGTGCTAAATACATTATTACTAATAATCATGTTGCTAAAATTAGTTATATTAATATAGCCAATAAAGTTATTCTTAAAAATCCAATTATCACCACAAACACCAATATAAGAGGATATCATATTTCTTTCAAATGTAATATTATTGACAGGCAAAGAACCACCAGTTCCTGAAATTGATGGTACATAAATTCCTTTGATTATACTTCCTGTAGGTAAAGTGGTTGAATTTCCTCTACTGAGATAAATATTATTAAGTATTGTCGGCAAATTATTTTGTGTTCCGGTTAAGTCATGACCAGCACCGATTAAAACAATTCTGCGAATTAAAGTAACATCACCGTAACTGGTAACTGAACCATGTATGTACACCGTATCGCCAGCGGAAGAAACATCAACGGCAGCTTGCACTGTAGTATATTGTCCAGCTGAAATGGTTCCGTTATTAACAGTTCTTACAGTTGCATTTGCGGAAAGAACAATCCCCGTTGCTCCTAAAATCGAAAGTAGAATTTTTTTCATAAAGTTAATTTTTTCACAAAGTTACTTTAGTTTCAACTTTTTTTAATACTCAATTTTGGGTATATTTTAGAGTAGATTTATTATTTCAATGAAATTTTTCGCGTTGTTTTTGGATAAAATTTTTCTCCTGTGCGTATGAACCGTTTCAAGTGAAATAAATAATTTTTCAGCAATTTCTTTTGAACTTAAGCCCTTTTTAACCAATTTAACAATTTCAAATTCTCTGGGACTCAAATTTATTTTAGATTTATATTTTTCATTTCTATATTTTTTGAAACAGATTTCAATTGCCGCTTTCAATTGTAACTCTGTGCAAGGCTTTAGTAAAAAGGCATCAGGTTCTATTTCTAGCATTTCATCTAAAATACTTGAATTATAATTTGCTGTTAAAAATATAATTTTACAAGCTGAAATTTTTCGAATTTCTTTCGCTAAGTCAATGCCATCTTTTGCACCTTTGATTTGAATTTCACAAATTACTAAATTTGGTTTTGAGATTTTTGAAGAATGAAATAAGAGAAGTGCATCATCGTAATTATCTCTTATTTGAGGGTCAACAAATCCTCCGCCTAAAATACAATCTCTGATGCTTTTAGCATTTACTAATTCGTCTTCAATTATTAAAATCTTAAAATCTGCCTTCATAGTTGAATTTTAAATGAATTAAAAAAACTTGAATCCATAGGAAAAAAACTGTTGCATTTGAACTCCATTAAAAAAATGTATTGGCTTTAAAATCACGCAAATTGAAACAGAAAAGGTTATCAATAAGTTATTTTTTAACTTGTCAGAATTGAATGATTTCAAATAAATTAAGAAAGCTAAAATACAAACAGGAAATGCTAAGACGACTTTCAGACAATGGGTTCCTAAAATATAGTTCAACCTTCTAGTTTGATTTACAAACAATAAAAAAACAAAATAAGTAATATTAAATATCTGGTGTTCAATTTCAAAACCTTTTAAGTCTCCTGAAATTTCGCTAGAAAGAGATTTTATTGTGTTTAACATTTTTCGAAGATATAAAAATTATTCAAAAGTTGACTTTATTAACTGAAAAAGACTTTGTTTATTTTAAAGTAAAAATCTTTTTTATCAATGAGACTGTAAATTCCTTTTGCAAAAAATATCAAGTCTAATCTTCCTATATTATTTAAAATAAATTTTATCTTTGCATAAATCTTTTATGTAAAGTAAGAAAAGCGTAGCTTTGATGAAATGTGAAATAATTTAATATTAAATTCAATAAAATATGTCAAATAATTTATTAAAAGGAAAAAGAGGAATCATTTTTGGAGCCTTAAACGATCAGTCTATAGCTTGGAAAGTTGCTGAACAATCTCACGAACAAGGTGCAACGTTTGTTTTAACAAATGCTCCAATCGCAATGAGAATGGGCGAAATCAATGCCTTGGCTGAAAAAACTGGCAGCACTGTTATTCCTGCTGATGCAACAAGTGTTGAAGATTTAGAGAATTTAGTAACGCAAGCTACTGAAATTTTAGGCGGAAAAATTGACTTCGTTTTACATTCAATTGGTATGTCGCCAAATGTACGTAAAGGAAAACATTATACAGAAAGTGATTACCGTTTTTACAACCAAACAATGGATGTATCGGCAATTTCTTTGCATAAAACACTTGCAACTTTATACAAGCACGATGCAATAAATGAATGGGGTTCAGTTATTGCTTTGACCTATATCGCTGCTCAGAGAATTTTCCCTGATTACAATGATATGGCTGATGCAAAATCATTACTTGAATCTATAACGCGTTCTTTCGGATACCATTATGGAATCAAAAACAAAGTTCGTGTAAATACCATTTCACAATCTCCAACTTGGACAACGGCTGGAAGTGGCGTGAAAGGTTTCAATGAATTCATCAATTATTCTGAACAAATGTCTCCACTTGGAAATGCAACAGCTGTTGATTGTGCTAATTATTGTGTAGCTATGTTTTCAGATTTGACAAAATATGTTACAATGCAAAATCTTTTCCACGATGGAGGATTTTCAAATACTGG
>CANLGD010000072.1 GCA_947490145.1 Flavobacteriia bacterium
AAAAATCAAGATTTCATTCCTGAGAATTATTCTGATAATTTTGGTGAACCACCGCAAACAATAGAATCGGTTAAATATTTAAAAAATAATTGTGTAATAATTTCTTATGCTTTTGAAGGATTTTATCGTCCAGACACAATTTGTGATCACCCATATTTTTCTGGGAAATATACACTTGATGAAATTAAAGCCTTTTACCCACAAAAAATTGAATTTATTAATTTTGAAGGAAAATACTTTAATGATTCTATAAAAAAAACGATTGAGAAACCGAAAGAAAAGAAAAATTCGTACTATTTTCTTGCTTTAATTTTATTTATAGGTGGAAATGTTGTTTTATTTTCTTTGAAAAACAAAGTTTTAAAACTTAAAATTGGAATTATTACCCCATTTATTTTTTCTTCATTTTTGAGTTTTTCTCAAACGAAACAAATAGCTCATAAAAGTCATAGTGGTAAAAATAAAGATTTTATTGCTAAAGAATATGACGATAATTTTGGAAATACCCCAGATATGTATAAGTTAAAATTCGAACCAATTTCGACAATAACTTCAGTGAAATTAATAAAAAACAACTGTGTGGTTTTAAATAAAGAATATTTTATCATTGATCCTAAAACAAATAAGGAAATACCAAAATATTTGAAAGATACACTTTGCAATCACCCTTATTTCTCGGGTCAATATACATTTGATCAGATTAAAACATTTTATTTACCTGATACAAAATTTTACGGTTTTAAAAATAATTTTTTCAACGATTCAATTCAAAAAAAAATCGAAAAACCAAAAGAGAAGAAAAATTCTTTTATTTTGGTTGCTTTCATAATTTTTACGGGAGGAAATTTGGTTTTGTTAATGATAAAATCAAAAAGTCTTAATTTCCTAAAATCTTAACGTCCAAAAAATGATTTATTATCTAAGAATTTTTTCATTAATTTTTATATTTTTTTTCACCTTAACACTTCCTTTTCCGCTTCAATTTATTGAACATCCAGGATTTTTACTTGAAAACGGATTTATCACTTTTGAAAAAGGAGTTTGTGATTTTTTAGGATTTAATTTTGATTTTCAAGGACATTTTTACTCTGATTCAATTGATTTATTGGTTCATACTTTCGTTTTAATTTTCTTTTCGCTTATTGCTTCACTTTTTATTGCTAAATACTACAAAAAATTAAAAATAGAAACGCTTTTAATTACAATTTCAAGCTATATTTTATCATTTTTCTTCATAAAATTTGGCTTTGACAAACTTTTTAAATTACAATTTTACGCACCTGAGCCAAATATCTTATTCACACCTTTTGGGCAATTAGATAAGGACATTTTATATTGGTCAACAATTGGAAAATCATATTCTTACAATGTTTTTTTAGGTTTAATTGAAATCTTCCCTGGAATTTTACTTTTAAATTCAAAAACTCGAAAATTGGGCGCTTTTATTGCCTTTGGAGTTTTGATAAATGTCTTAATGGTCAACATTTCTTACCAAATTGAAGTAAAAATTTTATCATCTTTTTTAGTTTTTCTTTCGATTTGTATTTTAGCAAGTTTTTGGAAAGAATTTCTAGGCTTCTTTTTCCAAAATAAATCAATTCCAAACAAAGAGATTCAGAAACTTAATTTCAATACAAAATACAAAAACTTGATTAAATTTTCAGTCATCTTTTATATCTTTTTTGAATCAACTTTTCTGGCATTTTCAACAGGAAATTTTAACGATGATGTGGCCGAAAGACCTAAATTTCATGGAACTTATGAAATTCAACATAATTCAGAAAAATTGACAGAGTTATTCCAACTAAAATCAAAAATTAAAAGATTATTTATTCACAGACAAGATTATTTAATTCTACAAACTGAAAACGATGATTTTTATGATTATAAATTTTCTTCCTTCGAAAAACTAAATTTCATTGTCCTTGATTCAGCAGAAAAATTTAAAATTACTTTTGAAAAAAAAGGAAAGTTTTATGAGATTACAGTAGAAAATTTGGGTAAAATTTTAAGTTTAAAAAGCTTAAAAATCCAACAATAAGCCAAAAATATAGATCAAAATCTCCTGTTAATTTTATTTTTTCTTACATTTGTATTTATTACCAAATAAATAAATTTAGAAATTTAAAATATGCGTGTATATTTCGACAATGCTGCCACAACTCCGATTTTACCAGAAGTTGCTGAAAGTGTTTATTCTTGCTTAACAAATACATTCGGAAATCCTTCATCTTCGCATTTTTTTGGCCGTCAAGCCAAAGGAGAATTAGAAAATTCTAGAAGAAAAATTGCAAAATATTTAAATTGTTCACCAGGTGAAATTTTCTTTACTTCTGGAGGAACTGAAGCTGACAACATGGCTTTTCATACAGCAATTAAAAATTTAGAAGTTACGCAAATCATTACAACAAGCATCGAACATCATGCAGTTTGCCACACAGCTGAAAAATATGCTCACGAAAATAATTTAACTCTACATTTTTTAGATATAGACTCAAAAGGACATTTTTCATATTCGCAACTGGAAGAATTATTGAAAAATGGAAAAAAGACCTTTATCTCAATCATGCATGCAAATAATGAAATTGGAACTTTGGCTGACATCAAACGTATTTCAGAAATCTGTCAAAAATACGAAGCTTATTTTCATTCAGATACGGTCCAAACAATGGGACATTATGCTTTTGATTTAGCCGATTTGAAAATTGACTTTATCACCTGTGCTGCGCATAAATTTCATGGTCCAAAAGGAATCGGATTTTTATATGTTAACAAAAGAATTAAACCTAACAATTTAATTCACGGTGGAGCTCAAGAACGAGGTTTTAGAGCTGGAACAGAAAATTTATCTGGAATTGTAGGCTTAGCAAAAGCAATGGAAATCGCCTACGAAAATCTAGAAAGTCATCAAAATCATGTTCAAAAATTGAAAACTTATTTTAAAGAAAAATTAGTCGCGACCATAGATGACATTCAGTTTAATGGCGAAACTGAACCAGAAAAAAGCCTTTACACGGTTTTAAGTTGTTCACTACCAAAAACAGATAAATCTCATATGCTTTTATTCTCACTAGACTTGAAAGGTGTTGCATGCAGTGGAGGAAGTGCTTGTAGTTCAGGAGCAAACAAAGGTTCTCATGTTATTGAAGGAATTAAAGGAGATCCAAATCGTCCAACCGTTCGTTTTTCCTTTTCTCACTTAAATAAAATAGAAGAGGTCGATTTTGTGATCGAAAAATTAAAAGAAATTTATCAAACAGTTACTATCTAAAGTGTGAAAATTACCATTCTATTATCCTTAATGTTAGTTAATTTTGTCAAAAGTCAAAGTTTGTACTTCCCTCCTATTGTAGGTTCTGCATGGGAAACTACGAATCCATTAAGTTTAGGATATTGCCAAGAAAATATCGATAATTTGAGTCAATATTTAGATCAAACAAATTCCAAAGCATTCATCATGTTAAAAGATGGAAAAATTGTATTTGAATGGTATTATGACACATTTACAAAAGACAGTTTACACGTTTGGAATTCAGCTGGAAAAACATTAACAGCCATGGCAGTTGGAATTGCTCAACGCGAAGGCTTTTTGGATATTCACGATACAACTTCGCACTATTTAGGAACAGGTTGGACAAGTTTAAGTCCTCAGCAAGAAGAAAAAATAACGATTTTAAATCAACTTACCATGACTTCAGGTCTTGGATATGCAACTGGTACAGATCATTATTGCACTGATCCTGCTTGTCTAGTTTATGTAGCAGATCCAAATACTCGATGGTCATATCATAACGGACCATACACACTTTTGGATGGAGTTATCGAGGCAGCAACAGGCTCAAATTTAAACACGTATGTAAATCAAAAAATTGAAGCAACTACTGGAATGAATGGGTTTTTCTTTCCTGTTGATTACAATAATATTTATATCAGTACGCCAAGAACAATGGCCAGATATGGATTATTGCTTTTGGGCGAAGGAACTTGGAATGGAACACCCGTTTTAGGCGACGCAAACTATTTCCAAGCCATTACAAATACTTCTCAAAACCTAAATCCATCTTATGGTTATTTAACTTGGTTGAATGGGAAATCATCTTACATGCTGCCTTCTGCCGACGTTCAACTTTCAATTCCGGGAAGTGCGATGCCTAATGCACCAGATGATACATATGCTGCTTTGGGAAAAAATGGCCAAATTATAAATGTTGTTCCGTCACAAAATATGGTTTTCATTCGAATGGGAGATTCTGATGGCACCAGTTTGGTAGGAAATCAATATTGTGATACAATTTGGCAAAAAATTAATTTGTTGTTTTGTTCTGGAGAAATTACAAAAAACTCAAAAGACGCTGAAATTAACATTTTCCCAAATCCAAGTAAGGATTTCTTTACAATTAAATCAAATTTAAAAATAAATAAAATAGAAATTTATGACATGACTGGAATTCATTACGTTCTTCCATCAAAAAATAATTTAATTAATATTGAAAGTCTAGAAAAAGGAATTTATTTTTTGAAAGTAAATTCTGACAGTGAAGAACAAATCAAGAAATTTATAAAGGAATAATTCATGCACGTTCTACTCATCCCATCTTGGTATCCTTCAAAAAATCAAGCATTTAACGGGAATTTTATACAACGGCATGCCACATTAATTTCCCAAAACTATAAAGTCACTGTTTTAAATTTTGTTTCTGAAAATATAAAGAATACACTAATTGAATCTAGTGAAAATGGAAATTTGAATGAAATTACTATTTATTATCCCAAGAAAAATAATAAAATCTTCCAATTAATTTCATTAAGAAAAGTATTTCTAGAAGTTGTAAAACAAATAAAAGAAGTTGATATTATTCATGGACATGTAATTTTAGAAAAAGGAATCATTTTTATTTGGGCAAAAAAGTTTTTTAAAAAACCACTTTTTGTTACTGAACACGGATCTTATTTTTTTAGAGAAAATTATTCCAACTTATCTGTTTTCCAAAAAATGACTATTATTCAAACCATGAAAAATTGCGACCATATAAGTTGTGTTTCAGAAGTTTTGAAGGATGAAATTTCTTATTTATTTCCAAGAAAAAAAATACAAATCACTCCAAATAGTATTGACACAGAATTATTTAATACAGAAGAAAACGAGCTTGTAAATAAATCTAAAATACATTTCATTCACATTTCTACTTTAGATAATGTTAAGAACCCACTAAAAATCATTCAAGCCTTTGAATTACTAAATAAACAATCAAAAATTGATTTCTCCTTAAAAATTATTGCTGAAAAAACGAATTTGGAAATTAGTTTATATTTACAAAAAAGTGAAATCAAAGAGAAAATTTCATTAGTTGGACCATTAGAAATTAAACAAGTTGCTGAAGAATTAAAAAAATCGGATGCTTTGGTATTATTTTCAAATTTTGAGACATTTTCTTGTGTTATTGCTGAGGCATGGTCTTGCGGAGTTCCAGTAATTTCATCCAATGTGGGAATTGCAAAAGATATGAGTCCAGATTTAGGGATTTTAGTTGAAAAAATGGAAATCGAATCTTTAACTTTTGCTTTAAAACAATTTATAGAATCGAGAAAAGTTTATGATAAACAAAAAATTCGGAATCACGCACTTCAGTTTTCTAATGAAAATGTTTTAAAATCTTTCGATGATTTTTATTCTTTGAGAAAATGAAAGTTATAAAATTTTGTTTTCTCTGTGTGATTTTATTTTCATCAAAAATTAACGCTCAATCAAATTGGAAAGATAATTTATTTGTTTCAGCAAATTATAAATTTGGTTCGGTTTTACCTGAATATCAATTTATTCATTCAATCGTTGATCAAAATATTCAGCAAGTTGAACTTTCAGTATTTAAAGAAACTTCTGGCAAAAAATACTGGCAAAAAATATATAAATATCCCAAATTAGGATTTTCTTTTTTTTACACTTCACTAGGAAATAATGAAATTTTAGGTCATGAATTTTCACTTTTACCCTTTGTTTCATTGCAATCTTCTCCGAGCAAAAAATTTCATGTTGAAAACAAATTTGGCTTAGGAGCTGGTTTTGTTGCCCGGAAATTTGATTTAATAAACGACTATAAAAATATTGCTATTGGTTCAAAGTTACATGTAAATTTTTCCTATGAATTAGGAATGAATTTTAATTTAAGTGAAGGCGATTGTTCAGTTTAAGTGCATGAAACAATTGCACAAAGCGCTGGTTGAAAAAAGAATACGAAAGCTATTTAGATGAAATTTGGGTCAAAGAATGGGAAGAAATTATTTATGGAAACGATGATTCATAAAAAAAAAATCTTAGCAGCAGCATATATTGGAGCTTATTTGGATAATTTGGAGGCATTTTATTTCTTATATTTTGTTAAGTAGAAAAAGACGTAAAACTTCTAGATCTAAAACAATAGACTTTATTCTGATTTTAAATGAGAAAAAGAATTTATTATTCATGAAGAATTATTAGTTTGATAGTTTTACCAATTTTATGTGTAAAACATAATTCTATAAGCATAAAAAAACCTCCAAAAATAAAAGTTGGAGGTAAATTTAATATATTTTCAAAAATTAATTAAGCGTGAACCGCTGCCATAACTTCTGCCATTTTTTTACCAATTTCAGCTGGAGAATCAACAACATGAATTCCACATTCTCTCATGATGCGTTTTTTAGCTTCAGCTGTATCGTCGTGTCCACCAACAATCGCACCTGCGTGCCCCATTGTTCTTCCTGCTGGAGCAGTTTCACCTGCAATAAATCCAACAACTGGTTTTGTTCCGTTCTCTTTAATCCAACGAGCCGCAATTGCTTCTAAATTTCCTCCGATTTCACCAATCATAACGATTCCTTCAGTTTCTGGATCATTCATTAATAATTCTACTGCTTCTTTTGTTGTAGTTCCAATAATTGGATCTCCACCAATTCCAATTGCAGTGGTAATTCCTAAACCTGCTTTAGCAACTTGGTCAGCAGCTTCGTAAGTTAAGGTTCCAGATTTAGATACAATTCCAATTTTACCTTTTTTGAAAACAAAACCCGGCATAATTCCAACTTTCGCTTCTCCAGCAGTAATAATTCCTGGACAGTTTGGTCCAATCAATCTGCAAGCTAATCCATTCAAATATTCTTTGGCTTTCACCATATCATTTACAGGGATTCCTTCCGTAATACATACGATTACTTTAATTCCTGCATTTGCAGCCTCCATAATTGCATCAGCAGCAAAAGCAGGTGGCACAAAAATAATTGACGTATCAGCACCTGTTTTTTCAACAGCAGCACTAACCGTATTAAAAACTGGACGATCTAAATGAGAACTTCCGCCTTTTCCTGGGGTAACTCCACCAACAACATTAGTGCCATATTCAATCATCTGGCCCGCGTGAAAAGTACCTTCGCTACCTGTAAAACCTTGAACAATAATCTTAGAATCTTTATTAACCAATACGCTCATTTTTTTATTTTTTGTTGCTCAAAAGTACACTTTTATATGAGAATCAGCAAGTTTTATTGAAAATATTTTTATTTTAAATTCGTTTTTATGCTTTTATATATTTAAATCTTTAGATTTTCTAGTATTTAAGGATTTTTTCTTATTTAAATGAAATTTATTGTAAAATAAAGCATGAATTTTCGCTAACAGTTGGACGGGATTTCTAAAATAAAGGCACATAAGTCTGACACACTTGAAGACATATTATTTAGAATTGATCAAAAATTTTATGTCTTTGTTTAAAAAATTGAGCGTGTCAATCTCTGGTGAGTTTGCTAGAAAAATTCGAATAAAATTGACTGTTTATGAAATTATTCTCACAAAGGAGAAATTTTTTCTAAAGAAGAAATACTGTATTTGAATCTGAAATTCTAACTTCTTTTGCACTTGACTTTAACTTAACAAAAGAAAAATCTGAATATTTTGGATTAAATTTGAATTATCATCTAACATTAATATTGGAGGAAAAAATGAAATTTTAAAGTTCTAATAGAAAGTGCAAAATATAGTTTGACTTACAATAATTGAGGGTTAAATTACAAAACATCAATAACTTCTAGGTGAAAATACAAAACTGAATTAACAGGAATGTCTTCCAATTTATAATCACCATAACCCAATTGCGGGGGCACAACCAACTTTACTTTTGACCCTTTTTTCATGGAAAGTAATGCTTCTTGCCAACCTTGAATTAAATCTGATACCAGAAATTTAATTGGAGTTCGTTTGTTTTCTCCGTCAAAAATTTCGCCATTCAATAATTTTCCTTCGTAGGTAAAACTTACCTCATCGGTTAACTTTATAAAATCCCCTTCACCCTCTTCTAAAATCGAATAATACAATCCTGTTTCCGATTTTTTGTATTTCACGCCAGATTTTTTAATGAAATTTTCAATTTTCTTATCAAAAGCACTTTTTTCATCTTCAGAATAAGTTCCGCATGAAAAAAGTGAGATAAGTAAAAATGAAATGCTTACTAATTTTATCATATTTTAAAATTTAACAGGACTAACTGTATATCCTTTTTTTCTAAGCAATTCAATGACACCCACTTGACCAGGTAAGTGTGCAGCACCAACAGCAATAAAAGTTTGACCTACTTTAATAAATTTTTCAATTGGGTCAATCCAATTTTGATTTCTTTTCACTAAGATTTCTTGCTCAATTTCGTCAAAAACTCCTCCTACAGTTTTCGAAACAATCAATAAAGAATCCAACTGCTGTCTTTTATAAATTCCTTGCATTATATTCATTTCAGATATCGTTTTGTCTTCATCACGAATCCCTTCCATTACCATTATTGCTTGTTGCTCACGCGTCATGTCATCAAAAATTTTCATTTGATCAGCCATTTTTTCTAATCCTAAAACCTTTATTTTATGTTTTACAGCCAAATCATTGATGTTCATTTCATAGGATTCGGTTTTCCCCATAAAACTAATTTGAATTGCAGTTTGAACAAGCACAAAAGGTTTAAATGTAGAAAAAGTAGCATCAAAAAGTTGCTTATCTAAAAATAACTTCGTTTTAGCCCAAGTGTAAATTGAATCTCGTTGTTTTTCATCAAAATAATCCATCATTTTACCCTCTTTCAGAACCAAATATTTCATTGCTTCTGTCTGATTATTCATTTCCTCCAAACTCAATTCAAGTACAATTAGATCAGATTTTTTGATTATTTTTTCTATACTTGATGGGAAATAATAAAATTCCTTTTGGATTAAATGCATTGTTCCAAAAAGGTAAGAAGGTTTTGACAAACCATTTCCTTCAATTCTCCAAAGTAGAGAAGTTTTTATTTCTTTTTCAACTCCTTGTTTTACATTAGCAACTTTTTTAGACGAAAATGCCGTCGATAAAAGTAAAAAAACAAACGAAATTGTTGCAAAAAAGATAAATTTGATAAAACTTTTCATTTTTAAAAAAGTTAATTGCTTAAAGGGTTTCTAAAATTAGATTTTTCGATTCGGACATCATTTTAGGGAAGAAAAAGCAATTTTTAGGAATCTTGTAAGGTAATTTTTGCTAAATAATGATCTCCTTGTTCAAAAAAACGGGAAGCTTTTAGTCCAACATTTTTTGCTGCTTGAAATAAATTATCAAAATCTACATAAAGCCAATCAAATTGAGCACCTTTTTCTTTTTTATAAGACATTTCGAATTTAAAATTTCCGTAATATTCAGAATTCAAATTCATCCACATTGCTCCATCTTCATCTTCATATAAGTATTTTATATCTGAAGAATCGCACAAAATTGAACCTCCAGGATTTAAAAGTGATTTTGCATGTTCTAATGTTTTTTCTAGATTTGCCAAAGTTCCAGCGATTCCAATTCCATTCATCAACATTAAAATGCTGTCAAATTTTGGTCCGCTAAATTCAAAGAAATTTTCTTCCAACGCTTCCAAACCATTCATTTTCATATAATCGACCGCACCTTTTGAAATGTCAATTGCCAACACTTTTTTTCCTAAATCGGATAAATAAGTGGCGTGAGAACCAGCTCCAGCACCAACATCCAAAATTGATCCTGTGCATTCTTTCAAAGCCAATTGTTCTAATTCTGGCATTTCTTCGTAAGTTCGAAACAAAACTTCTACTGGAATTATATCGTCTTCACAAATATCTGATGAAACAATTATATCTGCTGGTTTTTTAAATCTTGCGTAATCTTCTATTGCTTTTCCTATTGGGTCGTTCATTTTTAAATGAGTTATGAATATTGAGTTATGAGTTATGAGTGTTGAGTTATGAGTGTTGAGTTAGTGGTGTAGGGTTATGGAGTAATGGTTTATGTGATGTTGTATGTTCGTCAACTCATAATTCAAAATTCATAATTGATAACAATATTAGTAATCGTCAAATTTTGAGTAATCTTCGTCGCTGTATCCATCTTCAAAATCATCACCAAATGGATTATCATCTTCCTCATCTTCATCAAAATCATCAGTATAAATATCGTCGTCATCGTCATTTAGATTGGCTATTCTAGAATCTTCTGGCGGTGCCATTCCGATTGACAAAGTTGTCTCTGGAGTTTTTAAATGAATATCTGTTTTCTCTATTAATTCAATTAAAAAAATCCACATCCGCATAAAATCATAGACCAAAATCACTTTTTGATTTGATTCTTGCATGAAATCACGTAAAGTCGCCGAGGACATTACTGAAGCCTTTTCATCTATCGCTTCATCACCATAATTCATATCCATCAAACTGATTTCATGACCTTTATCCCAATCATCATTCGAAATGTAAAAAGAAGCCATTTGATCTCCTTCAAAACGAAAAGATGAAATTATTGCATTGTATAAAGATTCAAAATTGTCATTTTCATCAATTAATATATCACGAAAAATTTCTGTTTCTTGCTCAGTATCTAATAATACACGAAATTTTAAAGCACTCATATTTTTGATTTTTAAACAGTAATTATGATTAAATTATTATAGCACAAAATTAATATTTTTTTTGTAACTTACTTTCCTTCATTCAATTTTTAAAAAAATTAAACTTCGTTAGAACTAAACTTTTTTCAAGCCCATATTTTCTGCTAAAAAAAGTAAATGTTGATATGCTTCATCGTATTCATTTTGAATTGAGCCTTCTAAAATTGCTTCCTTAATTTGATTTTTGAGTACGCCAATTTCTGAACAAGGCCCTAAATTAAATGTTTGCATTATTAATTCTCCAGAAATTGGTGGTTGAAAATTACGCACTTTATCTTTGGATTCAACGTCTTTTAATTTTTGAGCTACTAGTTCAAAATTCTTTTTGTATTTCAATACCTTAAACTCGTTTTTTGAAGTGATATCAGCATTACAAAGCGTCATTAAGTCTTCAATATCATCACCAGCTTCGAACAATAATCTTCTAACCGCAGAATCTGAAACATCTCCTTTGATTAGTGAAATTGGTCTTAAATGAAGTTTAACTAGCTTTTGCACATATTTCATTTTATGATCCAAAGGCAATTTCAAATTCTTGAAAATTTTCGGTGTCATTCTGGCTCCTAAATCTTCATGTCCGTGAAATGTCCAACCAACTTTTTGATCAAATCTTTTGGTTGGTGGTTTTGCAATATCATGCAAAATTGCTGCCCATCTCAACCATAAATTATCTGTATTTTCAGAAATATTGTCTAAAACTTCAAGCGTATGATAAAAATTATCTTTATGTGTTTTTCCGTTAATATTTTCTATTCCACACAGTGCAATCATTTCAGGGAAAAATTGATGTAATAATTTGGTTGAATACAGCAATTTAAATCCTCTTGAAGGCACCTTAGACAAAATAATTTTATTTAATTCATCGATTATTCTTTCTCTAGAAATAATTTCTAGTCGGGCAGAATTCTCCAAAATCGCCTGTAAACTTTTTGATTCAATTCTAAAATTTAATTGAGTTGCAAAACGAATTGCTCGCATCATTCTCAGTGGATCATCAGAATATGTTCGCGCTGCATCTTGAGGAGTTTTTAATACCTGATTTTCTATATCATTTAAGCCATTAAATGGATCAACTAATTCACCAAAATTATCTCCATGAAGGCTTATCGCCATTGCATTAATTGTAAAATCTCGCCTTAATTGGTCGTCTTTCAATGTTCCATCTTCGACAATTGGCTTTCTCGAATCCCTTTCGTAGGATTCTTTTCTAGCTCCAACAAATTCGATGTCTAAATCTTTGTATTTGAAATGCGCAGTTCCAAAATTTTTGAAAAAAGAGACTTTTTTCACTCTTAATTTATCGGCGCATTTTTCGGCAAGTTCAAGACCACTTCCAACAACAACAATATCAATATCTTTGGACGGTCTCTCCAAAATTAAATCACGTACAAAACCACCTACCACATAAGCTTTCAAATTATTTTCAGTACAAATTTGAGATGTTACTTTAAAAACTGGATGTTTAAGGTGTTGCGATAAATTCATGAAATTCTTTAAAAATGCAAATATAATGATTTCATATTAAATGAATAGCGCTAAACCTTAATGCTGATTTCTTCTTACAAAGAAGAAAATCCGTAAATTGAATTAAAATTGTATGCAAATAAAACAAATTATTAACTTTGTACCCTCTAATTTAAAAATAAAACATGAAAAAATTACTTTACACACTATTTTTCTTGAATACAATGTATTCATTTTCGCAATTAAGTTCTTATTACGAAGATCGAAGTGCCCATGGAACAGCAATCAACAAATCGACTGGTTACGAAACAGTAACTCAAATTACTTATGTAAACTATCCTTATGTGAGAGATCGAATTGCCACATTCTTAGAAGAATAAGCTAAATATGTTCCGATTTCTGACGACAAAGTTGTTGATAAAGGGGATTATGAATTAATTACAAGACGTTATAAAAGTAAATACAATGATGATATCGTTATTGAAAGAAGATTTATCGATGTTCAATACAAAGTTTTTAAAATTGGGAAGGAACAAATTATTGAATCTTTGAATATTTATGGATTAGAAGATTATATTGGTGTATTTTATACAGAGTTTTGGAATCCTTCTTTGAATTTAATTGAAAAAAATGGTTTATTGTATGATATGAATTTCATGCAAGACAATGTAAAAATCAAATACAAAAGCAACAATAAATATTATAAAAGAGATGTTTGGATGGAAGTTACAAACAAAGAAATCAAAACACAAAAAGCATTTGTGGCAGCATATAAAGCTCATTTTGACAAATTATTAAAATTGAAAAAGGAATTTGACGATAAAAGAGTAAAAGTTGTTTATTCTATCGAAAAAGTAAATTCTCAAGATTATGCTTCTTTTGTTTCTGATATAAACTCAGTTTTAAATAATAATAGAAAAGAATTCAAAGATCCTGTAAGTAATACTTTTGACATCAATATTGTTAGTGATACGATTGGAAATCAAACAATGACAATTTCTAACTCAAGTGAATTACCTGCTGATGTTGTAAATGATTTAATGAAAATTAAAATTAGATCGTATAAAGAATTAGGTCACATTATGAAATCTTCCGATAAGTACTCATTCAAAATTTCAAATGAAGTTAAAGTAATGACTGTATTAGAAAAAGATTTCAAGAAAGTAAGTGTTGTAAATGAAAATCAATTTACTCCAGAATTGGTTCAGAAAGGAACTAGTACAGTTGTAAATAATAACCGTGGTAAAGGAACAACTGAAATTCAGTATATTATTCAAAATATTAATGGAAAAGAATATTTGGATCAAGAAGAATTAAGCTTCAAATCAAAAATTGGTGTTAAGAAAATTGGCTCTGCAATTGGCGGTGTTGCTTTAATTGGAATAGGTGTTGCATATTACTACATTAACAAATAAAAGAAAAATTTAATAATGTAAATTAAATAAAATTGGGCTTTCAAAATGTTGAAAACCCAATTTTATTTTGACACTATCCCTTAAAGTGTGTAAACTAAAAAGTCATTAATTTCACTGCTTAATTCTTTTGTCAAAAATAATCAAAAATTGGTTTAAAATAATGCCCCAGTTTCTGATTGGCATCGACCATTTTTTTGTTGCTTCTCTGATTGCTAAG
>CANLGD010000073.1 GCA_947490145.1 Flavobacteriia bacterium
ATTGGTTTTCTGTTGATTTTTCTTCCAGCAAATCGTTTTTTTTCGCTTGATTCGTTGCGAAATCCAGCAATTTCTTCCGTGAAAACGCATGCTTGGACAATTTGGATTTTGAAATTTCAGTTGGGCTGCGTTTATTTCTTTGCTGGAGTAGCAAAATTGAATTCGGATTGGCTTTTTGATGCGCAACCACTTAAAATTTGGTTACAAGCTTACAGAGATTTGTCTTATTTGGGTTGGATTTTCGCTTCAACTTTTACAGCTTTTGCTTTTTCGTGGTTTGGCTGTATTTACGATTTGACAATTCCTTTTTTTCTAAGTTCAAGCAAAACAAGAAATTATGCTTACTTCTTTGTAATTGTCTTTCATTTAGTAACTTGGATTTTATTTCCAATCGGAGTTTTTCCTTGGGTGATGATTTTTTCAACCTTGATTTTCTTTTCAGCAAAATTTCACGAAAATATACTTTTATTTTTTTCAAAACTGCTTAAAATTAAACAAGTTTCAAGTACTTTTGTGCAAAATTCTAAGTCAAAAATGATTGTTGTTTTGCTTTCCATTTATATCTTTCTGCAAGTGGTAATTCCTTTTAGGTATTTACTTTACGATGGGAATTTATTTTGGTCAGAAGAAGGAATGCGCTTTTCTTGGAGAGTTATGCTAATGCATAAAGAAGGATTTTCTACCTTTTATGTAAAAGACAAAAAAACGCAAGGAGAAATTGAAATTGAGAACACAAAATTTTTGACAAACACTCAGATAGATCAAATGTCAACGCAGCCAGATTTTATTTTACAGTATGCAAATTACTTAAAAAATACATTTTCTGACACACTTTTGGTTTTTGGAAAAAATACATTTCATTTGAAAAATCCTTCCGTTCATGTTGAATCTTTTGTGAGTTTAAATGGTCGTCCTCACAAACTTTTTATTGATAAAAAATTGGATTTAACGCTGATAAAAAATAATTTAGGAAATAGAACATGGCTCGAAAAATATTGATATTTGTCTTTATTCTGAATTTATTGTCGGCAAGCTTTTTTTCTCAAGAAATCAGCGGAATTGTTATGAACGAAAAAAATGAAACGATTTACGGAGTAAAAATTTCATGTGGAAACGTCAAATCATTTTCAGATTACGAAGGTAAATTTTCGTTTAAAAAATGTGAAGCTGATTCGCTTATTTTTCAACATGCTGAATTTTTCAGAAAAAGTATTTCTTGTAAAGATTTGAAAGTAATCCAAAAAGTTACTTTAACAACCAAAATAACTGAACTCGAAGAAACAAAAGTTGTAAAATCTCGCTTAAATAATTTCGACATTGGCTATTTACCGCCTGTTCGAGGAGTTCAAATCGCTACCGGAACAAGTACTATTATTCAAACCGAAGGACAAGGAGGCGCAAAATCATCTGGAAATCCAAGGGAATTATTTGCTAAAGTTCCTGGTTTAAACATTTGGGAAAGCGATGGAGCAGGAATCCAAATGGGAGTTGGAGGACGCGGATTATCGCCCAATCGTGCTGCAAACTTTAACACCCGACAAAACGGTTACGACATCAGTGCCGATGCTTTGGGTTATCCCGAAAGTTATTACACGCCGCCATTGGAAGCACTTTCAGCTATTGAAATTATCCGTGGATCGGCTTCTTTGCAATACGGAACGCAATTTGGAGGCTTGATGAATTTTGTGATAAAAGATCCAGTTAAAGATTCTCCTTTTGAATTTACGTCAAGAACTACCACTGGAAGTTTTGGTTATTTAGGGTTCTTTAATCGAGTAACTGGTTCGCACAAACGACTTGAATATCAAGCTTATCATCAATTAAAATTGGGTGATGGTTACCGAGATAACAGTAAATTTGACCAACACCAAGTGTTTGCTCAAGTAGGTTTTTACTTGACAGAAAATCAAAAAATCCGCTTGGAATATACTGGAATGAGTTACGAAGCACAGCAGGCTGGCGGTTTGACGGATAACATGTTTGAAAAAGATGCGATTCAAAGTGTGCGTGAACGCAATTGGTTTAAGGTGAATTGGAATATTTTAGCTTTGCATTATGATTATCAAATTTCTCCAAAATCTACCTTTAATATTCGTGCTTTTGGAATGCGTTCTGACCGATATTCATTGGGATTTTTAGGAAAAATCAACCAAGCAGATTTAGGTGGAAATCGAGAATTAATTTCAGGGAATTTCAGAAATGGTGGGGGAGAAGCGCGCTTTTTAACTCGTTATTCATTTTTTAAGAAACATAAAAATGATGCATGGAAATCTAGGTATGAAAATAGTGATTTAATTAGAGGAGCTTTTTTAGTTGGCTTGCGCTATTACCAAGGAAAAACACAATCAGATCAAGGTACAGCTTCTGATGGAAATAATGCTGACTTTTCATTCACAAATCCAAGAGATTTAGAAACTTCTTCCTTTTCTTTTCCTTCTGAAAATTTGGCTTTTTTCATTGAGAATATTTGGTTTGTTGGAAATAGATTTACCTTAAATGTTGGCTTTAGATTGGAGAATATAAACAGTTCATCTGCTGGATTTTACAAACAATATTCCATTCATCCTTTGAACTACGATACTTTAGGGATTTATAAAATTGAAGATTCAAATAGTTTAAGTCGCATTGTGCCACTTTATGGACTAGGTTCTTCCTTTAAAACAAGCAAGCAAACGAGTATTTATTCTAATTTTTGTTTGAATTACCGTGCGATTAATTTTACGGACATTCGCATTAATAATCCAAACATCCTTGTTGATACCTTGATTAAAGACGAATACGGTTCTACCACAGAATTGGGTTTCAGAGGTTTATTGAAGTCGTATTTATACGCTGATATTGCCTTATTTCACTTGTTTTATGGAGATAAAATTGGTTTGGCACCTGAAGTAAACGGTACAAATAAAGTCAGAACAAATATTGGTGACGCTCGAAATATGGGAATTGAAGCGTTTGTAGAATTTGATTTCATCAAGGCATTTAAGGATTCTGCAAAAGTTAGTTCAACAATTTTTGTCAATTTTTCCTACATCGAAGCAAAATACATTCGCTCAAAAGAAAAAAATTATGTTGGTAAAGAAGTTGAATATGTGAGTCCAATTATGCTGAAATCTGGATTGAAAATCAAAACGGCAAAATTTCAAACGCAAGTTCAATTTTCATACAACAGCGGACAATTCAGCGATGCATCAAATTCTGTTGAAGCAAGTGGCGATGCAGTTATTGGTTTTATTCCAAGTTATTTTGTGATGGATTATTCTTTGCGCTATAATTTCAAAAAATTAATTCAATTGGAAGCTGGAATCAATAATTTATTGAACGCAAAATATTACACAAGAAGAGCAACTGCTTATCCTGGACCAGGAATTTTACCCAGTGATGGTAGGAGTTTTTATGTGACTTTACAGTTTAAGTTTAGGAAGTAGGGTAGCTTATACAGAATGGGATTTTAAATGAAATTTCTATTCAATGAATTCAATTAATATTTATACTAAATAACCATTTTCCCACACTCTCTAAATAACAGTTTCGTTTTAGGAAGCTATTGCAAATATGCTTGTTAGTGGTTCGTGCTTTTTTGTTTGTCAGTGCAATATTGTTTGTACTTGTCATTTTTTACGCTTTTGTTTAAACTGCCAATTTATTAATGGTAATGACCGTCTACCGTTAATGTTCCATAGTCCAAATTGAAAACCTCTGAGGTCATTCGATTTGTTAAATAGACCCATTTGAATACCTGTCGCAAAAGTCGCACGGTTACGAAGTCCTGCAATGCTAACACCATTTAAAACGTATGAGAAGTTATTGATTCCCGAAATTGTTACACCATGAATTTCGTAAACAACAGTTATAAGGCCTGTCAAATTGAAACCTCGAATTCTCATTTCATTGATTGTCGTTACCAAACTAACATTTATACCATGAATTTTTACTTGCCAATCTTTTTTAATGTTTTTATTGTAAATATTTATACTGTCCGGATAAGGTCCGTTTAGTCGAGGATTCATTAATGAGAAAATTGTAAACGGATTTATTTCAAGGTTCAGTCCACGAATAATTAATGAGTCACGTTCGTTGAACAATTGATTTTTTATATTTTTTGCATGAAGTCCTAACGCGATTCCATTAATTTCTTCAACTTTGCATGGAGTAAACAAAAAAATATTTTTCTTGTCGTAAGTGTCGTCCATTTTTGAACGATCAGGTTTTGTCATTCCTGTTCCATAGAAATAGTAAGTCCTGCCGCTCTCTTCAAATAGTGTGTTGATACCTTGAGCAGTCATGTGAGCAACTAATTCATATTTCATAGGGTCATTATTATAAATTACAACCCAGTCACTTTGAAAAAAATAATTGGTAGTGTCTTTTTTGAAGATAAAATCACAATTATCAAACGAATATTTGGTGTACCACCCCATTGATCTGTCTGAAATAATATTTAGTTTGTCAAGGTCTTTGTAATAAACTGCGAAAGTGTCAAGTTTTGTATTGGCGGAGTAAGCAACGTTAGAGTTGAAAAAGTTTGTAAAGAAAAGTGTGTCGTATTTGATTTCGATCAGTCGTCCACCTATATGTTTTTTATTTTTAAGGTCAATTTCGTAAACACAGTTTTTGTACAAGTAAAATCCTGTTTTGCTTAACGCTGCCATGTCTGGCTTAACTTCAATTTTGCTGCCTTTTTCTAAAATTAAAACATTCCAAGTGCTGTCCACTTGTCCGAAAGTACAAAAGGTCAGAAAAAGTAAATATGTTATTGTTGTTAATTTTCTCATACGTCGTTTTACAGCATGTCCGCTAACGTCTCGATTTACGAAACTCTGTTATTGTTATTCTTTTACAAATCAATCATTTACTCACTAAATTCCAAACACTTACATTTTACAATTGAATTATAACTTTCATTTTAATCTCCTCCAAATATATTAAAATTTCTTTGTAAACACTAAAAAAAATCTAAAACTTGCGTCAAACCATCCAAATAGTCATGCAAAGCGAATTTTTTATTCTTCATTTTTCACTTTTAATTCTTAATTCTAAATTCCCCATCAAAAACTATTTGCCACCCATTTTATACCTTGGCAAACCAATTTCATGCGTGCTTGGATATGGAGCTCGATGTGTTGTACTGACATCCGTTTTCAATAAATCTTTATTTTCAGGAGCATCATTTCCATCGGCAAAACGTGGATCGGGAATAAAGGGCAATTTTGCCATCCTTTCCACAACAAGGGAAGCAAAGCTGAAACGAACATCTATTTTTCCTTTTAACAAATAACAACCTCCTCCTTGAAAAGGATTGTTTATAATTGAATCAGGGAAATGTGTCGTGTCAAAATAGGCACCATGTGCATCAATCCATGTTCCAAAGTGCATTAAACCTCTTTTTGTTGGCACATCTTTGCGACTTATTAGGTAGCCAACTAATTTTATGATTTTTTTGTCGTAAAGTGTAAAATCATTTGTAAGAACAGTTCCTCTAAATTTCGATTTTAATAAGTCAAATACATTACAGGAAATAGGAAAACCAATTAATTCAATTTCATCGAAAGCATCTTCAAATTCTGAACGTTCCAACTTTGGTAAGTGATATTCTGTAATCGGTTCTTGGATTAAAAACCAATTGCTGTTTTCAGATTTGTAATTTACCAACAACATTCGAGCAATCAAAAGCAACTCATTTTTAGATTTTCCCGTAAATCGAAAAGCACCAATGCAAATCAATACTTGTAGGTTTTCAATTCCTGTTGGAATGCGGTTTACAAAATCTTCCAAGGAAATAAAATCTCCATAAGCTTTGCGCTCTTCAGGAATCAATTTACCGATTCTTTCTTCTAAATTTTGTAAATGCCTGAATCCCAAATAGACATCTTTTCCGAACAAAGTTGTCATGTATTCGCTTTTATTTACGCAGGGATTTAGAATGTTTGCTCCAGCCATTTTTGCTTCGTGCACGTAAACTTCTAAGCGATAGAAACCGCCTTCGTTTATGATTACGGAAACCATAAATTCGATGGGATAATAGGTTTTTAAATACAAGCTTTGGTAACTTTCAACGGCGTATGAAGCAGAATGTGCTTTACAAAATGAATATCCAGCAAAAGATTCAATTTGCCTATAAACTTCTTGTGCCAATTGTTCTGAATAGCCTTTGAGTCTACAATTTTCAAAATAAGCTTCTTTTACACCATCTAGTTCTTTTATTGAACGTGTTTTTCCACTCATGGCGCGTCTTAGAATGTCTGCTTTTGCTAATCCCAAACCTGCAAAATGATGTGCAATTTTGATAACATCTTCTTGGTAAACCATCACGCCGTACGTTTCACCTAAATGTTCTTCAAAAACGGGGTGGAAATACTCGAATTTATCAGGATTATTGTGTCTAAAAACATATTCATCCATCATACCACTTTGTGCAACACCTGGACGAATCACAGATGATGCAGCAACCAAGGTTTTATAATTGTTGCATTGTAATTTTCTTAATAAGCCGCGCATTGCAGGACTTTCAATGTAAAAACAACCAAGTGTATTTCCTTTTTTTAAATTTTCATTTGAGTTTTTTTCATCTTTACAAATCTTGACATCTCTAATGTTAACTTTTATCCCTTGATTTTGCTCAATTAAACGCACACTGTCATTTATGTGTCCAATTCCTCGTTGGCTTAAAATGTCGAATTTTTCAAAGCCTATTGCTTCCGCTATATGCATGTTTATTTGTGCCGTCGCAAAGCCTTTTGGCAACATTTCTAGCACGGTGAAATTGCTAATTGGTTCTTCCGAAATCAAAATACCACATGAGTGCATGCTTCGTTGATTGGGATATTTTTGAATTAACAAACCGTATTCATGCACTAATTTTACAATCGAATTGGAATCGTGATTTACCTTGGTGGTTTTGACCAAAATATCTATTTCTTCTTTTGGTAAGCCAAAGACTTTGCCCAACTCTCGAATGATGGATCGGTATTTAAACTCAACTGTTGTTCCACAAAAAGCTACGTGGTTATTATCAAAACGTTTGAAAATATAATTCAAAATTTCGTCCCTATCTGTCCAAGACCAATCGATGTCAAAATCTGGTGGATTGGAACGATTTTCATTTAAAAAACGCTCAAAATAAAGATTCAATTCAATAGGACAAATATCCGTTATTCCCAAGCAATAACTCACAATACTATTTGCTCCGCTTCCTCTGCCAACATGTAAAAAGCCTCTGCTATTGCTGTATGTGATAATATCCCAAGTAATTAAGAAATAAGAAGAAAAACCCAAGTCATCAATTACTTTCAATTCTTTTTTAATTCGTTTCAATGCTTCTTGATTGCTTTTCTGATAGCGTTTTGCAAATCCATCATAAGCCAATTTTTCTAAGAGTAAGTTGTCGCTTTCCTTACTTTTTGTATAAAATTTTTTATTGCGATGAACTGTAAAATCAAACTCAAAATTGCAGTTTTCGATGATGTTTTTTGTGTTTTCAATTAGTTGCGGATAATCTTTGAAATGATTTTCCAAACTTTCTTGTTTAATCATTTTATCGTCAGTTGAACAATAATCCGTTTCTTTCAATTTTGAGAGTAAAATATTCAATTCAACTGCCCTTAATATTTTATGTAAATTATATTCTTTTTTCACTCTAAATGTAACGGTTTGTAAAACCACCATTTTTGAAATCAAGGCTTTCAAATTGCGTTGAATTAAAAGGCTTAATTCTTCTTTTCTTATTCCAATAGATTCAAAATTCCGTAAATTTTTCGGGATGTGATTTAGCGGATAAATGATTTGAACATACTTAAATTCAGGTGCAAATTCAGGTAATTCTTTTTTTTCTACGTTGTGTTCAGAAAGATAGCGACACATTTCAGCAAAGCCAGCTTGATTTTTAGCCAATGCGATAAATAATAATTTATGTTTCTTGCGAAATTCAATTCCTACAAGTGGTTTTATGTTGTGTTTTTCACATGCTTTGACAAAATCAAAAACTCCTGCACTTGCATTTATGTCGGTTAAAGCAAGTGCTTTTACACCACATTCTTTTCCCATCAGCACCAATTCTTCTATTGGTATTGTGCCGTAACGTAAACTATGATATGAATGACAATTCAAATACATTTATTTCTTTTTTCCTCGGTTGTATTCTAAGCCAACACTACGCTTGATGGCATTTTCCCCAAATCGTTTTTTGATCTTATCAATTGCTTCATATAATTGAATTTGCTCAGTTGTATCTTCAAATAAATTAATTTGATAACTGCCGTGAACTAAGCCACTAAAGCGAACGCCAATGAGCCGTAATCTCATTCTTCTGTGATATAAAATATCAAATAAGGAATTGATTTTTTCAATTAAAATATGGTCACACGAGGTGAATGATATTTTACCTTGTTTTGATTCTGTATCAAAGTTAGCATACCTGATTTTTACAGATACAACAGAAGTCAACCATTGTTCATTTCTCAATTGAAAGGCAAGTTTTTCAACCATTCCAACAAGTATTCCTTTCATTCGGATAATGTCGATTGAATCTTGCTCAAAGGTATGTTCGGTTGAAATAGATTTTCGTTCCGTATATGGTTCAACAGGAGTTTCATCTATTCCGTTTGCTTTTTTCCAAAGTTCTTTTCCATTTTTACCTAATAATTTCAAAAGCATTTCTACAGGCATTTCAGAAAGCGTTTCAATTTTTCGTATTCCGATTCTTGATAATAATTGAAAAGTAGTTGTGCCTAACATGGGAATTTTTTTAATTGATAAAGGATTTAAAAATGGTCTTACAAAATTTTTATTCACTTCGATTTTCCCTAAAGGTTTTCCTTCCGTTGTTGCCATTTTTGAAATAGTTTTGTTTACAGATAAACCAAAACTCATGGGCAAACCCGTTTCTTTTTTGACCCTTTCGATGAGTTCATTTGTCCATTTTGAAGAGCCGAAAAATTTATCCATTCCTGAAATGTCTAAGTAAAATTCATCGACACTCGCTTTTTCCATAATTGGAGCTTGTTCTTCAATCACTTCTGTAACTAATTTTGATTGTTTGCTGTATAAATCCATATCTCCTTTCACAACTTTTGCCTGCGGACATAAGCGTAAAGCGTATTTCATTGGCATTGCAGAGCGAACACCAAAAACGCGCGCTTCGTAAGAACAAGAAGCCACAACTCCACGGTCAGAAGCTCCACCAATTATGAGTGGCAATCCGTTTAATTCAGAATTAATTAAACGTTCACACGATACAAAAAAAGTATCTAAATCCATGTGTACAATTGTTCTATCCATATTTTGAGATTTTGTTGAAAATTATTTCTGCAATAATACAATCAAATTGATTAATTTTTAATACTTTTGATGATTAGAATTTAATCAAATGTATTTCATATCTGAAAATATCAAATATTTGCGCGCAAAGAAAAAGCTTTCCCAAAATCAATTGGCTGTGCAACTGCGTTTGACACGTAATCAAATTAACAGTTACGAGAATGGAAATGCTCAGCCATCGATTGAAGTTTTGCAAAAATTGGCTGCTTATTTTGAAGTGAATATTGACACCTTGATTTCCATTCATTTGAATAAAAGCACATTTAAAAATTTAGTAAAATTTGAGGCCCAAAAAGTTTTGGAAGAAAAAATGGAGGAAAGGGATGAAATTTCAGCAAATGAATTGAGCATTTTGAATATTTCTGAAATGTTTCGTAATTTTCAAATTGAAATGGATAAAAAACAGGAATTAAAATTTGTGTAAATGTGTTATCATACAGAACATAAAGCAAGTCCGAAGGAGATGAAAGAGCAATTTAAGGTTTCATTTCCGAAGGAAAATGAGTTTAAAATGAGTTCTTTTGTAAATGGGTTTGAACATCCTTTGTGTCCGATAATTACAAACGACAATCAACAAGAAATTCAATTATTTTCTTGGGGTTTGGTGCCAAATTGGGCAAAAGATTTAAAGATTCAAAACAATACTTTAAATGCAAAATTTGAAACCTTAAGTGAAAAACCTTCTTTCAAAAATTACATTTCTCAGCGCTGCATCATTCCTGTGACAGGTTTATTTGAGTGGGAGCACAAAGGAAAAATTCGAGAGAAAAATCTAATAAAAGTAGAAAATAAAGCCATTTTTTCTTTGGCTGGTCTTTGGAATGTTTGTCCAAATCCTGAGACGGGTGAATCAATTGAAAGTTTCACAGCAGTTACTTACGATGGTTTTGTTGCAATTTTACAGGACGAAAAAGCATGGTTAAATAACGCTCAACTTTTCATCAATTCCAATATAATTTGGTTTCCACAAGATGCACCACAAATGGTTTTATTTGAGTAAGTTTCAGTTGTTTTTTAACGAGCGATGATGAAGTTGTTGTAATTTTATTTTGGTATAAATGAGTTTAATATTTTTTCTCCAACTTCTTTGTAGTTTTTAAATTGGTCTTCTTCACAAGTTAGAGTAAGTACAAAAGCTTTTTCATTTATTACCCAATAATATTGCTCAAATTTTAAATCAGTCATATATCCAATTTCAAACTTTGGATATTTGCAATTGAATTTTAGCTTTCAATTTATTGTCCTCCAAATGTATAAAAAATACCGTTTAAATACTAAAAATAATTCTAAAACTTGTGTCAATATATGAAAACAGTAATAAAAATACAAATTTTATTCATAACTCATAATTCTACATTCTTAATTCTCTTGAACCATCTCAATAAAAATCTCCTGCATACTTGGCGTAACTTCCCACGCAGCTTCAATTTCCACTTGGCCTAAAAGCGTTTTAAGTAAATCCTGAAAATTATTTTCATTACGCATTTTCACGTAAGCAATGAAACGATTTTCGCTCAGTAATTCTTTGTCAATTAATTCAAAGCCAGTCCAAAGCGCATTTACAAAGCCAATCATATTTCCTCTAAAACGAATGGCGTAGGTTCCATTTTTGCGATCATCCCGAATTTTGCTCACGGAACCTTCCAATATTTTTTTAGAATTGTGAATTAAAGCAACGCGATCACAAATTTCTTCCACAGATTTCATGTTGTGACTCGAAAGCATAATCGTTTTTCCGTTCGCTTTCATACTTTTTAATTCATCTTGAATTAATTCAACATTTATCGGGTCAAAACCGCTGAAAGGTTCATCTAAAATCAAGATTTGTGGTTGGTGTAAAACAGCACAAATAAATTGAACCTTTTGAGCCATTCCTTTCGAAAGTTCTTCAATTCGCTTGTTAGCCCAATCCATAATTTTGAATTTTTCTAGCCAATAATTGAGCTGAATTTTTATGTCAGAATTTGACATTCCTCGCAATCTTCCTAGGAAATAAGCATGATCTTTTACAGTTATTGTTCTATATAAACCACGTTCTTCAGGCAAATATCCAAAATGAATCAAATGTTTGTCGAGCATCAATTCTTTTTTGAAACGAACATTTCCTTTATCAGCTTCAATTATTTTGTTTATGATTCGGATGATTGAGGTTTTTCCAGCACCATTTGGACCAAGTAAACCAAAAATTTCACCTTCCATTAAAGTCAGAGAAACATCTTCCAAAGCTAATTTTTGGAAATACGATTTGCTAATATTTTCTAGTTGTAATACCATGATGCTTGTAAAAATATAAATTTTACTTTTAATTGAACTATATTCTTAAAAATATATTATTTTTGGTACTTATTATTCTAAAAAAAAAACTATGCAAACAATCATTTTTATTTTATTAGGAATTTCGGCAATTTTTCTGCTTTTATTAATCATAACAAGTTTTTTTTCTCCCTATTTAAGAGTTGAAAAATCAATTTTAGTTTCAAAACCAAAAGAAGATATATTTCCTCATTTAGCAAGTTTTAATAATTTTGTCGTTTGGAGTCCGTGGTCAAAAAAAGATCTGAATATGACCTCTGAATTTAGTGGAAGAGAAATGGAAATTGGGTCCACTTATTCGTGGTCGGGAAATAAAAAAGTGGGTTCAGGAAAAATGATTTTAGTTGAATTAAGAGAAAATAAATTTGTTCGTCACGAATTGTATTTTGGAAAACAAGCTAAATCTTTTGCTGATTTCACAATAGAAGAAATCGATGGAAAGTGCAAAGTAACTTGGGGATTAAATTCTGTTTTTTCTTTTCCATTAAGTCGTTTATTCAAGCCAATGATTAAAAAATATGTAGGAAAAGATTACGAAGAAGGTTTAAAGGACTTGAAATCGTTGCTCGAGAATTAATTTCTTCAATAACTCATAATTCATAACTCATAATTCTTTTAAATGAAATTATTCTTCACATTAATTATTCTTTTTACAAATATTACTTTTTTTGCACAAAGCGATTCCAATTTTATCCGCAAAATCTACGATGAAGCTTTGAGTAAAGGAAATTCTTACGAAGATTTGCGTTCACTTTGCAAAGATGTTGGCGCACGTTTATCAGGTTCTGCACAAGCGCAAATGGCAGTAGAGTGGGGCGAAGCCAAAATGAAATCCTATAATTTTGACAAAGTTTATATGCAAGAAATAAAAGTTCCACGTTGGGAAAGAGGAACAAAAGAAGCTGCTTGGGTAAAAACTACTAAAGGAGAAGTTTCTCCCATTAAAATCTTGGCTTTGGGCGGTTCAATAGGAACAAATGGAATTTTGAAAGGACAATTAATTGAATTTTCAAGTCTTGACGAACTAAAAAAAGCAAAACGGAAAGATGTTGAAGGAAAAATTGTTTTCTTAAGTCAAGCGTTTAATCAAAATGACATTAATACATTTAAAGCTTATGGCGGCTGTTATCCAATTCGAGGTGACGGAGCTGTTGAAGCAGCAAAATTAGGAGCTAAAGCTGTCGTAATTCGTTCATTGGGCTCTTCTTTAGACGATTATCCGCACACAGGATCAATGCACTATGATGAGGCGGTAGAGAAAATTCCCGCAGCAGCAATTTCTACCAATGATTCTGAATTAATTGGAGAATTACTCAAAAAAGGCGAACTGGAATTCATTTTTGAAATGGATTGTCAAACTTTGGCTGATGTAACAAGTTACAATGTCATTGGAGAAATTACAGGAACTGAAAAACCCGATGAAATCATCACTTTTGGAGGCCATTTAGATTCTTGGGATGCTGGCGAAGGAGCACATGACGATGGAGCAGGAATTGTTCATTGTTTAGAAGCTTTGCGTTTATTGAAAGTGCTCGATTACAAACCGAAACACACTTTAAGAGTAGTTTTCTTTATGAATGAGGAAAATGGAAACAAAGGCGGTCAAACTTATGCAAGTTTTGTCAAAGAAAAAGGAGAAAAACACATTGCGGCATTAGAAAGTGATCGAGGAGGTTTTGCGCCCAAAGGTTTTAGTTGTGACGGAGATTTGGAAAAATTCAAAAACCTATTTAATTTTGATAAATTATTTAATCCTTATGAATTATATGAATTTCAAAAAGGCTATGGAGGAGTTGATATTGGTCCTTTGAAAAAGCAATTTGAAGGAATTACACTTTTTGGTTTTGTGCCAGATTCACAGCGTTATTTTGATTTTCATCACGCAGAAAGCGATGTTTTTGAAGCAGTTAATAAAAGAGAACTAGAATTAGGTTGTGCCGCAATTTCGTCTTTCATCTATTTAATTGATAAGAATTTGTAAGGAAATAGTATCTTTTCTTTTACGAAAATCTTGTGCCTAGAAAACGTAAATCTGGCACCTTTCACAAAAAGTAAGCGTGAAAAATTCAAGTGTTTGATCCGCCGCGGCGGAGAGTTTTGAATTTTTAGCGTCGTTTGTTGAAAGGTAGATGCGTTTTCAAGCACTAGAACTTAGCCAAAGGCGGTCTCAGCGAAGCTACTTTTGGTTCTTTTTGGCAACTTAGCGAAGCG
>CANLGD010000074.1 GCA_947490145.1 Flavobacteriia bacterium
AAATTATTTCAAATATGATTCCAATCCATGAACTCCACCTTCACGACCAAATCCACTTTCTTTATATCCTCCGAAAGGTGATGTTGGGTCAAATTTATTATAAGTATTAGCCCAAACAACACCAGCTCTTAATTTTGTTGTTAAATTGAATATTTTAGAGCCTTTATCTGTCCAAACTCCAGCTGCTAAACCATATTGCGTGTTATTCGCTTTCTGAATTACCTCATCAACTGTTCTGAATGTTTGAACTGTCAAAACTGGACCAAAAATTTCCTCTTGCACTAATGTACTTGATTGCGCAACATCTAAAATTAAAGTTGGACGACAGAAATATCCTTTTGAAGGAATTTCGCATTTACTTTCATAAATTTCATTTCCTTCGTTTTTACCAATTTTAACGTATCTCTTAATCGTATCAAATTGTTCTTTTGAATTGATAGCACCAATATCCGTGTTTTTATCCATTGGGTCTCCAACGTACAAATGATCCATTCTATCTTTCAACTTCTGAATTACCTCATCAGCAACACCTTCTTGAACAAATAATCTTGAACCTGCACAACAAACGTGTCCTTGATTAAAGAAAATTCCGTTTACAATTCCTTCAACTGCTTGGTCGATTGCTGCATCTTCAAATATAATGTTAGCAGATTTTCCTCCTAACTCTAACGTCAATTTTTTATTTGTACCTGATACAGCACGTTGAATAATTTTCCCAATATTAGTTGAACCAGTAAAAGCGATCTTATTGATATCTGGATGATTTACAAGTGCCGCTCCTGTATCTCCGTGACCCGTAATGATATTCACAACTCCTGGCGGTAAGCCAGCTTCTTCAAAAATTTCTGCTAATTTTAAACAAGTTAAAGAAGTCGTTTCAGCAGGTTTTAAAACTACTGTATTTCCACAAGCTAAAGCTGGAGCAATTTTCCATGCTGCCATTAATAAAGGGAAATTCCATGGTATAATTTGTCCTGCAACACCCAATGATTCCATTTTGCGATTTGGGAAAGCATATTGTAATTTGTCTGCCCAACCTGCATAATAGAAAAAGTGATTTGCTGCTAAAGGAACATCAACATCACGTGATTCACGTATTGATTTTCCTCCATCAAGTGTTTCAATTACAGCAAATTCTCTTGCTCTTTCTTGAATTAAACGTGCAATTCTAAAAAGGTATTTCCCTCTTTCAGCTCCAGACATTCTTGACCAAACATTCGTATAAGCTTCACGCGCAGCTTTAACTGCTTTATCAACATCAGCGTCATTTGCGTAGGCAATTTCTGCTAATTTTTCTTCTGTAGCAGGATTTGTAGTGTCGAAATATTTACCCGAACTTGGTTTCACCCATTTTCCATTAATAAATAAATCGTATTTATCTTGCAGCTTTATATGTCCCTTACTTTCAGGTGCTGGAGATAAATCCCACTTGATTGATTGCGATGGAATATCTTTTTTAGTTTCTTTGGAATCTTTATTTTTTGCCATTTATTTTTAGATTATTTGATTGTTAGATTTTCAGATTGTTAGATTTACTCTTCGTTAAGATTTATTCATACTATTATCTAATAATCATTTTTATACATTTGTTCAGTTTAATTCTTTTATGATTAATAGATTTGTTTTTCAAATTAGTTTAAGTCTAAAAATCCAAAAATCCATAAATCTAATAATCCAAGTTAATCTATCGAAAAATAATCTGCACTTTGATATGCTCCTGTTTTTGCTTTCATTAATTGCATCAAAACATCATTTGCTAAACTACTTGCTCCAAAACGGAACCACTCATTAGTCAACCATTCTTCACCTACAGTTTCTTTCACCATCAATAAATTATGTAAAGCTAACTTTGAAGTTGAAATTCCGCCTGCCGGTTTCATTCCGATTTTAATTCCGGTTTTGCGGTAAAAATCTTTTATTGCCATCAGCATTACATAGGTTACTTGCATAGTTGCAGCTGGTTGAATTTTTCCAGTAGATGTTTTTATAAAATCAGCACCTGCATACATTGCAATTTCACTTGCTTTACGCACATTGTCTAAAGTTGCTAATTCACCAGTTTCCAAAATAACTTTTAACCTTGCAGTTCCACAAGCTTCCTTGATTGAAGCAATTTCGTCAAAAACAAAGTTATAATTTCCTCTTAAAAATTCTCCTCTTGAAATAACCATATCAATTTCATCTGCTCCATTATCTACAGCAAATTTTGTATCTGTTATTTTGATGCTTCTAGGTGCTTGACCACTAGGAAATGCTGTAGAAACTGATGCAACTTTAATATTACTATTTCCTAGTGCTGTTTTTGCAATTTTTACCATTGAAGGATAAACACAAACAGCCGCAACAGTTGGACAATCAGGATAAACATCAAGCAAATGCTGTGCTTTATAACACATTTGTTTTACTTTTCCCGGAGTATCTTTTCCTTCAAGAGTGGTTAAATCAATCATGTTCAAAACCATTTTCATGCCTTGCAGCTTTGATTCATCTTTTATACTTCTTGTTTGAATTCTTGCAACTCTTTCCTCTACTCCGACTTTATCAATTGCAGGAGTAAAACGAAAATCAGGCAAAGTAATATTCTTTTTTGAATAGTTTTGATTCATGAAACAGAATTTTGAACAACAAATATAGAATAAAAATTGTGTAAAATCAATTTTACAAGTATTAATTGCACTTAAAACTTTACAATATTGATTTAGTCCTAAACTTATTTTAATTTACCTTAGTAAATTTACAAATCCAGTTTTCGAAATTTTTTCATTTGTTTGGATATCGGTATATTTTACCAAATAAGTATAAACTCCGTCCTGACAAATTTCGCCTTTATAGGTTCCATCCCAACCTTCTTTTTGATTTGATGTTTCAAAAATTAACATTCCCCAACGGTTAAATATTTGCAAATTATATTTTAAAGCATCATATACAATAGGCTGAAAAACGTTATTAAATTTATTTCCATCAGGAGTAAATGTATTTGGAATATAAAGTGTTGTCTGAGGACTAATCGTTAAAATTAAAAAGGAAGAATCAACACAGCCAAATTCATTGACTACAATTTGATAAATTAAATGCCCCCCACTTTCGACAAATGACAAACTTGGATTTCTCGTGTATAAATAAAGTGAATCGTCGTAGCGATATTCAAGGTAATCGCTATCAAAAGATTGATCGAAAATTTGAAAATCGGGATGAAAAATATCTGTAACTAAAGGTGTCGCCGAAAATTTGGAAATAGGAGAAGAATAAACTGTTATTAAGTCTGGTTTTGTTAAAAATAAAGTTGCAACGCATCCAACTGTAGATTGAATTCCCAATGAAACTGTGTAAGTTCCGGGGGATTCATACTCATGCTTTGGATTTTTTAAAGTTGATGTTGAATTATCGCCAAAATCCCATGAATAAATTAAGGGTGCATACGATAAACTGGAATCAATAAATTCAGCTAAATAAGGAGCACATTTAAGTTCCGGATCAATACCAAAATTAATCACAGGCTCATTATAAATAAAAACATAATCTGTGAACGATCCTTGACATACTCCAGCGTCAACATTTATCGTAACGGGAATAATTCCTGAGGTATCAAAAACAATATTATTTACATCTAAGAGATTTGACGTTTGAATTGACCCATGTATGCCAAAGTCCCATGATATTGTAGGATTTGGAGGGCCATCATAAATCCCATCAAAATTAAATGAATTCCCAGTAATACATATTGAATCCTCGACAACATATCTGATGTCTAAATATTCTAGAATTGTAAAAGTTTGAAAAGAAGTATCAGTGCAAGGCCAACCAGGGTTCACAACCAAACTAACATCATAAACACCAGGTCCTGGATATGTGTAGGTAGGACTGAATGCTGTACTTACATCAGTTGTAATTTCTTGAACACCAAAATCCCACAAATAATTAGTTCCTCCGAAGCTATTGTTCTCAAATACAGCATCAAAACCCTGGCAAAAAGAAATAAAATTTGAAGATTCAATTTGTGGAACAACATTAGCTGCTAATTGAATAACACAATTCACAACTTTAAACAGGAAATCTCTATCAGATTGACCAATTAAAATTCCATTTCGAAATTCCTTCACACGAATACCTACAACAAACAAACCTATTAATTCGGGATCAGCTGTTAAAATTCCGGTAACGGGATCAATTGAAATGGTTGCTCCAGGACCTAATGGATTACCTGGTGTAAATCCTCCCGTAAAATTTACGAATGGAAATGGTGGATTGTAAGTGCTTGGAAGAGGCATCGGATTTACATCATCTGCTCCTGCATTGGGCGTTATCAATTCATAAGTCAATAAATCGCCATCAGCATCAGTTGCACTGTGATCAAAAACTAGGATATCATTGTTGCAAATTACCAATGGAGGATAATTTGTAAATTTTGGAGAATTATTAATTAAAGCACCTGAATTTGTACCAGTTACATGTGTTGCCAAAGTTAATCCTGTGTTTTCAGGTGAATTCAAATTTGTAACATTTGGTCCTCTGCAACAACGCTGATAGGCCAAAGTATAACCACCAACAGTGGGAGGTAAATTGATAATAGTTTGATAAATTGCTCGTTCTGTGCAAATTCCTGTCGGCACAGTTACGCATGGATTATTTAAAACAACCGGTAAAACAGTACTTCCTGGAAAATTAATGGGGATTGTTTGAACTAAATTATTACCTGAATCATAAACTCCTAATTGAAGAGGATCATCGTATTCCGCTCCCGTGGAAGCACAATCTCTAAATAAAATTACCTGCACTCTATAATTATTGTTCCCTAAATATTCGTAATAGATATCACCTCCAACAATATGTGATGCATAAAGTTGAAAACTTGAGATAAAAAGTAAGACTAAAAGTAGAATTTTTTTCATTAGTTATGAGCTTCTATCTTTTTAAACTGATATTATTGAGAAAGGTTGCTTTTTAGTTGTCTTAAATAACTCGTTACAAGGCGAAAGAAAATCGCTTCAAGGAAAAACATTTTAGCAAACGTACAAAAAACAAACCAAAAAATAAAGCTCTTTTTTCTAATTTATCAAAATTGAAAAGGTGAATCAAATTTATAAGTAAAATTTAAGATCGTTTTTGACTTTTCATTGGAAACAATTTTTGTCGAAAGATTGTCTTTCTGAATTTCAAATTCCGGTTTTTCAAGATTACCTTGAATACATTTCCACGAATAAAATTCTTCTCTTGATGGGTGTTCACTTGAACAAACATTCATAATTTCGCCGAAAATATTATGTTCAAAAACACTTGAAATAAAAGAAACACAATCATCCAAATGAACTAAATTTACCGGAGCATTTCCTTTTTTAAGACTCTTTTTTCCAGCTAAAAATTTAGCGGGATTTCTATCATATCCAAATAATCCTGCAAACCTTAAAATTGTTAAATCAGAATTAAGTTTTGATTTCAATGCTTTTTCTGTTAAAAACAACTGAGAAGAAAAATTATAATCACCCAAAATTTGTGAATCCTCAAGTGCAATTTTCACATTTTCGGAATATACACTTGTTGAGCTGGCAAAAATGAATTTAGTTCCAATTTCAAAAAACGAAACTGCACTTAAAATCTGACTTTGGTAGGACTGAAAATTACATTTTGAAGGTGGAATATTTAAAAACACAAAATTACACGTTTTAAAAAATTCTTGCACTTCACTCCTATTTTGATCTTCATTCAAATTTACAACTAAAACATGAAATCCTTCTTTTTCGAGCTCATATTTTTTTACTAATGAAGTTGTGGTTCCAAAAATAGTAAACCCTTGTTTTTGCATATCCCTAGCTAAAGGAAGTCCAAGCCATCCTAAACCAATTATTCCAATATTCTTCATTACAATGATTTTGTTCTTCCTCCGTCAACAGGTACATTTATCCCATTGATATAACTTGCAGCTGGAGACGCTAAAAACACAATTGCATTTGCTACTTCTTGTGGCTCTGCAATTCTTCCAATTGGAGATTCAGATGCCATATCTTTAAAAATATCCTCAACAGATTCATTCGTTTTTTCAGCTTTTGCTTCTGCGATTCCTTGTAATCGAATCGTATTGGTTGCACCTGGTAAAACATTATTTACAGTAATATTAAATGGCGCAAGTTCTGTTGCAAGCGTTTTACTCCAGCTGGCAACAGCACCACGAATTGTGTTTGAGACACCTAGATTTGGCAAAGGCTGTTTAACACTTGTTGAAATTACATTTATTATTCTACCGTAATCATTCTTTTTCATAAGTGGAACTAGACTCTGAACCAAAATATGATTGCAAATTAAATGTTGTGTAAATGTATTTTGAAATTCTTCAATCGTAGCTTCCAAAATGAGTCCGCCTTTTGGACCGCCAGTATTGTTGACCAAAACATGACAATTTCCTCCATTTTGAATGTAATTTTCTAAAACAGCTTTTAACTCTTCTGGTTTTGAAAAATCAGCACATAAATAACTATGTTTTTGAGTTGAATTATTTTCTAACTCTACAATTGTTCTTTGAAGTTTTTCTGCATTTCTTGCAATCAAAACAAGGTTTGCACCATTTTTAGCAAATTCAATTGCTGCTGCTTTTCCTATTCCCTGTGTGCTTCCGCATACTATTACTGTTTTATTTTGAAAATTAAAGTCCATAATGGTAGTTTTTATACAATAACTCTTAGTTTGTTTTGAAAATAAAAAAACTGGTTGTTAATTTTTTTGCAATGTTATAAATAATATTTATCTTTACGACTATAAAACTCTTTAAACATTTATTTAAACAATTAACTATGAGAAAAATTTATTTAATTTTTGGTCTGATTTTCGGACTTCAAACTATTGCAAATGCGCAATTTACTTGTGGTGACATCGTAGTAGACTCAGGAGGAAGTACCGGTGACTATAGCAATGATGAAATCGACACAATTACAATTTGTCCAGGTGTTTCAACCGATGCAATCCAACTAATTTTTTCTTCTTTTGAACTAGAAGATACGTATGATTTTTTATACATCTATGATGCAAATGGACTAATTGGAACTCCCATTGCATCATACACAGGATTGCAAACAATAGCTAACATTACAGCTGAAAATCCAACAGGTTGTTTAACTTTATTATTTACTTCTGATATTTCAATTACTGCTCCCGGTTTTGAAGCAATTATAAATTGTGTTCCTGAGCCTACATGTCCAAGACCAACATCACTTATATTCTCAAATACAACAGATGCAAGCACTGATTTTTCATGGACAAACGGTGGTTCTGAAACTAGTTGGAACATTGAATATGGAGTTGCAGGATTTACATTAGGAAGTGGAACTCAACTTACTGCTTCAACGAATCCATACACTTTAAATGGTTTGACAGGTTTAACAAACTATGATGTTTATATAAGCGCAACTTGTTCACCAACAGAAACAAGTACAATTTTAGGTCCTGTTTCATTTTCAACAACTGCAACACCATTATTTTGTGGTGATATTTTTATGGATTCCGGAAGTGACACAGATAATTACTCTGTAAATGAAGACTACAATGTTACTATTTGTCCAACAGTTGGTTCAACAGTCCAATTAGTTTTTTCTGCTTTTAATATAGAAAATGGTTATGATTTTATGACTATTTATGATAATAATAGTGCTTCTGGAACACAAATAGGAGTTTATACAGGAACTACCTCACCAGGTACAATTGTTGCTGAAAATCCAACAGGATGTTTAACTGTTAATTTTTTGAGTGACGATATTATATCAGCTGCTGGATGGATTGCATCAGTAAATTGTGTTGCGCCAGTAACTTGTTTCACTCCAACAAATGTAACTCTAAATTCAAATACTGATTTAACAGGAACAGTTTCTTGGATAGCTGGTGGAACAGAAACACAATGGTTAGTTGAATATGGAACAACTGGATTTACACAAGGTTCTGGGACAGAAGTTTTAACGTCAAATAATCCTTACACAATTTCTGGATTAAGCGAGTTCACAAATTATGATGTATATATTAGAGCTTTTTGTGGTGGAACTGATACAAGTTTTTATTCAACTGTACTATCATTTACAACTGATATGACGCCTTTAGCTCCCTTTATTTGTGGAAATTTATTTACAGATGCTGGAGGGATTAATGGAAATTATTCAGCAAATACACAAGATACAATTGTTATTTGTCCTTCTGCTTCTGGTGATATGGTCTCTTTAGTGTTTTCAGAATATAATACTGAAAGTAATTATGATACACTATTCATATATGATGGAAATTCTACTGCTGGAAATTTAATTATAGCTTTAGATAGTATACAAACACCTGGAACAATAACTGCAACAAATTCAACAGGTTGTTTAACAGCAGTTTTCTCTAGTGATGGTACTGTTCAAGCCTCAGGATGGTCAGCAATAATTGATTGTCCTGCTCCTCCAACATGCGCTGCTCCTTCAAGTTTATCTGCATCAAATGTAGGTTTATCTTCCGCTTCGTTAAACTGGATAAGCAATGGCAATGAAACAGCATGGACAATTGAATATGGACCAGCTGGTTTCCCACAAGGTTCAGGAACTGTTATTTCAAGCACTTCAAATTCACTTTCTGTTGGTGGTTTAAATCAAAATACAACATACAATTTCTATGTTACTGCAATGTGTTCAGTTTCTGATTCAGCAACTTCTTCAGTAGGAGTATTCACAACATTAAATAATGCTGGATTTTCTGAATTAGAAATTAATTCACTTTCAATCTCTCCAAATCCATCAAACGGTAAATTTGTAATAACAAATAAAAGTGGAGTTTCAATCAAAGCTGAATTATTTGATGCTCAAGGAAGAAAATTAAACCTTAATTTATCTGCACTTGATTCTAACAAAGAACTATCAATTGACGCAAGTAATTTTGACAATGGAGTATATTTCTTGAAAACAGAAAGTGCTTTGGGCAATAGAACTTATTCTTTGGTTAAAAACTAGGAATAAACTTTAATTTTTAAAAAGAGGCTGTCTCAAAATATGAGCAGCCTCTTTTTTTGTTTTTTACTTTTTCTTTTTTCTAGATTTTCTTCGCTGTTAATAAAATTTAAACTTTGAATTTTGTAATATTTATTATCTTTTTAATTGCCAAAAAAATAAAGATGTATGGGGGCCAGTTAAATTTTCTGGGGATTAAGCAAAAGCTTTTCTAACCTAAAGAGAAAAAAAATTACATCAATAACTTCTCTTTGGTTAGCTCTCGGAACAGTTTTATTTTTGAGTTAAAAAAATCTGTGCATTTGTATTTCCGATTTCTGAAGAAGTTTAAAATTGTTTCTAAATGATAATTTAAACTGTTGGCTGCAATATTGAAAACATTAATTTCTAATTACTTGGTCTTTTCAATCCATTTTTTAAATTTTTCTCGTGTTATTTCTTTGTCTACCTGCTCATAAATATTTCTAAACTCAAGAGTATGTTTATGTGCTTGAAGTAAAAGTGGATATTTTTCAAACAAGAAGTCAACTCTTTTCTTTTGATTATCTGTCCATTCAATTGGTTTTTTGGCAATATTGTAGCGACTTCATGCTAATAACTGTTTGGCAAAACTCCATTTTTACAAATAACTGGGATATATTTTATGCCTTATTTCTTTGCTTTTTTATTGTTAAATTTTCCTTTTCAATTTCTTCCCATCGATACTTGATCCCTTTATTTCGTAAGGCTTCCACAAGTAATTTCACAACATGAAATCGGTCTGTAACCAAAGTAATTTTCAGGAAAACTCTTTATTGTGCTAGTTGCATATTATTTTCCATATCAACAGTAATTTCCTTAACCAATTTTCTCTTTTCTATTAGAATTTTGTTCAACACATCAATTATGTCTTGAATTTTTGTACTCTTTTTACAAGCAATTATGGTTTTCCTTTTCCGTCTTTATTGGTTAAGGATGTATAAAGTTCTCCTTTTAATAAACTTACTTCATCAATACCAACATTTAAACCTATATTTTCTGGATAAATTAAATAATCTTCAGCATGATTAATTTGATTCCACTCCTTGTATCCCACTCACTTTATGTTTATATTGGCTTTGGAGTAAATTAGCTTTAGTGCAAAATAACTTGCGGCATTACTTATCGTATCTTCTCGGGTCTCGACCTGTACCTTTTAAAAAATCTGATAATTCAACTGCTAATTTTGAACCATCGCAATAAAAGAATAATCGCTTTTTCTCACACGGTTTTTCTCAAGTTTATTTCGCCAACGCCATCGTCTTATAACTGAATATAAAGCTTTACCACGAATAGGAAAATCCTGAAGTATCGTACTTTCATAAAACCCTTTTGATTCAAAATCAATAGAATATTAATCTTTGGAAATTTCATTTTTCTCATCTAAATAAATAAAAAAAACAATCTTTTTTTGATTCTAAAACACCAAATTCTTTAAAATCGATAATATCAAAATGGAGCAATAATCCATCAGGTAAAAAGTTTGAAAGTTAAGAAAAATCCATTAGCTTTTTATGAAAATTTAATACTTGTCCCCAGTTTTTTTTATATAAGCCATAAAAATTTTAAAACTACTCAAGTTTATACCCATATTAGAACCAAAGGTTTTGATCAATAAAAAAGTCCTTTGGATATTTTGGATATATAAAGTGTTTGATTATATTTGCGTAATCTTTACTGAAATTAGAAATTCTCAATAAAACTAGTAAGTGCTTTAAAATGAGTATGTATTTGATATTGAGAGTAATGTCAAAATAAATATAGTCGAAATAAATGCAATTGCATTTAGCGACACGTTACCTCCAAAGTTAAAAAAAAGATAATAAATTTAACAACCTAAAGATAAAATAAAGAAACAATATGTTTTTCAATTCAATAGACTTTGCAATATTCTTACCGATTGTTTTTATACTTTATTGGTTTGTGACAAAAGGAAATCTTAGACTTCAAAATATTTTACTACTTGTTTCAAGTTATTTTTTTTATGCTTGTTGGGACTGGCGGTTTATGTTCCTACTTATCTTATCTACCCTATTAGACTATTATACAGGCATTAAAATCCATGATGCTAAAAACCAGAGAAAAAAAATGTTTTGGTTGTGGCTTAGTATTGGTGTAAACTTAGGTTTTCTTGGAGTTTTTAAATATTATAACTTTTTTGCTGCTTCATTTGCTGATGGCCTATCACTATTAGGATTTAAAGCAAATTTCGGAACTTTACAAGTAATACTACCTGTAGGAATTTCTTTTTACACTTTTCATGGCTTATCTTATGTTATAGATTTGTATAAAAATCGTATAAAGCCAGAACGTAACTTCATTGACTATTCTCTTTTTGTAAGTTTTTTCCCGCTTCTTGTGGCTGGACCAATTGAAAGAGCAACTCATCTATTACCTCAAATACTTAAGCAAAGAGAGTTTGATTATTCAAAAGCAGCTGATGGATTAAGGCAAATTCTTTGGGGCTTATTCAAAAAAATTGTAATTGCAGACAATTGCGCAACATTTGTGAATCAAATATTTGGTTCATATGAAACGCAAAGTGGAAGTATCCTTTTATTAGGAGCAATACTTTTTGCATATCAAATTTATTGTGATTTTTCTGGTTATTCTGACATTGCTTTGGGAACAGCTCGACTTTTTGGGATTGAACTTCTAAGAAATTTTGCCTTCCCATATTTTTCAAGGGACATTGCCGAGTTTTGGAGACGATGGCACATATCACTGACTACATGGTTTCGTGACTACTTGTACATTCCATTGGGAGGTAGTCGAGGAGGAAAATGGCAAGCCATTCGCAACACCTTTATAATATTCTTAGTCAGTGGATTTTGGCATGGTGCTAACTGGACTTTTTTGGCGTGGGGTGCATTTCATGCAATTCTTTTTCTTCCATTGCTTTTACTTCAGAAGAATCGAAAAAATACCAATTCTGTTTCTGAAGGGAGATTATTGCCGAATCTGAAAGAATTAATGCAAATGACTTCGACATTTCTATTAGTAGTAGTTGGTTGGATTTTTTTTCGTGCCGAAACCCTAGCAGAAGCTTTAGATTATATTACGAGATTATTTGAAAAAAGTTTTTTCAATATTCCAAAATTGGATGGCGCAAATAGTTTATATTTATGCTTGGCATTTATGATTATAACTGAATGGGTGCAACGCAATAAAAAACATGGTTTACAGATAGATACGATTAAGAGTAAAGGAATCAGATGGTTTATTTATTTTAGTATTGTTGTTTTAATTTTATTTTATGGCGGTAAATCTGAAACCTTTATCTACTTTCAATTTTAAAAAAAATGAAAAAATTCATTATTAAACTGACTTTATTTGCAATTATATTTGTCAGTATCTCTTATCTTGTTGATTATATTATCAGTACAGGACTTAAACGCACAGAAGAATATCGTTTTCAATCATGGAATGATATAATTGAGTCAAAAATTAATGCAGATATTCTTATTGTGGGAAACTCCAGGGCATTTAGTCATTATTCACCTCAAATACTTGACTCAATACTTAAAGTGAATTCTTATAATATTGGAATTGGTGGTCATCCTTTTAATGTTCAACATTTAAAATATGAGTTATATGAAAGACATAACACAAAACCTAAATTAATAATTCAAAATATTGATTTTTTTACTTTTAGTAATCATGTGAGTATCTTGCACGAACGGGAGCAAGTATTTCCTTATATTAATGATTCGTTTTTGAAAGATAAATTAATTAATTTTGGTTTTTCAGGTGCTGAACTTTACTTACCTTTTTATCGATATTTTGGTCATCAAATGGTTATTAAGAATGGGGTATATGAATATTTTGGTTTAAAACATTACAATTCTCAACCAGCATATAAAGGGTATAGACCAGAGCAAGGAAAATGGGATGGCACAGAATTAAATAAATTATCAAAAATACAGCCTTTGATGGATGAAACTACAATATCACTTTTTGAAAACTATTTGAAACATTGTAAAAAATTTAATATAAAAGTAGTTATGGTAAATACACCTATTTATTATGCTGTTAGTCAGAAACTTGAAAACAAAAATAAGTTTAATGATTTGATTGTGGGTATTTCAAAAAAATACAATATACCATATTTGGACTATACAAATGATCCTATTTGTTTTGACACAGTCAATTTCAGAATAGCAGTTCACCTAAACAAAAAAGGAGCTGAGATGTTTTCAAAAAAACTTGCAAACGATTTAAAAGCAATGAATCTTTTAAAACAAAAGACCTATAAGTAAATCAAATCACTAGGCATGTAAAATGCTCCTATTGTCACCTGCTCACGGAAATGAATTTAGCGGGTTTTGCACCCTCATTTACCTTGTTGCTTTGCAACAAAACGAATAAGCCCGAAAAGTACAGTATGACCGAAAGAAAACTGTACTAAAATGACATTTTTAATCAATTAAAATATATGAATTCTTACTAAATCCTTATATTTGTTTTCAAGGTTTAAACAGTATTAAAAGGGGTCACGTAAATTTTCTGGGGATTATGCAAAAAGTTTTGCTAATCTGAAGAGGAAAAATTTAACATCTATAACGCCTCTTTGATTTGCTCGGAATAGTTTTATTTTAGAGTTGAAAGACTCAGCATTTGCATTTGTATTTCGA
>CANLGD010000075.1 GCA_947490145.1 Flavobacteriia bacterium
ACAATCGCCGCACAGGCATAATGTGGAATCATAAAACCTGAGTTTAAACCTGGATTTTTATCCAAAAAAGCTGGTAACCCGCGAGTTCCAGAAATCAATTTATACGTTCTTCTTTCAGAAATTGAGCCCATTTCTGCCATCGCAATTGCTAAAAAATCCATGATTAAAGCCAAAGGCTGCCCGTGAAAATTTCCTGCTGAAACAACATCGTCTTCATCTGGAAAAACCGTCGGATTATCCGTTACAGCATTTATTTCTCTTTCAACGATTTTAGCACAGTGATCTAAGGTGTCTTTTGTTGCACCATGAACTTGCGGAATACATCTGAAAGAATAAGGATCTTGAACATGCGCTTTTTCTCTAATAATGATTTCACTTCCATCTAAAATCGTTCTAAAAATTTCTGCCGTTTGAATCTGCCCAACCTGATTACGAATTTCATTTACATTTGCTTGAAAAGGTTCTTTTCTCCCATCGAAAGCTTCCAAAGAAAAAGCAGCAATTAAATTCCACTGATTCCACAACTTTTTGCTTTTAGAAAGACAATCTGAAGCGTAAGAACTCATAAATTGCGTTCCATTCAGTAAAGCCAAGCCTTCTTTTGAACGCAATACAATTGGTTTTAATTCAAATTTATATAAAATTTTATCCGAAGACATTTTTTGATTTTCAAAATAAACTTCTCCTTCACCAATTAAAGGCAAAGATAAATGCGCCAAAGGAGCTAAATCTCCAGAGGCGCCTAAACTTCCCTGCTGATAAACAATCGGTAAAATATCGTTATTAAAAAAGAAAATCAGTCTCTCAACTGTTTCCAATTGTACACCAGAATTTCCATGACTTAAACCCAATATTTTTAAAAGCAACATGCGCTTTACAATATTTTTCGGAACTTCCTCGCCCATTCCACAAGCATGAGAAAGAACCAAATTTCTCTGTAATTGTTCTAAATCTACTGCTGAAATTGCTGTATTGCATAAAGAACCAAATCCTGTGTTTACACCATAAATTAATTTTTCGCTTCGCGTAACTTTTTCATCTAAAAAATTCCTACATTTTACGATAGCCGTTTTAACCTCTTCAGCTAAACCCAACTTAATGTTATCATGTAATATTTGGTCGATTTCTTCTAGCGAAATCCATTCGTTTGTTATTGTTTTCATAATATAGACTTAAGACTACAAGACATAAGACAAAAGACTCGATTCGTGCAGATACATATTTTATTTATTAGACTTTAGGACTTTTGACTTTTTTAGTCTTTTGTCAATTTATAATTTTTCACTCTTTCAAAAGTTTCTCCAACAAGGATTCAAAACTCAATTCTTCTTGAATTCCTGTCTCCATGTTTTTTAATTGAATCATTCCGTTTTTTAATTCGTTTTCTCCAAGTAAGGCAACGTATTTTACATTTCGATTGTTAGCGTAGGTCATTTGCTTTTGCATTTTTGCAGCACTTGGATATACTTCGCAATCGATGTTGTTATTTCGCAATTCTCGTACATATTTGATGCATACATTTTGTTCTTGTTCACCAAAATTTGCAAATAAAAGTGTCAAACCTTGACTTAATTCTTGTGGAAACAAATCCAATTCTTTTAGAACATCATAAATTCTGTCAGCACCAAATGAAATTCCGACTCCTGACATTCCTTTCATTCCGAAAGTTGCAGTTAAATCATCGTAACGTCCTCCGCCGCAAATACTTCCCATTTTTACACCATTTGCTTTGACTTCAAAAATCGCTCCTGTGTAATAATTTAAACCTCTTGCAAGAGTAACATCAAATTCTAAATCTGCTTTTTGCAAACCTAAAATTTCGACTTGATTTAAAACAAATTCTAATTCTTCAATACCTTTCAATCCAATTTCACTGTCAGATAAAAAGTCTTTCATTGCAGTCACTTTTTCAGAATTTGAACCTGCAAAAGTGAAAAGCGGTTTAATCTTGTCAATTGCAAAATCTGATAAACCTTTTTCAAGTAGTTCTTTCACAACGCCACCTTCACCAACTTTATCTAATTTATCGATTGCAACAGTAATGTCAATAATTTTTTCTGTTTCACCACAAATTTCTGCTATTCCAGATAAGATTTTGCGGTTATTTATTTTTATTGTAAATGATGGTAATTTTAAATTGGATAAAACATCATCAAAAAGCATAACAAAATCGAGCTCATAAATCAAGGAATCGCTTCCAACAACATCAGCATCACACTGAAAAAATTCCTGATAACGACCGTGCTGCGGTCGATCTGCTCTCCAAACTGGTTGAATTTGATAACGCTTGAAAGGAAAAGCAATTTCATTTTGATGTTGAACAACAAAACGTGCAAAGGGAACAGTCAAATCATAACGTAAAGCCTTTTCAGCGAGTGAATTAGAAAATCTTGCCAAGTTGCCATTTTGGATAGCTTCTAAATCTGCCTTTTTTAATTTATCCCCAGAATTTAGTATTTTAAAAATCAATCTATCACCTTCTTCACCATATTTTCCCGTTAAAGTAGATGACAATTCAAAAGCTGGCGTTTCAATTGGTGAAAAACCATAAGCTCTAAACGACTTTCTAATTGTTTCAAAAATATACGTTCTTTGAGCAACTTCTTGTGGTAAAAAATCTCGTGTTCCTTTTGGTATTGCTGGTTTTTGTGCCATGTTTTATGTGTGATATTTGCTAAAAATACTTTGGCAAAGGTATGAAATTTTGCAGGATTAAATAAATTTTAATTTTCAAAAAATACAAACTTCTCAAATTTGTTAACAAGTTCTACTAAATTGATTTTTTAATCGAATTGATTTTTATAACTTTGCACAAATTTAGCTAAATGGAAGAAAGAAATCCTGCAATTTTACTTTTACAAGACGGTACAATTTTTCACGGAAAAGCCTCTGGAAAAAAGGGAATAACAGCAGGCGAAATCGCTTTTAACACGGGAATGACAGGATATCAAGAGGTTTTTACGGATCCTTCTTATGTTGGTCAAATTTTAATTATGAATACGCCACACATTGGAAATTATGGTATTCATGCATCGGAGTCAGAATCAGACAAGATCCAAATTGCCGGTTTAATCACCAAAAAATTTTCAGAAATTTATTCCCGTCCTTCAGCAACCTCTTCTTTAGAAGAATTAATGCTAAGAAATGAATGCGTTGGAATAACTGATTTAGACACAAGAGCTTTGGTTCGTCACATTCGAAACAAAGGTGCGATGAATGCTTTAATTTCTTCAGGAAATGAGAATATAGAAGAATTGAAAGAAATTTTAGCAAAAGTTCCATCTATGGAAGGACAAGAATTATCTTCAAAAGTTGCCACAAAGGTTGTTTACGATGAAAATCCAACTGGGAAATACAAAGTTGCTTTATTAGATTTTGGAGTTAAGAAAAATATCATTCGCTGCCTTGTTGAAAGAGGCTGTCATGTGAGAGTTTTTCCAATGTCTGCAAGTTTGGAGGAAATAAAAACGTTTGAACCAGCTGGCTATATGCTGTCTAATGGTCCTGGAGATCCAGGCGTGATGATTGATTCCATCGAATTGGTAAAAAACATTGTGAATCAAAATAAACCTGTTTTTGGGATTTGCTTAGGACATCAAATTTTAGGTTTGAGTCAAGGTTTAAAAACCGAAAAGATGTTTAACGGTCATAGAGGAATAAACCATCCAATTAAAAATTTAAAAACAGGTAAGGGAGAAATCACTACTCAAAATCATGGTTTTGTAATTTCAAAAGAAAGTGTAACTTTGAACGAAAATGTTGAGGTAACACATATTCATTTAAACGACCAGACAATTGCAGGAATAGCGCTTAAAAATAAAGCTGTTTTTTCGGTTCAATACCATCCAGAAGCTTCGGCAGGACCGCATGACTCAAGGTATTTGTTTGATGAATTTATTGAAGCAATAGATAAAAGTGAAGAATTAAAAGTGAAGAATTAAAAATATATTTCTACATAAATCAAGTCTTTTGTCTTGAGTCTTGTAGTCTTAAGTCTAAACAAATGTCAAAAATAACAAAAATCGTCGGAAGACAAATTTTGGATTCAAGAGGAAATCCAACTGTAGAAGTAGATGTGCACACATCGAATGGTTTTATTGGAAGAGCAGCTGTTCCTTCTGGAGCATCAACTGGAATCCATGAAGCGGTTGAATTGCGTGATAACGATGTAAATATCTACATGGGTAAAGGCGTAACAAAGGCTGTGAAAAATGTCAACACAGAGATTTCTGATAATTTAATCGGAATGTCGGTTTTTGATCAATCTGCAATTGACAGAAAATTGATTGATTTAGACGGAACAGAAATTAAATCTCGCTTAGGAGCAAATGCAATTTTGGGAGCATCTTTAGCAATTTCAAGAGCTGGAGCGCAAGAAGCACGTTTACCTTTGTACAAATACATTGGCGGTGTTGGAGCGAATACAATGCCAATTCCAATGATGAATATTTTAAATGGAGGTTCTCACGCTGACAATTTAATAGATATTCAAGAATTTATGGTGATGCCAATTGGTGCAAATTCTTTTTCTCATGGTTTAAGAATGGGAACAGAAATATTTCACCACTTGAAAAAAGTATTGAGTTCAAAAGGATTATCAACAAATGTTGGTGATGAAGGAGGTTTTGCTCCAAATTTAGGGTCAAATGACGAAGCAATTGAATTGGTAATTCAAGCAATTGAGAAAGCTGGTTATAGAGCTGGAGAAGATGTCTACATTGCTTTAGATGCTGCTTCTTCAGAGTTTTATAAAAACGGAAAATACGTTTTTGAATCTACGGGTGACGAAATGACATCAGCACAAATGGTTGATTATTGGGCAAATTGGTCTTCAAAATACCCAATTATTTCAATCGAAGATGGTTTGGCTGAAGATGATTGGGCGGGATGGAAAATGTTAACCGAAAAAATTGGAGACAAAGTTCAACTTGTTGGAGATGATTTATTTGTAACAAATACAAAAAGACTTTCAAGAGGGATTTCTGAAGGAATCGCCAATTCAATTTTAGTGAAAGTAAATCAAATTGGTTCATTAACTGAAACAATTGATGCAGTTCAAATGGCAACAAGAAACAGTTATACTTCAGTTATGAGTCACAGAAGTGGGGAAACAGAAGACAGTACAATTGCTGATTTAGCAGTAGCATTAAATTGTGGTCAAATTAAAACTGGTTCGGCTTCAAGATCTGATAGAATGGCAAAATACAACCAATTATTGAGAATTGAAGAAGAATTAGGTGCAGCAGCGATTTATCCTGGAAAAAGCTTTAAATTTTTATAAGAAAATACAATCATGTTTAATTTTAAGAGGTTTCGTTTTGGAACCTCTTTTTTTATAGTTTAATTTTAAAAAAACAATTACTTTTACGCTTTGTTAATTAAATACAAAGTATATTTTTGTGAACTTCAAAAACAAAGAAACAATATTAATTTTAATACTCATAATTTTTCATTTAGTTGGAATTATTGGAATGAATTTGCCTTCTTATAGAGATCAAATTATTGGTTTGAGCTCAATGAATTTATGGATTTCTTTTGGAGTAATAATTCTTTCTAGAAAATCAAATTTCATTCCTTTTTTGTTGTTTTTTGCTTTAAGTTTTACCCTCGGAATGACATTTGAAATAATTGGTGTCAAAACAGGAATTCTTTTTGGGAACTATTATTATGGGGCAAATTTGGGTGCTAAAATTGCTGAAGTGCCAATCGTAATAGGATTAAATTGGGCGATTTTAGCAGTTTGCGCAGGGAATTTATTACATAAATTAAAAATAAATATTTTTGTCAAAACAATTATTGCAAGTTTATTAATGGTTTTTTTAGATTTTCTACTCGAACCAATTGCGATAAAATCGGATTATTGGTACTGGAGAACTGGTGAAATTCCAATTTATAATTATATCTGCTGGTTTGTTTTATCTCTTCCAATTACTTATTTATATATGAATTCAAAAATATTTAAGGTGAAATTAAATGAACAAAACAAAGTTTCAAACGTTTTATACCTTATCTTCGTACTGTTTTTCGGGATTTTAAATTTTATAAAGTAAATTATGTATTGGTGGGGTCCGATTGTCTTGTTGGCAACTTTTTTTGGAATGGAATTTATGGCTTGGGCAACGCATAAATTCGTGATGCATGGCTTGATGTGGCATTTTCACGAGGATCATCATGTGCCTCAAACTAAATTTTTTGAGCGAAATGATGTTTTTTTCTTAATTTATGCCATTCCTTCTTGGTTATGTATTATGTTAGGAATGATGTTTAACAATTATGTTCCAGTTTGGATTGGTTATGGAATTGCGATGTATGGTTTTACCTACTTTTTGATTCACGATGTTTATATTCACCGCAGATTTAAATGGTTACGAGATGTCGATCATCCTTATTTTATAGCCATTAGAAAAGCACACAAAGTTCACCATAAGCATACTGGAAAAGATCATGGAGAATGTTTTGGAATGCTGATTGTTCCATTAAAATATTACAAAGAATCGAAAATAGCTTTTAATCGTAAATACGGAAAATAAGATTAAAGACTGACAGATTTTGGACAAAAGACTGGATTTTTGTGACGCTATAAATTAGTCTGAACACTTTCAAACATTCATAACTCATAGTTCATAATTCATAACTATATCAAAGGTGTACTTCACAATAATTCTCTTAACAATCTTAGGACCATTCGCATTAAGTTTCGATAGGAAAATTGCCTTTTACAAAAATTTCAAAGCACTTTTTCCAGCAATCATTTTGGTGGCTCTTCCTTTTTTAATTTGGGATGCTTATTTTACGGAAAACAAAATTTGGGGTTTTACAGATGAATATTTGTGTGGAATTTATGCTTATAATTTACCCTTGGAAGAATGTTTGTTTTTCTTAGTTGTTCCTTATGCTTGTATCTTTATCCATCAAGTTTTGAAAGGATATTTCCCACGTTACAAAGGCAAAAAATCAAGTCATTTCTTTGCAATTTTGTTTACACTTTCTGGATTAATTTTAGGAATAATTTACCTCGAAAATTGGTACACAGCATCTGCTTGCGTCATTGCAGCAATTTTAACGATTGGAATTTATTTTATCAAACGTGCAGCTTGGTTTCCAAATTTCATTTTTACATACCTTGTAGCTTTAATTCCTTTTATAATTGTAAATGGAATTTTAACGGGAGCTATTACTGAAAATCCAATTGTTTGGTACAACGAAAATCATATTATGGGCTTAAGAATTTACACCATTCCCTTTGAAGATTTGTACTATAATTATTGCATGTTGTTGCCTATTATTGCCATTTTTGAATATTTTAAAAAGAAAACTAATTTTTAATGTTTCTTTTCAGAAATTTCTCACAATTCAATTTCACCAACTAAAATCAAAGTTTCTTTAGATGCAATTTGTTCGGCAGATTTTTTAGAGTTGCCAGTTCCTTTCCCATAAGCTTGTTCGTTGATTTGAACTTCAATTTCATATTGCCAAGTTCCGCTGATATTTATTTCACTTAGAATTATAAATTCTAATTTTAAGCGAGATTTTTGACACCAAATAAATAAACGGGATTTAAAATCAATTTCTTCTTCCAAGATTTTGTTTAAATCTGCGTACCTTCTAAAAATATGATTGGTAATCGTTTTTTTTACAGCTTCATAACCGCCATCTAAATAAATTGCTCCCATCAAAGCTTCGAACGCATTTCCTTCTAAAGTTGAAAGATTTATACTACGACCTTTGTGATAGCGGATTACTTCTTTTAAACCCAGCGTTTCACCAATTTCGGATAACGATTTTCTGCTTACAACTTTAGATTTAATTTGCGTTAAATAACCTTCATCTTCGTTCGGGAATTTTAGGAACAATAATTCGGCTATCACAGCATCTAAAATAGAATCACCCAAAAACTCTAAACGTTCATTTGAAAACTGAATATTATCAGTTCCAGTTGTTGTTGTAACAGATTTATGCGTTAATGCCTCAATAAAATGATCTAAATTATTTGGTCTGTAGGCAAATTTTTGCAATATGAACTTTATCAACTCAAGATCTTCCTTTGAGCGACTTCGTTTCTTTGAAAAAATTCCTTTAAACACTTTTTAATTGGATTTTTAGATTTCTTGATTGTTGGGCTGTTAGATTGCTCGATTTTTTAAATCGTTAATTTTAATAAATCTAACAATAAAAAAGTAAAGCGATCTAATAATCGAAAAATCTAATTTAAGCTGTGAACTTCTTAACAATAACAGAAGTGTTGTGCCCACCAAAACCAAAAGTATTTGATAATGCAACATTAACTGTTCTTTTTTGTGCTTTATTAAATGTAAAATTTAATTTTGGGTCAAATTCCGGATCATCGTTAAAATGATTAATCGTCGGAGGAACAATATCATGTTTAACTGCCATAACACAAGCAATTGCTTCAATCGCTCCAGCAGCACCCAATAAATGTCCCGTCATTGATTTTGTTGAACTTATGTTCAAATTGTACGCATGTTCACCAAAAACCTGCAAAATAGCTTTCGTTTCAGCGATATCGCCGAGTGGAGTTGATGTACCGTGAACATTCACATAATCAACTGCTTCCGGTTTCATTTCAGCATCGTCCAAAGTTACAAGCATTGAATTTTTTGCACCAGTTCCATCTGGATGAGGAGCAGTCATGTGATAAGCATCACCAGACATTCCACCACCTGCAACTTCAGCATAAATTTTTGCACCACGTTTAATTGCGTGCTCGTATTCTTCTAAAATTAATGCACCAGCGCCTTCACCTAAAACAAATCCATCACGATCAACATCAAACGGACGAGAAGCAGTTTCTGGTGAGTCATTTCTTGTAGAAAGAGCTTTCAAACCATTAAAACCGCCCATTCCCATTTGGTTTACAGCGGCTTCCGAACCACCAGTTACAATAGCATCAGCTTTGCCCAGACGAATCATGTTAAAAGCATCTATAATTGCATTAGTTGCAGACGCACAAGCAGAAACAGTCACATAATTTGGACCTCTCAAACCATATTTTATGGAAATATGTCCTGCAGCAATATCCGCAATCATTTTAGGAATAAAGAAAGGATTGAATTTAGGTGTTCCATCTCCTCCGAAGAAATTTTCCGCTTCATCTTGAAATGTTTTTAAACCACCAATTCCAGAACCCCAAATTACACCGATTCGATCTAAGTTGTGCTCAGCCTCCAATAAACCAGAGTCAACCATAGCTTCTTCAGCAGAAACTAGGGCGTACTGGGAAAATTGATCCATTTTACGTGCCTCTTTGCGATCGATAAAATCTTCGACGTTAAAGTTCTTTACTTCACAAGCAAATTGGGTTTTAAACAAAGTAGCATCAAATTGTTTTATAGTAGCAGCGCCACTTACACCATTGATCAAATTTTCCCAATATTCATTGAGAGTATTTCCAATAGGCGTTAATGCCCCCATACCAGTCACAACAACTCGCTTTAATTCCATAAAGAATGTCTTTGATTAAAAAATATTTTAGTGACTTTCGTCTCTATTTCGGACTCTTAGTTAGCGTTTTTCTCGATATAATCGATAGCGTTTCCAACTGTTTGGATAGTTTCAGCTTGATCGTCTGGAATAGCGATATTAAATTCTTTTTCAAATTCCATGATTAACTCAACTGTATCTAAAGAGTCAGCTCCTAGATCATTTGTGAAGCTTGCTTCATTTGTTACTTCAGTTTCTTCAACACCCAATTTATCTACGATAATTGCGATAACTTTTGATTTGATATCAGACATTTTATTTTGTTTTAATATTAATTAAGTCTGCAAAGAAAAAACAATTCAACGATAAAACAAAATTTTTCACAAATAATATTCAATTACTTAGTTTTTTTCTTTTATGTTCGAATCTGGAACTTGAATTTTAGTTGCTGGTTTTCCTCATAGAATCAAAAGGAAAGGGCGCTCATTTTCAGATCTATTTAATGCTTTAGAAATAAAAATCATCGGACTTGGTGTGTGGATTAATTCCGCTAAATCAGCATTATGTATAGCTATCAATAGAAATCCAAAAGCCAGTCCAACAAATTCTGAGGCATAATAATTTGTTTGAATAAGTTTCCTTTGAAGACTCAATATACAGATGATTTATTGTCTTCATTCATTTTTTTTGATAAAAATAAGATAACTTTTTAACTTTGCCTGATGAATTCGCAAAAAATTGCCTTGCTCGCTTCTGGAACAGGTTCCAATGCATTAAATATTATTTCTTTTTTTAAGGAAAATAAAAATGTTAACGTAGAATTTGTTTTGTCAAATAAAATTTCTGCTCCAATTGTTGAATCTGCTCAAAAACTAGGAATTAATGTCTTAACTTGTTCTAATTCAGAAGTCGAAAGTGCATCTTTTTTATTGGATATTTGCAAAGAAAAACAAATTGACTACATTATTTTAGCAGGATTTTTAAGAAAAATTCCAGCCAAATTAATTGAATACTATCCAGAAAAAATAATTAACATCCATCCTGCCTTGTTACCTAATTATGGTGGAGAAGGAATGTATGGAAAATTTGTTCACTTGGAAGTCATGAAAAATAGAGAAATAGAAACTGGAATTACAGTACATTTTGTTGATTCAGAATATGATAAGGGCAAAATAATTGCTCAATTTAAATGTGATTTAACTGAAAATGAATCCCTGGAAAGTATTCAAGCAAAAATACATGAATTAGAAATGGCAAATTTCCCAAGGGTTATTGGTGAGGTTTTGAAAAGATAAAATTTTTGGAAAATCAACCACGTAGAATTATAGAAAACTTCGATGTGCTTTTGCTCTAAGTAATATAAGTGGTTAAAAAATAAAGTGAAGAAATTTTAAAGTCTAAATAAGTGAAAAAACTCAAAATAAATTCCAAAAGGGCAAAAAATGCTGAAATATTATTATGGATTTGCGCTGGACTATATGTTATTTCTTTAATTTCGAATTTAATGGAATTTTTCTTGCTAAGCGAGGTTCAGAAAGGAGTTTATATTACAAAAGAACAATTTCAAGCAGATACTATGAGGCAAGTAATTGTTTCTTTGCTTCAATTTGTTGCTTTGATTATTTCAGCTTTTACTTTTATTTTATGGTTTAGAAGGGCCTATTTTAATCAAGAAGTGAAATTTGAATACATGTATTCAAAAAATGTTTGGACAGGAATTAGTTTTTTGATACCATTATATAACTTATTCAAGCCTTTCCAATTGATGAAAGAACTGCATCAAAACATCGAAGAATATTTTGTGAAAAATGGTTTAGGAGAAACAAATCATTTTTTTAGGAAACGTATTTTTTTGTGGTGGTTTATGTGGATTTTCTTAAATTCCGCCCAATATGTCTCAAATATTATTCTTTTGAAATCGCTTTTCCCCGAGCGATTAATGAAAATTTCTATTTCATTTACTTTAATCGATTTGTTTTTTATCATTTTGTGTTACTTAACAATTAAAATGATTAGAAATTACAATCAACTTGAATTATTAATTTTAGAAAACTCAGATAATGTTGAAAATAAGACAGATAAATATGGTGATCTTCTAGATTCTCATTTTTAAATCCTTAAAATAAATTAAATGACAATTTATTGATTTTTAAACTTTTAAGTAATTTATAACTATTGTTTACATGTTCAAAATGTGTTTTAAAATTATTTTTTTGAAAAAAAAGTTAACAATGAAGTGTTAATTGATTTTTTTTGCGTAATATTGCACCCCATTTAGGGCAAAATTTAGAATTTTTTACAATCATGGATATCATAAGAGAACTTCAAAACGAATTAGTAGAGGTAAAACAATTTCCAGCTTTTTCAAGCGGAGACACCGTTATAGTCTCATATAAAATTAAAGAGGGAGCTAAAGAACGTATTCAGCAATATCAAGGTGTTGTTATTCAACGTCGTGGTTCTGGAACAACTGAAACTTTCACAGTAAGAAAAATGTCAGGTAACGTAGGTGTTGAGCGTATCTTCCCTATTTCATCTCCATTTTTAGACAATATTGTGATCACTAAGAAAGGTCATGTACGTCGTGCTCGTATCTTCTACTTCAGAGGATTAACTGGTAAAGCTGCTCGTATCAAAGAAAAAAGACGTTTCGTTAAAGCGTAACTTTAAACATATTTTAAAACCCCGTTCCGTTTTCGGTTACGGGGTTTTTTTATGCCATTTTTTTATTTAATCGTTTTATTCCATGTTTTTCTTAATCTCAAAAGCCCTTTATTTTTTCATAAATCCCTTTACTTGGATTTTGATTTCACTTGGGTTTTATCTTTTTTTGAAAAATCCAAAATGGAAAAAAAGAGCAAAAATTTCTTTGATAACATGTTTACTTTTCTTTTCTAACACCTTTATTTTTTTAGAATTTGAAAGACTTTGGGAAATTCAAGGAACGCCAATTTCAAAGGTCAAAAAATACGAAATTGGAATTGTTTTAGGAGGAATGTTTGAATATAATAACGATTTAAAAACCTTAAGTGCAAGAAGAGGAACAGACAGAATTTGGCAAACAATTTCACTTTATAAGAAAGGTAAAGTGAAAAAAATATTAATCTCTGGTGGTTCAGGCTATGTTTCTGATCGAGGATTGAAAGAATCTGAACAATTAAAAGACGTTTTGGTAAAATGGGGAATTCCTGAAGAGGATATTATTGCAGAAAAAATATCAAAAAACACTTATGAAAATGCTGTTGAAACCAAGAAAATTTTGACACGCTCTTATCCTCACATCAAAAAATGTTTGCTCATAACTTCAGCCCAACACATGAGAAGATCTAGAGCGATTTTCAAAAAACAAGGTTTTAAATTTGATACTTTTTCCACAGATTTATATACAGGACTGAAAAGAAATTATTATTGGGATCAATATTTTGTGCCAAATGTTGAAACGGTTTACAATTGGAATGGCTTAATCAAAGAATGGATTGGCTACGTAACTTATGACATAATTGGTTATCTGTGAGTCTTTTTCCTGAAATAGAAAAAATGAATGTCACAAACGGATGGATTATTTTTATCGAAAATTTTCTTTCTCAACAAGAAGCTGATGTTTATTTTCAAGAGTTGAAAGCAAACTTAATATGGCAAAGTTCTGACATTAAAATCTTTGGAAAAACATATCAAACTCCCAGACTAGAAGCTTTTTATTCAGAAGAGAATTTGGCTTATTCATATTCAGGAAAAAAACTTAAAATCAATTCTTTTACTGAAATATTAAACCAATTAAGAACAAAAATTTATACTGTTTTTCCTGAAAATGAAAAAGTAGAATTCAATTGTGTTTTAGCAAATTTGTACCGAAATGGCAATGATTCTAATGGTTGGCATGCTGACAACGAAAAAGAATTGGGTAAGAATCCCTTAATTGCTTCCTTGAGTTTTGGAGAAAGTAGAATTTTTGACCTTAAACACAATCTTAGTGGAGAAAAATTAAAATTCAATTTAAATCATGGAAGTTTAATTATTATGGGTGGTGAATTGCAACATTTTTGGAAACATCAAATTGCAAAAACTAAAAAAATTGA
>CANLGD010000076.1:0-13487 GCA_947490145.1 Flavobacteriia bacterium
TAATACTGAAATCTAATTTTTGTTCTTTTTCATTATTCACAAGTTCATGAGATCGCTTCGCTAAGTTGCCAAAAAGAACCAAAAGTAGCTTCGCTGAGACCGCCTTTGGCTAAGTTCTAGTGCTTGAAAACGCATCTACCTTTCAACAAACGACGCTAAAAAATCAAAACTCTCCGCCGCGGCGGATCAAACACTTGATTTTTATACGCTTACTTTTTGCGAAAGGTTCCAGATTTACGTTTTCGAGGCACGATTTAACGAACTAAACCATAATTCATTTTAAAAAATATATTCTTGCGGTAACAGTGAGGTTAATCAAATTAAATTTTAATCTGAGTCAGATTATTAATTTTGTGAAGTAAATGTTTTTCTTTAAACTTGATCATCCTTCAATTATTTGACCCAAATCAAATTTTATTTCTGCTTGAGAAAAAAGATTTTTACTTAAACAAATTACTACTATTAAATTGAGCTTTATGAATTTCATAAAATTGATTTTATTCAAAAATATAAAATTTAAATTTGGAAAAATTTTAATTAACAAGAACTTAACCTCAAAAAAAAAGTCCTGATGAAATTTTCATCAGGACTAAAAAATATTTTTCATTTTATTACCTATTGCACAACAGCACTAAAGTTTGCGTTCTCTTTGAATATTAAAAATTCTCTGTCTTTGGCAGCTTTTGCTTTTAAGGATGCATCTTTAGCGAAAGCACTTTTCAAGTTGCTAATTACTAAATCAACTTTATCCATTCTTGCAGCAGATATTGCTTTCAAATAGAAACCTAAGCCTGTATCTTTTGAAGTTGAAGCATCAATTGTTTTAACAGCAGCATCTGGAGCTTTGTTCAATAATTGAGCTAAAGCTTTATTGAAACAATTTTCAGAACCATATTTAGATATTGCATCTGCATATTTACCTTCTTTAATTGACCAATAAGCTAAATTGTAATTAACTTCTGAACCAGCTCCTTTAACTTCACCAAATATTTTTTTGGCTTTAGATAAATCTCCCTTAGCACCAGCCACAGCTCCTAAATTATTTTTTGAAATGGCGTTATCTTGAATACTATATGCAGCTTCAAATTTGAATCCAGCATCAACTAAATTATTTTGTTTGAATAACATTGAACCAGCGTTGTTGTAAAAACGAACATCGTTTGGGAAAGCTAAACATCCTTCGTTGTAAATTCTTAATTTTTCAGCAACATCTTCAGTTAATGTAGCCGCAAACATTAGTTCTTCAGCGGTTAATTTTGTAGGATTATCTTTAGAAATGGCAACTAATTCTTCATCAGTGTAACCCGTTAAATCATAAGTAACAACAATTTCAGAACGACGTAACATTGGAAAAATATTTTTGTCTAAGTAAACAAAGGTTTTCGCCATATTTCTCATTTCAGTCTCTCTTTGAACTGGATCTTTGTACATTTCTAAAACACGAATAACCAATTGTTTTTCGTCTTGAGCCATCATAGATTTCTCTAATTCAGCTTTAAATCCCTCATAATCTTCCCCTTTACCTGATAAAGAATAAATTTCTGTTTGAGCCTTTGTATTTTTGAATTTTTTAGCTAATTCAATGGCAGCAGTTTTAGCTGTCGTTGCACGATCGTAAGATAATGATTCATTTTTACCTTGCTCACCTTCTGGAGAGGCATAACCAACGATATTAATAGTTTTGATATTAATTTTTGGATTTGTTTCTGCAGCAGCTAACCAATTTTGAAATTCAAAGATGTCTTTACTTTTTAATTCATTTTTACGTAATTTTTCATCACCCTTGTCAAAAGTTATTTGAGTTTTAAAGGTCTTTTCTGTAACACGTTGGAAATTATCTCCTTCAATTATACATTTGAACTCTTTTTGAACTAAAAGTGGAGTAATTATTGTTGCATCAGCAATTTTAGTCACAGGAATTTGATCTTTTTCTTTCGTTCCCTTTTTAATTACACCAGAAACAGTTAAATCCGCATTTTCCATGTCTGGCTTGTAAGCAACAACATCAGAATATGAAATTTTTCCTCCTGCTTTGTATTGAATAACCTTACCATTTCCAGTAACTTTTTCACCTTGAACAATAACCATTTTCAATGCTGTGCTTCCTAACATTGGAGTGATTTCAGCAGAAGCTTTTTTCTTAATACCTTTTTCAGGCAATTCAACTGAAACTGCTATTCTTACACTATCTCCATGCATTTCCAAAGGGTTTGGAGTTACAGTGTATTTTACGTCTTTCATTAAGTCACAACTTCCTAATAAAGCACTAGCTGAAGCAACAAGAAAAAAACCTATCAAAGTATTTTTTTTCATATTTTTGTATTTAATTTTAAAAAAATCAGAACAAAAATAGAAATATTTTTAGACAATCCAGTAAAATTAAACTAAAATTTATTCAAAAACTAAGTTTTCCATCATAGTTTGAATGGTTTTTTGTTCTGAAGGATCAAAGAAGTCAGCGGAAATTTCGCTCAGCGGCTTTAAAACAAAAAGACGATTTTTATTTTCTGGATGAGGAATTATTAATTTTTCTGTGTCTAAAATTAAATCATTGTAATATAAAATATCAATATCAATAATTCGATCAACAAAAACTCTATTAGTAGACTTTTTCGTTCTTCCAATAGTTCTTTCAATATCTTCAATTATTTCGAGTAATTCAAAAGGATTTAATTTGGTTTTCACTTTAATTGCTATGTTGTGAAAGTCATTTTTAGTTTCAAATCCAATTGCTTTTGATTTAAATGTTTTCGATTCCTTGATCACTGAACCTATTTCTGACTCAATTAATTCAAGCGCCAGGAGAATATTCTTTTTTTTATCTGCTAAATTACTTCCAATTCCAAGGTATGCGTAATTAATTTTATTCTTTGTCATTTTATTAAATGATTAGATTTTTCCTTTAGATTTTATGTTTCAGCACTAGCTGATTTTAAACTATAAATTTATGCAATAAAATGAATTCCAGAATTAAATTGTTTTTTTACTACAATATTAACTGCTAAAAGTTTAATTCTTCACAAAATTATCTTTTTTTTTATAAAAAAAACATTATTAAATTGAATTTATATTACATTTGTCACGTTTATAAAAAAATTTAATTTATTATGTCTAGTAAATACCAAGGAGAAATCGACGCTTTCATGGCAAAAGTAAAAGCTACTAATGGTCACGAAGCAGAATTTTTACAAGCAGTTCATGAAGTTGCTGAAGCTGTAATTCCGTTTATGGAAAATCATCCGAAATACAAAGAACACAAAATTTTGGAAAGAATCATTGAACCAGAAAGAACAATTTTGTTTAGAGTTCCTTGGTTAGACGACAAAGGAGAAATCCAGGTAAACAGAGGTTATAGAGTTGAATTTAATTCAGCAATTGGACCTTACAAAGGTGGTTTACGTTTTCACCCTTCAGTGAATTTATCTATCTTAAAATTTCTAGGATTTGAGCAAATTTTCAAGAACTCTTTGACAACCTTACCTATGGGTGGAGGAAAAGGAGGTTCTGACTTTGATCCTAAAGGAAAATCAGACTTAGAGGTAATGAAATTTTGTCAATCTTTTATGACTGAATTATGTCGTCATATTGGTGCTGATACAGATGTTCCTGCGGGGGATATTGGTGTTGGTGGACGTGAAATTGGTTACATGTTCGGACAGTATAAAAGAATTCGCAACGAATTTACAGGAGTTTTAACTGGTAAGGCAAGAAATTGGGGTGGATCATTGATTCGTCCAGAAGCTACGGGTTATGGCACTGTCTATTTCGCAAAAGAAATGTTAGCTACAAAAGGTGATTCTTTCCAAGGAAAAACAGTTGTAGTTTCAGGTTCTGGAAACGTTGCTCAATATGCTGCTGAAAAAGCTACTCAATTAGGAGGTAAAGTTGTAACTTTATCAGATTCATCAGGATATATTCACGATGCCGAAGGAATCAACGCTGAGAAATTAGCTTTCGTAATGGAGATTAAAAACGTTAAAAGAGGAAGAATTGAAGAGTATGTTGCAAAATATCCTTCTGCGAAATTCATCTCTGGAAAACGTCCATGGGAAGTGAAAGCTGACATTGCATTGCCTTGCGCAACTCAAAATGAATTAAACGGTGACGAAGCGAAAGTTTTGATTTCAAATGGAGTTAAATGTGTTGCTGAAGGAGCAAATATGCCTTCTACCCCAGAAGCAATTACTGCTTTCTTGGATGCTAAAATATTATTCTCTCCAGGAAAAGCGTCGAACGCTGGTGGTGTTGCAACTTCAGGATTAGAAATGTCACAAAACTCATTACGTCTTTCTTGGACTGCAGAAGAAGTTGATGCTAAATTACACGGAATTATGGTTTCAATTCACGAAGCGTGTGTGAAGTATGGAGCTGATTCAACTGGATTTGTTGACTATGTAAAAGGAGCTAATATTGCTGGCTTTGTTAAGGTTGCAGATTCTATGATTGATCAAGGACTTGTTTAATAAATTCGAAAATCTGTTTTTTCTTCGTTGGACTTCAATTTTTCAATTATCATTTACTTCATGTAAACTCAAATTAAAAAATCTTGTCTGCCAAGAAAATTCCAAATAGTAGAAATTTTTAAGAATTATATTAAAAACCGACTCTCCCAATAATTATCGGATGAGTCGGTTTTTTTTTGATAAATTTTTAGTTGAAGAAATTGTTTCTATATTTACAAACATAATTAACTTAAATTGAATTGAATGATACCTACTCAAGTTAAAGTTCTATCTACTCAAGCGGTTTCTCCTTATATAATTTCTATAGGTGATGATGGATTACTTTATCTTCGTGTAACAACTGAGGTTGAAGAAACAGTCGAAAGGTCTATGAAACTAGTTGAAGTGATCGGAGAAATGGTTAACTATGAAAAAGTACCTTTACTTTGTAAATTTGATGAATTTGCTTCACCACCAAAGGAAAACCGAGATTTTTGGGCAAAAAAAGATTCTTGTCCATATACGAGTGCGGAAGCTTTTATTGTTGATTCCCTTGCAATGAAACTTATTTATAATTTTTATTTGCTCATCAATAAGCCTCAAAGAAATACAAAAATGTTTACAACAATTGAAGACGCAAGAAAATGGTTGAAAACATTTCTCTGATAAGGAATATTCTGGGACATTTATTGGATTTTACTTTTTTTTATGGAATGGTTTACTTTTGGATTTGCACTAGGATTTTTTTACACTGTAAGATTTTAAAAAGTAAATTTAAGATCAAACAAAAGGCAAGATGTTGAATTTGAAGAAGTAAAATAATTTTTCAACGAATTTACGCTTCAAAAACTAAATTAAAATTCATTCCATTTTTATTTTCAAAGAAAAATTCACCATTTAATTGCTCGGATAATGAAATGCCTACAAAATATACAAACCTCCAATTTTTATTTTAGACAAAATTCAAAAAATATTTGCACTTTTTATTAAATAAAGTAAGACAGAATTTTGAATAATAATTAATGGAATACCTATAACAAATTTGTAATCTCTAATTTTATGTCTAAAAATTAACATTCCAAGTCCAATTCCAAGGCCGCCAAAAAGTAAAGCCAATAAAAGTAAATTAGCCTCTGAAATTCTTGTTTTATTTGTTTTGGAAAAAGACTTATCTCTAAACATTTGAATAAAAGCAATGAGGTTTATACAAATAATCAGGACTAATAATAAGTTTATCAATTTCAATACAGTTTGTTAACAAGACAAAAATAATCATTTATAATTTCATTTTAGGAAATTCTCTTGAATTAAAACTTGTAATTTTAAAAAAAAGAGTTAGCTTTGAATTCGACAATAGAAATAAATCTCATTTGAATGAATTTTGAAATTTCACATAAAAAACAATATGCTTTGGTAACTTCTAAAGTGGAAAAATTAGACATTAACGCTTCTTCAGAATTGAAGAGTGTATTTGTTTCCTTGAATAAAACAGGTATTAATTCAATCGTCTTAGACTTATCAAAAACAGCTTATTGCGATTCATCAGGTTTAAGTTCAATTTTAGTTGGAAATAGACTGTGTAAAGATTCAAGTGGAAAATTTGTATTAGTTGGAATGAATACCAAAATTCAAAAATTAATTGAAATTTCTCAATTGGATAAAATTTTGAATATTACTGAAAGTGAAGAAAAAGCCATTGAATTCTTTAATTAAAAATGATTTTTGAGCTTACAATTTTAGGTTCAGGTGCAGCTTTACCAACATTAAAAAGAAATCCCACTTCTCAGTATGTAAATTGCAATGAACGTCATATTTTAATTGATTGCGGCGAGGGAACTCAAAATCAATTGCGAAAATTTGGGATTAAAATTCAGAAAATAAAACACATTCTTATTTCGCATTTACACGGAGACCATTATTTCGGTTTGATGGGTATGTTAAGCACCATGAATCTTTTGGGAAGAACAGAAGGTTTAACCTTATATGGTCCAAAAGAATTGGAGGAAATTATTCATTTACAGCTAAAAGCTAGCGGACACAAGTTGGCTTTTAATATGAATTTCAAAGAGACGAATGACAAAGGAATCAATCTACTTTTTGAAGATAAATTGATAGAAATTCATTCAATACCACTCAAACACCGAATCAAAACTACTGGTTTTATTATTAAGGAAAAGCAAAAAGAGAGAACCATTTTAGGAGAAGAGTTAAATGAAGCAAAACTTTCTTTAACTGCAATTCCATTTTTTCGTAGAGGAGAAAATTACACGGATGAAAAAGGTGAAACCTTTGATTTCGAAGAATTTACTCTTCCAGCTCAAGAGCCAAAAACCTACGCCTATTTTTCTGATACAGCCGTTTTTTCTGATAATGCAAAATACATCATTGGAGCAAATGTTTTATATCACGAAGCTACTTTTACTGATTTTCATAGCGATAAAGCCAAAACAACTTTTCATTCGACAGCTAGCCAAGCCGCAGAATTTGCAAAATTAGCCCAAGTAAAAAAATTATTTTTAGGACATTTAAGTTCTAGGTATGAAAATTCTGATCAACATGTCATTGAAGCAAAAGCTATTTTTGAAAATGTGACTTACGTGGAAGATGGAATGAAAATTCAGGTTTAATTTTATTTCAAAACAAAAAAAGTCCTTCACCTACTTTGGAAAAGAACGACTTTTTAGATTATTAAAGATAAAAAAAATGTATTAAAATTGACTAATTAATTTCTTTCTTCTCAATTTCTCCAATTGCTTATTGAAATTATTAAAAGCTATTTTACCATTTTTTGCAGTATTTTCTGCTAATTTAAGAAATTGATTCCAATCTTTATTTTTTCCTACTTGTATTTTAGCAGCTTGATGAATAATAATATTTCTCTGACCTGACCAAGGATTTATTTGTTTATTCATTATTTGTATTAAGATTTCATCACTTTCTATTCTACCGAGGTCTCTTAGAAGATTACCCAAAGTATCAAATGCAACTGATTCTTGTTTCAGTTCTCCTAAACGACTTTCTAAACGGTCACTAATTAAACTTTCAATTAAAGCAGTTGCTTCCAAGAAAAACGAATGTTCAAAAGCTGTATTATATTGACTAATTGCAGCCTTAATAATTTCATATTTTTTTTGGCCAGATACGTCAAGTATTGTTGCTCGTAATTTTGGTTTCCTCATATTTGATATGGTTATATTCAAAGATAATTTATGTATTTAAAAGAGAATCATATAGTTCTAACAGCGCGAATACTTGCTTTTGAGTTTTTGTTTAGATAGTTTTCACCACCTGACCCAAAATATATGCCTACAGGATTATTGCCATCTAATTTATTAGATAAATAAGTCATATCCTTCTTAAAACCGCCAAAATTTTTCCGATGAATTGATGAGTATATTAACTTAAGTTCTTCAATAGTTGGTAAACGCCAATCAGTAAAACCTCCTTCTCTAATTTCTTGAACTAATTTGTTAGCCTCATCCCAATTAGACTCAATTAGATCATTTTTTGTGCAAAGTAGCTTACCTATTCCATCGATATAATTTAAAGTTATGAATCCATCATCAGTAAATTCACTTATTCCAGTTTTAGAACTTTTTATTTCTGATGAAATATTTTCATTGATGGGAATCTCACCAAGTCCGTCTTCGCAATTTATTAAATTATTTCCAGCATCAAATAAATTAATAAGTACTATTAATAAGCAGATTACATGCAAAAACATATAAACATAAGTTACCGATACTAAATTTTTTGAAGATAAATTGCCACTTGAAATATGAATAACTTGAATAACTGAAATGATTACAGCAATTAGCATAACTAAAGCAATTTTCTTTAAATTACTCCCAGCATCTTTAATTTTTGAAGAGTCTATTTTTACATTATTTGTATCCATTTATTTTATTTTTTTTCAAATGTAAAGTTATTTATTCCAAAATATTATTACTTTTACGGTAATATTTAACAGAAAACTGATAAAATAAATTTGCTATGCTCATTCAAAGTAAAAAACTCAGAAAACTAAGAAATTCAAGGCATTTAAGTCAGCAGGAAATAGCAGATAAAATGGGGATTTCTCAATCTTTGTATTGCGATTGGGAAAAGCAAGATTCAGAACTAAAATTAGAAAATATCTTCAAACTTTCTGAAATTTTTGAGGTAGAATTAGACGAAATTGCGCCCGAATCTTCAACTTTTAAAATCTTTAATAACAACAATCATAAATCACAAAATAATTCAGTTATTGGTTACGAAGTAAATGTTGATGGAGAAATGCTTTTTAAAGAATTAATAGAAAGTTACAAGGCTCAAATTAATATTCAAGAAAAACGCATTACTGAATTGGAGGCAAAAAATAAGGTTTTGGAGGGTCGTAAATAATATTATAGTTCGCCAAATGTATCAAAAAAAAGATAGATTAGGAGAGTCATAGGTTTTAAAGTTTAAAAAATATAGTTTAAAATCTCAAAAAACATAATTCAATATTTTTTCTTTTTAGGGTTTTGTCTTGTGTCAAATAGTGAAATTATCACAACTGCTGCATCCAAAACAGTATAATATATTGTGATTTTTTTTTGACAAAACTGCTCTTCTAATTTTTAAATTATTTGAATAAGGAAAAGTTAAAGGTTTGTCTTTAATGATTTTAATCAATATATTTATTTACTTACACTAAAAAAGAATGAAATAATTTCTTTATTTGTCCAATTTTTTTCTAAATAATCAACAATTGAATCCAAATTATCTAAAGATTCCTCTGACCAAATAATTTTAAAGGTACTTTTCATATTTTTTCATAACTACATCATGAGAAATAAACTTACCTTCTTTTAAATCTTGAAGTCCTCGTGCAATAGACTCTAATTCTTGCTCTGAGAGATTTAAATCCCAATTTTCTATTTCATCATTAGAAAGTAAATTCGATTCAATAAGGCTATCTTTCTCTTTAGAAAAACTTTCAAGCAATAAATCGTGAAAATTATTAAGTAAATTTTCATTTTCTATTGTGTCAATTAACAAATGAATATCTTTTTTTATATCTATTGCTTTCATTTTTTTACTCTTTTAAACGAAGTTAATTCAAAAATATTTATAAAACAAAAAAAGTCGTTCTCCAAATGAATGAAAAACGACTTTTACAATCTATTTTTAAAAAATCAATCTTAAACTTTCGCTCCAGATCTTTTTCTTTCTCCTTCTTTTAAAAGAATTTTTCTGATTCTTAAACTTGCAGGTGTAACTTCAACATATTCGTCTCCTTGGATGTATTCTAAACATTCTTCTAAAGAAAAGATTTTTGGTGGAGCTAAACGAACTTTTTCATCAGCACCAGAAGAACGCATGTTAGACATTTTTTTAGTCTTAGTAACGTTTACACATAAATCTCCAGCTCTTGAATTTTCTCCAATTACTTGACCTTCATAGATGTTTTCATTTGGCTGTACGAAAAATTTACCTCTATCCTGCAAATTATTCAATGAGAAAGGAATTGAAGTTCCTTGTTCCAATGAAATCATTGAACCATTTTGTCTTCCAGAAATTTCTCCTTTGAATGGTTGGTAATTCAAGAAAATGTGATTCATAATCGCTTCACCAGCAGTTTGAGTCAATAAATAATTTCTCAAACCGATAATTCCACGAGAAGGAATTTCAAAAGTAATGATCATACGATCTCCTTTTGGAACCATATTTTTCATTTCACCTTTACGTTTTGTAACTGCTTCCACAGCAACTCCACTATAAATTTCTGGTAAATCGATTGTTAATTCTTCAATTGGTTCACATTTTTGACCATCAATTTCTTTGATAATAACTTGTGGTTGACCAACTTGTAATTCATAACCTTCACGACGCATTGTCTCAATTAAAACTGATAAATGCAATACTCCACGTCCAAAAACTAACCATTTATCTGCTTTATCTGTATCATTAACACGTAAAGCAAGATTTTTTTCTAGTTCTTTGTTTAAACGATCTGAAATATGTCTTGAAGTAACAAATTTTCCTTCTTTTCCAAAAAATGGTGAATCATTGATCGAGAACATCATGCTCATCGTTGGTTCGTCCATTTTAATTGTAGCCATTGGCTCAGGATTTTCGAAATCACAAACAGAATCTCCAATTTCAAAACCATCAACACCTGTGAAAGCACAAATATCACCAGCTTGAACTGATTCTACTTTTCTTTTTTCAATTCCTTCAAAAATAAAAACTTCTTTAATTCTGTGTTTCTCTTGAGAACCATCAGATTTAGACAAAATTATTTGTTGATTTTCTTTCAATTCACCTCTTGTCAAACGACCGATTGCGATACGTCCAACATAAGAAGAATAATCCAAAGAAGTAATCAATAATTGTGTATTTCCTTCAGGAATTGTAATTGGCGGGAAATATTCTAAAATTGTATCTAATAAAGCAGAAATATCAGTAGCTGGTTTTTTCCAATCTAATGACATCCAACCATTTTTAGCTGAACCATAAACGGTAGCAAAATCTAATTGTTGCTCATTTGCATCTAATTCAAACATTAAGTCGAAAACTTTCTCATGAACCTCTTCAGGAGTACAATTGTCTTTATCAACTTTGTTAATTACAACTAAAGGTTTTAATCCTAAAGCCAAAGCTTTTCCTAATACGAAACGCGTTTGCGGCATTGGTCCTTCGAAAGCATCTACTAACAAGCAAACACCATCAGCCATGTTTAAAACACGTTCAACTTCACCACCAAAATCGGCGTGACCAGGAGTATCAATAATGTTGATTTTTGTTCCTTTGTAAAGAACAGAAACGTTTTTAGATACGATTGTGATTCCTCTTTCACGCTCTAAATCGTTGTTATCCATTATTAAATCGCCAGTCAAACGATCTCTTTCATTTGCTACGTTTCCAGCTTCAATCATTTTATCAACTAATGTTGTTTTTCCGTGATCGACGTGAGCAATAATTGCAATGTTTCTTATTTCCATTTTTTCTTTAAGCTTTTAGCTTTTTAGCTTTTAGCTGTTAGTTTTTTAAGTAAGCCTAAAAAACTAACAACTAAAAGCTAATCGCTTATTTTCTAATTAATAACTTTTTTTGTAACTTCTATCTGAATTTCCTTTGAAACCTCCTTCTGAACGACGACCTCTGTCACCTCCTGAAGAACGACTACTGTCGCTACCTCTGAAACCTCCACGGTCACCTCCTCTATCAGAACCTCCAGAACCACCTGCACTTCCGTAGCTTTTGTCAAAACGTTTACCGCCTCCACCAAAACCTCCGGAACCACCTGAACTTCTTTCACGAGATCCGCCGAAACCACCTCCACCAGAACTTCTTTCACGACCTCCACCGAAACTTCCGCCTCTGTTTCCACCGTCTCTTGGTTCAGCTTTTTTCTTCGTAACTTCAATACTTACTTTATTACCTTCGTAATCAGCACCATGAACTTTACTTAAGATATTTTCGGCATGTTCGTTGTCCGCTTCAAAGAAACTGAATGAAGGCAAGATGTCAATTTTTCCAATGTTAGAGGAATTTAATCCTGTTTCATCACAAATAACTCTCAATAAACCACCTGGATTTAATCCATCACGTTTACCAATACTTACAAAGAAACGTGTTTTATTTGCGTCATCTCTACCAAAAGCAGATCTTTCACCTCTATCACGTCTTTCGCCTCTATCTCTGTCTCTTGAAGGACGGTCATCGCGATCATCACCTCTTTCTCTGTTTCTATCTGAATCAGCATTCAAATCACCAGCTCTTTCATAATACTCAATAAAACGATTGAATTCTGCTGAGATGAATTTTTTAATCACTTCTTCTTTCGTTAATTCTTCAAAATCTGACATGATTGAAACCATGAATTTTTCAATTTTGTCTTCTTTAACGTCTGTTTCTTTGATTTTGTTGATCAAACTTGTCAACTGAATTGTACAAATTTCTTCAGAAGATGGAATTTTTCCAACTAAGAAAGTAGTGTTAATTTGTTTTTCAATTGCTTTGATTTTATAAGATTCTCTCGTGTTAATTAAAACGATAGATTGTCCTTTTTTACCTGCACGAGCTGTACGACCACTTCTGTGTGTGTAGTTTTCGATTTCATCAGGTAAATTATAGTTAATAACGTGTGTAATTGAATCTACATCAATTCCACGAGCTGCAACATCAGTTGCAACTAACAATTGTAATGTTCTGTCTCTAAAACGTTTCATTACATTGTCACGTTGTGCTTGAGATAAATCACCGTGTAAAGGTTCAGCATTGTAGCCATCTTTACTTAGTTTCTCAGCAACAGATTGTGTTTCTTGTCTTGTTCTACAAAAAACAACTCCAAAAATTTCTGGGTTAATATCAATTAAACGTTTCAAAGCCGCATAACGGTTTGCTTCTTTAATTGAATAGTAAATGTGTTCGATGTTCTCATTTCCGTGGTTTTTTCCACCCATAGAAACCTCAAGAGGATCTTGCATGTATTTTCTTGCAATATTTGCCACTTCTTTGGGCATTGTTGCAGAAAACAACCAAACGTTTTTGTGAGAAGGAGTTTTGTCAAGAATGGTATCAATATCTTCTTTGAATCCCATGTTTAACATTTCATCTGCTTCATCAAGCACAACACACTCAATTTCACTTAAATTTACAGCTCTTCTGTTGATCAAATCATTCAAACGACCTGGAGTTGCAACGATAATTGTTGCAGACTTCACTAAAGTCATTTGTTTTCGGATATCTGATCCTCCATAAACTGCTACGATAGAAATTGCGTTATCGTATTTTGAGTAATTTTCCAGGTCTTTGGTGATTTGCAAACACAACTCTCGAGTTGGGCAAATAATCAGTCCTTGCGGCTCTCTGATTCCTGGTTTTACATTGTTCACTAATGGCAAGCCGAATGCTGCCGTTTTTCCCGTTCCTGTTTGTGCTAAACCAACAAAATCACTTTCACTTTTTAACAAGTGCGGAATTGCCTTTTGTTGGATAGGAGTTGGCACTTCAAACCCCAAGTCTGTAATCGACTTCAGTACCTCACCCCTTAGCCCTAATTCGCTAAAGGTCATA
>CANLGD010000077.1 GCA_947490145.1 Flavobacteriia bacterium
GCATTTACTTGTTCAAATTCAAAAACTGGAAAAGCACCTTTAATTGTCAGTTGTGGAACTAAACTTGGTTTTAAATATATAAATCCATTAATTTGATTATGATAAATATCGATTTGACAATTTACTTTTACTGATTTAAAAATCAAACTACTTTGAGCGGAATAACTTTCTTCAATTTTTAGATTTCTATTTCCAATTTCAATAGCTGCTGCACCATGATGCAATCCATTGCTATACAGTTCATTAATACTCGGAGTTCGCCATGCTGAAGCCAAATTTGTTTTTATTTCTAAATGATGGCCAAAAGTTTTTGAAAAGCCAAGAGCCGAGCTCATTTTTTGAAACTGATGTTTATATTGATTGACTTTATCTAATTCAGATATAAAGACATTCAATTTTGAAAAATCAACTCTCATTCCAGCTTCAAATTCCCATTTTTTCCATTTGATAATTTCAATTACATAGGCACCCAATGACTTTTTGTAAAAATTTGGAATAAAAAATCGTCCTTGCCATGAATTTCTTTGATATGTTGAATTAATTCCAATTTCTCCACTAGTATTTTTGAAAAAAGAATGTTCGTACTTCAAATCCAATGTATGAGTCGTTAATGTAAATTGAAATGACGGTAAATTCAATGCGGCAATAGAATCGTTGTAAGAAAGATGATTGTCATATTCTTGTCTTAAGTTATATTGTCGACCGTAAATCAAATTAAGCTTATGTTTTGAATTAAAATAATATTGATTTTTCACCTTAAATAATTCATGTTCAATGTGCTGTTTTGGACGATTTATTTGATAAGTAAAATCTCCTTTTTCTTTTGGCTCTTTGGATTGAAAAGCATTATTTAAATCGGTTAAATTTCCAATATGTGCGCCCGAAAAAATGGCCAGGTATGTATTAAATTGAGAATAAAAGAGTTCAGTATTCCATTTTTTGAAGGAATAATTTGTATTCCAAGAAAAATTATACTCTTTCATTGCAGTATTTTTCATAAAATAATTTGGCGTGTTAATTGTACCACCTTTTTTTAAAGTTCCTTGAAGTCTTGCTGAAAAAATGTGTTTATTTTCATTTTTTGTAATTTTTGAAAATCCTCCTTCCAGAATCCCAGAAATACTTCCTGACTTTCCATTTGAAAAAGCTGTTGACTGAATTTTCCCTTTTATTCTTTTTTGAATTGTTAATTTTTCAGGTGAAACTTGAATCACTCCAGCAATTGCATCTGAGCCAAAACTGATTGCACTTGCACCTTTTATTAATGAAACATTTGAATTCAAAAAAGGATCGATTTCTGGTGCATGTTCGCTTCCCCATTGTTGACCTTCCTGCCTGATTTCATTGTTCATAGTAACAATTCTATTGCTATGCATTCCATGAATTACTGGTTTTGAAATTGAATTCCCCGAGTTTAAAGTTGATACTCCAGGTATTTGTTTTAATAATTCTCCTAAAGTTTTTCCTGAAGCAAAATTTTTATCCAATTCATTTGGTTTAACCACAGAAATACTTGACATTTCATAAACTATGTGAACAATATTTAATTCTTCCAATTCTTGAAAATGAAATTCAATATAAATTGTATCGAATTTATTCTTTGAATCTGAAATTTTAAATTCTTTTTGAAATTTAAGTGGTTCGCAACCAACATGATGCAAGCAAGAAAAAGAATAAATTCCAGCACACAAATTCGGAAAAATAAAATACCCATTTGAATCGGAAATTACTCCGATGTTTTTATCCTTCAGCTGAATTTTAGCGAATGTAACAGGCTTGTTATCATGCTCATCTAAAACAATTCCTTTAAAAATAAAGGTGCAATTTTCTTGAGAAAATGAAATTGAAAAGAAAAACACGCAAACAAGCAAAAAAATGTTTGACATGAATTTTTGTTTAAATAATAATTTATTCTCTGTAAACATCAAAACATCCTTAGTTTTGAAAAAATTAGGATTTACAGAAAAAAAGCTATATTTAAACTTGAGGCGGACCTCTTAAACTAATTGATTCTAAATATATTAAATCAATTTCAAAATATCGTGCTGTAAATTGAAAATGATTTATTTTCGAAAACTTGAAGTGAAAGAAATTTTGATTTTCTACAGGAAAAATTTGAAAATCACAAACAAAACAGTCACCTTTCTCAATGTGTGTCTCTCCCGGAATATCGTTTTTATGAGTTGGATGTAATTCATTGCATTCATGCCAAAAGGAAGCAGGTATCAGCAAAAAACTGAAAGCAAAAATGACTAGATATAGAATTAGTTTTTTCAAATTTTAAATACAAGAACTTTTATGCAATAAAGATTATTTATTTTTTAAGCATTTTTTCACTTTTTTCTCATGAATTGCTCTTTCTTCAGGAGTTGTGTTTGGCTGTGTTAAAAATTCCTTGCATTTTATTTCAATATCTTCCCAACGTGCCATTAATTTTTTTTCTTGCTTTGAACTTAAAGTTTTTTCGAATGCATTATTTATGGAGTCATTTGCTTTTACACAAGCACAAAAATCCCATTGTTCACCGTATTTTTTTTCAATTTTTTCTTTGTTTACGATTTGCTCTTTTGACACAGATTCAACTTTGTCAGTTTTTAAAGCCGATTCTAAAGTTGCAGACGTGTCTTTTTCTTGAATAGTATCATTGAAATTCTCTAATTCACAATCAGTGCATGTTTTTTCGTTCGAGCAAGAATAAAAAATAAATAAAGCTAATGCAAGGCTAAAAAAAGTAAATTTGCTGAAAAATAAGTTTTTTCTCATAAATATTAATATTATGGCAGTAAATTTGTAATTGTCAATTTTATAAAAATATTTTAAATCCCATATGAACTTCGAAGGTAAATATTATTTTTTAAAATGCCATTTAAAAATGGAATTTATTTCATTTGCTTTATTTCTTTTTATTTTTTTTGCAAGGACAAATGTCATCTTTTCTCAAATCGAAGACACTGTAAAGTTTCAATATTTACCTGAAATTTCTGTATCAAAAGATTACTACAGCAAATATAAAACAACCTTAAGAAGATTAAGGAAAGTTTATCCTCTAGCTTTGTATGCTTCACAGAAATTAATAGAAATTGATTCTCAATTAGTTACCTTAGAATCAAAAAGAAAGAAAAAAAGATATACAAAAAAATCAAATTTAGAATTAAGAGAAGATTTTCACTATGTAATTTTAGATTTATATACTTCTGAAGGAATATTGTTAATGAAGTTAATTCATCGTGAAACTGGATTAACGGTTTCTCAAATTATTGAAAAGTATCGAGGAAAGTTTCGTTCAGAGATAAACGACAATTTAGGTAAATTTTGGGATCAAGATTTAGATGCCAAATATAATCCTACCGGCGAGGATTGGATGGTTGAAAAAGTGCTTCAAGACATTCACAGTGATATTATTTCTTTTGATTTTGAACCAAAATTAATCACTAAAGACGAGCATAAAGTAAGCAAGGAAAAATATAAAAAAGCGAAACGAGAAGCGAAAAAGGGGAAGAATTAAACCTCGAGAACCTCAGTTTAAATTCTTTGACTTTAGTTTACATTTTCAATTCTCTATTCTTAATATTTGAGATTTAAAAGTATAGAAATAAAATGTAGAATTAAGAATAATTATTTTCCTATCTTAATTCTACATTCTTAATTTATTTCGCCGTAGCTAATTGTTCTGCAGCGCTTTGAGAGATTGCAGATTTTTCGAAACGTAATTTTGTTCCTTCTGAACTAAGCAAAATAGTAGAATCAGCAATTTCTAAAATTATTCCGTGAATTCCTCCGATTGTAACAACTTTGTCACCTTTCGCTAAATTCGCTCTGAAATTTTTCAACTCTTTTTGTTTTTTCATTTGTGGTCTAATCATGAAGAAGTAGAATACTACCAAAATCATAACCAACATTAATAATTGTTCCATACTTTTGTTTTTTGTTTTATTTGTTTAATAACAGTATTTGAAAATCAAGACTGTATTTTCTTTCTTATTTATCATTTTTGAGTTAATTTTGAAATTTTGAGTTTTAGGCATTTTATATTTTATGAATTTTGAGTCCGCCATGGCGGATGATAAATTTATAAAATTAAAATAACGACGAAATCAGAATTTCTAAATGACTCATTTACTTGCGGAATACTTCTGCGTTAATCTTGCACACAGTCAAACTAGGTTCTGTATTTGCAACGATTCTCAATTCTTTTGATAACTTTCCTGTTGCAGCATTTTCAGTTTTAACTGTTGCAGTTATTTTGCCTTTTTCACCTGGTTGAATAGGTTCTTCTGGTTTTTCAGCAACTGTGCAAGAGCAAGAGCCTTTCACTTCAGCAATTACGAGCGGATAATCTCCAATGTTTTCAACTTCAAAAGTAGCAACAATTTCTTCTCCATGTAACACTTTTCCAGCATCAAAAACTGGATTTACAGTAATTTTAGTTTTTTGACCAATTTCTACAACTGAACTTCCGGTACAAGAATAAAGTGAGATGATTACTGATATTAGAACGATTATTTTCATATTTTTTGGATTTTAAGATTTCAAGATTTATATATATTAAGTTCGTATGCCTTTTAGATTTTTGCGATTATCAAGCTATGAAGCTAATCATCTAAAAGCTAATAGTTAAGTGATCAATCCACGACCAATTTTTACTATTTTATTATCTTTTGTTAATTTATCAATTACTTTGTCCAAAATTCCATTTATAAAAGCATTACTTTTTGGAGTACTATAGAATTTAGAAATTTCAATGTATTCGTTTAAGGTAACTTTAGTTGGAATGTTATTAAATTCTTGAAATTCTGTAATTGCCATTTTCATTAAAATAATGTCCATTTTTGCAATACGGTCAATTTCCCAATTTTTAGTTAATTCATCTATTATTTCTTCATTTTCAGAATTTCTTGCTATTGTTTTTCTCAACAAGGTTTTCACAAATGGAATTTCATCTTCTGGGTCCTTGTATAAAGGAAGTATTTTTAAATCTCCACTTAATTCCTCGTCTGCTTTCACAGTTTTTATTGTTTTCAAAACCATTGAACAAGCCAAATCAATATCGTCCATCCAATGAATGCTTGTTTCTTCGAAGAAATGATAAATTAATTCAGAGTTTGCGATTTCAGTTTTAAACAAACTTATTACAAATTCTAAATCAGCCTCAAAAGAACGACTTTCTTCAGCCATATAAGCGAAATAAATCTCACTTTCTTTTATTTGAGCAAACATTTTTCGAAACATTTCTTTATTTGCATCTCCAACCCAAGAAACTTTATTTTCCTCAGCTTGTCTGCGTAAATGTTTACTATTCTCAATTGTTGCAAAAACTTTATTTTCAATGAATTTCAAATTTGGATTCAAATCCTCTTCCGTTGGACGAATTTTACCTTTGCTTTCATCTAATTTTTGTTCAGAAACATCTTTTATTTCATCAAAAGTCAACAATAAATAAAGGTATAAATCGTAAATGCGATCTATCTGATGTAACATTTCTTTTTCAGTTCGGTTGAAATTTTCTTCTTCCGATTGAAAATAGGCGTAAAGGGCTTGTAAAACTTTGATTCTTAAGTGACGACGATTTAACATTTGAAGTTTTACTTGTTTTTTATTATTATTTGTTCAAATTGACTTTTCAATATTGGACGGAGTTTTTAATATAAATGTTTAAATTTTAATGTTTGATTTACAGGCATTTTTTAGAGTTATAATTTTTTAATTAGCTATTGCTAAAGATAAAATTGACGCAAAAAATAAGGACAAAATTAGAAATTTAAAATAAATATTATAGAGGTAATTTTACTTTACCTATAGCCTCGATTCTCTCTTCAGCCATTTTATTAGCAATTTGATATGTTGGAACATTTTCATTTTTTGAACGAGAAACAATATTTGAAATTGTTTTGTAAATTTCGTCAGCTTTTGCTAATGCCCAAGCAGCAGGTAAATTTTTAACTTCAGAATAGCAATTAATTACACCACCAGCATTTAATGCATAATCTGGAGCATAAATAATTCCTTTTTCCATCACTTTAATTCCATGAACTGCCTCGTTCGCCAATTGATTATTCGCTGCACCAGCAATAATTGAACATTTCAAACGAGAAAGAGTGTCATCATTTACAGTCGCGCCTAAAGCACATGGAGCATAAATATCCATATCAACATCGTAAACATCATTGATCCCAACAACTGTTGCGCCGTAAGTTTTCGAAACTCTTTTCAAAGTATCTTCGTGAATGTCTGAAATTGTAAGGATAGCACCTTCTTTTGCAAGTGAAGCAACCAAATATTCTCCAACATGTCCAACACCTTGGACCATGACTTTTTTACCAGTTAATGAATCTGAACCAAATTGTTCCTTAGCACATGCCTTCATTCCCATGTAAACTCCTTGCGCAGTAACTGGCGAAGGATCACCACTTTTACCTGGTAAACCAACAACGTGATTCGTTTCCATGTTTACCCACGTCATGTCGTTTGTTCCGATTCCAACGTCTTCTGCAGTAATGTATTTTCCAGCTAAACTGTTTACAAATTTTCCAAATCTTCTGAATAAGGCTTCAGATTTCATTGTGCGAGAATCACCAATGATTACTGCTTTTCCACCACCAAGATTTAATCCAGAAATAGAATTTTTGTAAGTCATACCGCGAGAAAGACGCAAAACATCTGTTAAAGCATCCATTTCATTGTTGTACATCCACATTCTTGTTCCACCCAAAGCTGGACCTAAAACGGTGTTATGAACTGCAATGATTGCTTTTAAGCCTGTTGCATTGTCATTACAAAATAAAATTTGCTCGTGATTCGATTTGCTCATTTGAGCAATAACTGGATTTTCGACCAAGTTAGTTTCTTGGATATTTTTTACTTCAATCATTTCTTTTATAAAAGAGTTAAGAAATACTATTTCAATTGTTATTTTTGTACAAAATTATGCATTACAACAAATCGAGTGCAAAAGTAGAAAAAAAATCTGATGAAGTCTTTAAGCTATTTAAACAAATACATAATTAAATATAAATGGAGGATACTTTTTGGAGTAATTTTTATGATTTTATCCAATTATTTTGGGGTAGAAATGCCTAAAATTGTGAAAAATTCCGTGAATGATTTCCTTGGTAATGTGAGTAATAACCATGATTTCAACTCTGTATTGATGTTAAGTTTAAAACTTGCGGGTTTTTATATTTTGTTATCAATTTTGAAAGGATTTTTTCTTTTTTTAACAAGACAAATGTTGATAATTGTTTCAAGATACATTGAATTTGACCTTAAAAATGAAATTTATCAACAATATCAACGACTAAATTTCTCTTTTTACAAGAAAAATAGAACGGGAGATTTGATGAATCGCATTTCAGAAGATGTTTCACAAGTGCGTCAATATCTTGGTCCAGGTTGGATGTACACCATAAATTTGGTGATTTTATTTTTTATGGTCGTTTTTACGATGTTGAAAATAAATGTGACATTAACATTAATAGTTTTAGCTCCTCTTCCAATCATGTCTATTTTGATTTACAGGGTTTCTTCAAAAATGAATAAATTAAGCAAAGAAGTGCAAGAAGAACAATCCTTATTATCAACAATTGTGCAAGAATCTTTTTCAGGAATCCGTGTAATTAAAGCATATATTCGTGAAAGAGAAGTACAGGCGAAATTTAATGTTAGTTCTGAAGAATTTAAAAATCGTAGCATGCGTTTAGTTATGACAAATGCTCTATTTATGCCTACAATCGTGTTTTTAATTGGCTTAAGCACCTTATTGACAATTTATTACGGTGGAATTTTAACTTATTCTAAAGTAATTACTCCAGGTGATATTATTGCTTTTATTTTTTATGTCAATATGTTGACTTGGCCTTTTGCAAGTGTTGGTTGGGTAACATCGATTAATCAGCGAGCAGCAGCTTCGCAGGCTAGAATAAACGAATTTTTAGAAATTAAACCTGAGATTGTTAATCAAACGACTGAAAAACTGGGAGATATTAAAAGTATCCAATTTGAGAATGTTTCTTTTGCTTACGATAATTCTGGAATTGAAGCCATAAAAAATATTTCTTTCTCCATAAATGAAGGAGAAACACTTGGTATTGTTGGAAGAACTGGAAGTGGAAAATCTACTATTTTGAATTTATTGACTCGTTTAGTTGATCCACAAAGTGGGAAAATTAAAGTGAATGAAAAAGATTTAAAAGTCATTAATTTAGATGATTTCAGAGCACAATCTGGAGTTGTTCCACAAGATGTTTTCTTATTTTCAGACACAATTGGAAACAACATTAAATTTGGGTTAAATGCGGATTCTGTTTCTGAACATGATTTAGTTGATGTCACAAAAATCGCACATGTTTACCACAATATTGCTGATTTTAAGGATGGTTTTGAGACGCTTTTGGGAGAAAGAGGAGTAAACTTGAGTGGTGGTCAAAAACAACGAGTTAGCATCGCCAGAGCTTTAATTAGAAAACCAAAACTGTTGCTTTTAGACGATTGTTTGAGTGCAGTTGATACAGAAACTGAAGACATTATTCTAAAATCAATTAATGCAAATTTCAAAGAAAATCTGAGTGTTATTGTCAGTCACAGGGTTTCAAGTTTGCGTTTTGCAACAAAAATTATTGTGATTGAAAATGGCGAAAAAGTGGAAGAAGGAACACATGATGATTTGCTGAAGTTGAATGGGATTTATGCGGAAATGTATCAAAAGCAATTGACGGAAAGTTGATTGATTATGTTCGAGTGAAATTTTAATTTTGAAGGTAAATTTTAGAAAAAAATCAATTTCGAATGCATTCGAAAATTCTTCGCTACTCAAATTAAAAATTGTTGATAAAGGCTATAAATTTATTAACTGATGCTCTCGAAGTCACATCTCAGCCATCAAATATTTATACATTTCCACCATACACATAATGTCATATTTATATACTTTTTCGTCAGGTGAATGAACGTGATCTTCTGGCGCACCGATAAAAACCCAATCAAAAGGAACATCCGTTTTTTGCAACATAGTTCCGTCACTTCCTCCAGAAGATTCAACTTCTAATTGAAATTTTATACCCGATTTTTGTGCTAAGGCAATTATTTTCTTCAAGTAGCTTCTTCTTGGTAAACCGCTATCTCTCATTGAAATAGCAACTCCACCGCCGTGAGTCACACCGTCAGTTACCCAAGTAATATCAGAAATTAATGCTTGTCTAAGTTGAAATTTCTCCCATAAAAATCTCCCACAAAAACCAACTGAATTTCCTCCGTGTTCTTCGTAAGTACTAAATACAATTGCTCCATTTTCAAGTGTTTCAGCAACTTTTAAAGCATTCCAAACTCCCAAACGATTATCCATGTAAGGCGATTGAATGTATAAATCTGTTTCTCGAAAATTTGGTTTAAAAGTCAGGATTGTTGCTCGGTCAAATTCTCTGTCTGAAACATAATTTAAGGCTAAATTTCCATTCACATCTTCAATTACCATTAATTCGGTTTCAATTTCTCCTTGAGAATCAGATCCAACCAATTCGTAACCATCTTGGGTTCTTGGACCGCCAATTTTATACAAATTTTTCTCATAAGCAGTAGAAAATCCGATGGTATCTGTGTGAGCAAAAATCGCAACTTTTGGTTTTCCAAACACTAAAATTAAATTATCTTGAAATTCATTTCCATGAAAAATTTGTGGTTTTGTTTTCCAATTTTGCTGATTTTCTTCAACATAATTTAAAATAAATTCTTTGATTTGTGCTTCGTCAGAAGAAGCTCCTCTGATTGCTAAAAGTTCTTGTAATAATTTCATTTTCCGATTATTTCTAGTGTAATTGTAATATTTTTGATACTTTCTAAAGCGTTTTTCAGGAATTCTAATTTTGAATTTTCGACTTGAAAAATCAATTCACAAGTTTCATTTAATTCTTGACTTTTAATGTTTACTTTTTGTTGTTTTAATAAAGTCATTATCGTTGGCATTTCATTGTAAGTGAAGCTAATATGAATTTCACTGATTAATTCTCTTTCGATAATTTCGCCCATTTCTATTGCTTCCTTTGCCGCAGTTCTATATGCTTGAATTAAACCACCAACGCCCAATTTTGTTCCACCATAATAGCGAACAACTCCAATTAAGATATTAGTTAAATCGAAAGATTGAATTTGACCTAAAATAGGAGCTCCAGCGGTATTGGATGGTTCGCCATCATCATTTGCACGATAAAATTGTTCGTTTACTCCAATGCGATAGGCATAACAAATGTGCGTAGCTTGTGGATGTTCTGAATGCCATTTTTTCAAAGTTTCTTTAATTTCATTTTCCGTCAAACAAGGAGCTGTAAGTCCAATAAATTTGGAACCTTTTTCTTTTATCAAGCATTCAGTCGCTTCCAATAAAGTTTTATACAAAAATTTCATTATTCAACAAAAATAGCTATATTCGTAATTGATAAATTAGTAAATTATGAAACTTTTAAACATTTTTTTATTCATCACATTTCTTTCGCTGTTTTCTTGTAAGAAAAATGTGGAAGAAGTCACAATTAATTCATGTCAAAATGGTGTAAAAGATGATGATGAAGAGGAAGTTGATTGCGGTGGAGCTTGTAGTGCTTGTTATCATTATCCGTATTTGGTTTTAAAGCAAAACGGTAAAGCAAAACAAGCTTCAAGTAAAAGTATTGTTTTGGAAAATGTTGATTATAAATTACTTGTAGGTTTTGATACTGTTTTATTTCAGTTAAATCTTGGTTCTAATTTAGCAGATGGAACTTATAATTTGAATCCTTTAACTGCCGGATTGGTTAGTGGAACGAAGCAATATACTTTTGTAAGTGGTATTTTCGGAATTTCAAGAAATGATTTATCTCAAAAGCAATTAAGCGGAAATTTTGAAGCAAAATTTGTAAATCTATACGATACTTTGAGAATTGAAAGTGGGCAATTTGAATATTTAGACTATTAAAAAAAGCTTTTATTACTGAAAATAGCTAACTTTGTAGTATGATTTTATACAATGTAACTGTAAGCATTAGTCCAGAAGTTCATGAAGAATGGGTTTCTTGGATGAAAAATATACACATAAAAGAGGTAATTGGAACAGAATGTTTTACAGAAGCTCGTTTATCAAGAGTTCAAGGTGAAGAGGAGGGAGGATTCACATATTCCATCATGTACTTTTCTCCAAGTGAAGATTTATACGAAAAATACAAAAATGAATTTGCCCAATCAATGCAAGCGAAACACAATGAACTTTTTGGAGGGAAATTTGCTGCATTTAGAACAGTTTTAAACGTAATTGAACAATTTAAGGTTTAAAATTAATCATGAGTAATAATTCAAGAACTGCAATTTTAGAGGCTAAAATGAAGGCAAATAACCACAAGGTTAAAGCAAAACCTGTCGTGCGAGCTAAAAAACATTTAGGGCAACATTTTTTAATTGATAAAAATATAAGTAGAAAAATTGCAGAGCAATTTCAGAATCATAGAGGTTGTAAAAAAGTATTGGAAATTGGACCAGGAACAGGAGCTTTGACAACATTTTTACTTGAAAAACCTGAAAATGAAATTTGGGTAATTGAAATTGATAGAGATTCTATTGCTTATTTGAAGGAAAATTTCATTCAATTAGAAGGCAAAATTTTAGAAGAAGATTTCTTAAGAATGGATCCTTCAAAATATTTTGGAAATGAAGCCTTTGCAGTTGTTGGGAATTTCCCATATAATATTTCAACTCAAATTTTGTTTAAATGTTTGGAACATAGAAATCAGATTCCAGAAATAATGGGAATGTTTCAAAAGGAAGTCGCTGAGAGAATTGCTGAAAAACCAGGAAGTAAAATTTATGGAATAATAAGTGTTTTATTTCAAGCTTTTTACGATATAAAATATTGCTTTACAGTTGATGAGCAGGCATTTAATCCGCCGCCGAAAGTTAAGTCTGGAGTAATAAGAATGACAAGAAATGATCGAGAAGTTTTTCCTTGTGATGAAAAATTATTTATTCAAATAGTCAAAGCTTGTTTCAATCAAAGACGTAAAATGATGCGAAATACCATAAAACAATTTACACAAGACAAACATTTTGAACATCGATTTTTAACTGAAAGACCTGAAAGATTGAGTGTTGATGATTTTATTGAATTTACACAAGCGATTGAAGCGCTTATGAAAAGTTAAGATTTGATAATTATTTATTATGAAGGAAAAAGGGTTCTCAGCCATGGTTTATCAACCTTTTTTCTTTTTTAGTAAATTTAACTATTCTCCTTTTTTTATCAAAAATTTCTAAGAATTTTCATAATAAATCGCAATACAAAGCTATTTTTTAAAGTATAACTACTAACCTGGCTTCGATTATTAATTTTGTTCAGAACACCTATAAATGTTCAGATTTGAATAAGGAAAGATAATAACACGTAGTCTCAGCGAAGCTAAATAGTGGGATATTTTCAGTTTTTTTGTGAAAAAGAGGAATTTTTGTAATTTTCCAAAAAATACATTAGACCTTTTGAAAGAAATATCCTTTGTTTATTTTTTATAAATGTATACACATCCCCTATAAAATAAGCTCCTCCATTCAGTTAAAATTAATATTCTGGCCGAGTAGAAGCGACGAATTCAATCTATATTAATAATCGAACTTAGAGTATTAGTTTCGTTTAAACAACTTTTATGTTTTATTTAAAAAACAATGTAATTAAATACTGAGTTGATTCCCATCATGCACAAGAATCAAAATTTTTAATTAATTTTGAAGAAAAAACGATATGTTGATTAGGCCAAGACGAAATAGAAAAAATGAGGCTATCAGAATGATGGTTGAGGAAACTAAATTAGGAACTGAAAATTTAATTTATCCTATTTTTTTAGAAGATGGAAAAGGAATAAAAACAGAAATAAAATCTCTTCCTAATAATTTCAGATGGAGTTTGGATATGTTAATTCCTGAAATCGAAACTTGTATGAATTTAGGCTTAAGAAATTTTGTTTTGTTTCCAGCTATTTTGGAGGAATTAAAGGATAAATACGCCACGCATTCATATGCAAAAGAAAACTATTATTTAGATGTAATTTATCAATTGAAAAGTCGTTTTCCTGAAATCGTCCTAATGAGCGATGTTGCAATGGATCCATATTCCTCTGATGGGCACGATGGTTTGTTGGAAAATGGTGAAATCATAAATGATAAAACACTTCCAATTTTGGCAAATATGGCAATAGCGCAAGCCCAAGCTGGGATCGATATACTTGGACCTTCAGATATGATGGACGGCAGAATTGGTTTTTTGAGAAATGCGCTTGATGATAAAGGGTTTACTAATATAAGTATCATGTCCTACACAGCAAAATACGCTAGTGCATTTTATGGTCCGTTTAGAGACGCTTTAGGTTCAGCGCCAAAATCTGGAAATAAGAAAACATATCAAATGAATCCTGCCAATAAAAAAGAAGCTTTAGTGGAAGCCCAACTGGATTTTGAAGAAGGCGC
>CANLGD010000078.1 GCA_947490145.1 Flavobacteriia bacterium
GAAAAATCAAAAGAAGGAAAAATTTCTTTGGAACAATTAGTTGAAAAAATGGCTCACGCTCCGGCGAAATGTTTCAAATTGAAAGAAAGAGGTTTTATTCGAGAAAATTATTTTGCTGACTTAGTTTTAGTGCAAGAAAACAAAAAATATGAGGTAACAAAAGAAAATATTTTGAGTAAATGTGCTTGGTCACCTTTTGAAGGAACGACTTTTTCAAATTCAATTCATTCAACTTTTGTAAATGGAAGAATCGTTTATCAAAATAATAAAGTTAAATATTCAGATTTTGGTCAACGTTTAACTTTTGATAGATCATGAGAAAAATTGGCTTAATTCTTATTTCTTTCTTTTTTATTTTTTCCTGTGAATTAAAATTAAATGAAATTCCAGAACCAAAAAATGTAATTACGGAAGAAAAAATGGCTTTAATTTTAGAAGATTTAATGATTATTGAGAATCAAATTCAAACAGGACTGCCTCACATTAGTCAATTTCAGAAATCTGTCAAAGAATCTGGTGATATTGTATTGAAAAAATATGAAGTGACGTATGCTCAATTCAAAAAATCTACAGAATATTACGGATCTCAACAAGATAAAATGAAAGAAATTTACAATACTGTTTTGGAAAGCATGAACAAAAAATTGACCAAATTACAGGCAGAGTGAAAATTAGTATTAGTTGACAATAAATTGAACATTAATTTAATAAGTAAAATTTTTAACACAAAAATACCCTTTCCAAGAAATTCTCAAAAAGGGTATCAATATTTTTAGATAAAAAATTTTATTTCTTAGTCAAAGAACCTGTTTTTCCGTAATTGATTAATTCAATGTAAAAAACCAAAGATTCATAAGGCTGAATATCATAAGACTGCGTTTGTTGGTTAAACATTCCTTGTTCGCCATAAGCTAAATGAAATGGTAAATAAAGTCTGTATTTTCCACCTTTTTTCATTAAAGGAATACCTTCTGTCCAACCTGGAACAACGCTCATTAATGAAAAGGCTGTCAATGGCTGTTTGTACATTTCACACATTTTGAAGGAACTTTGAAGTGTATCACCCAAAGAATTCATTAAAATATAGTGCGCCAAAACATCATCACTAGGAGTTGGACTTCCGCCCGTTCCTTCGCTTAAAGTTTCCAAAACTATTCCAGATAAAGTTGTTGTAGTATTTTTAAGCTTTTTAGCATTTTCCAATAAGTTGATTCCATTTTGCTTGTTCAAATCAGCCATAAAATTTTGAACAATTGTCGCTTGCTCATTTCTTGGAACAATTGTATCAATTTTTCTTAGACCATGTTCAAAACCAATCAATACTTTTGCCATATCAATTTTTGAAAAAGCTTTCTTTTGTTTCCAGCCAGAAGCGAAAAATATTCCAGAAATCTTTCCAATGCAATTGGAACCTTCCTTTACATATTGATCGTTAAAACCTTTTCCAGTTTCTCCAAACAATTTTTGCATGGTAGATTTACATCCTTCATCAAAAGCTTTTTCATCTTTCAAACCTAATTTGAATCCATCAACAATTTCATCAACATTGTATTTATCAAAGTTTTTATCTCCTGATTCAGATATTGCTCTTGCATGATCTGCTCCTAATGTATAGGAAAGTTTGTCTTTAAATGTAATTAATATTACTTTTTCAGCTTTTTTTTCTGTTTCAGAACAAGAAACAAAAATTAAGGAAATAGTAAGAATCGAAATTAGTTTTTTCATAATAAAATATCTAATAATTCAACATCAAAAATCAATGTCGTATAAGGTTTAATTGGTCCTCCTGGATGTGGATGCGCTCCATAAGCCAAATCTTGAGGAATATATAAACGATACTTAGCTCCTACTGGCATTAATTGTAAAGCTTCTGTCCACCCTTTAATTACTTGATTTACACCAAATGAAGCAGGATCTCCACGTTCAACTGAACTATCAAAGACAGTTCCATCAATTAATGTTCCGTGGTAATGAACTTTTACAGTATCTGTAGAACCTGGTTTCGCGCCGGAACCTTCATTAATAATTTCAAATTGCAGACCACTTTCAGTAACTGTAATTTCTGGTTTAATTTTATTATTTGCTAAAAATGCTTCACCCTCAACTTTATGTTGTTCAAATTTTGCTTCATTAGCAGCTTCAATGTAATTTTGGATGATTTGATTTGCCTCTTCACCTGTATATTTTAATGCTTTATTAGCAAAAACATCAGAAATTGCCTCGGCTAACACTGCAGTATTAATTTTGTCTAAATCTTGTTGAACTAAACTTCCAGCTATACTCATTCCTACGCAGTAACTAACTGCATCAATATTATTCGTCATAAATTTATTTTTTCACAAAAGTACTTAGAAAAAATAAAATTCAAGTCAAATTTTGATGTAATTCTTATAATTGAAATCCATTCCAAGGTATTTCTTGCAAAATGCTTTAAATTTATCCTTTAAAGTTGACTTATTAAAAGAAATATCATAATCAAATTTCCAATTTTTGGCCTTGATTCGATTTTCCATAACAGCTGGATGAGTTTCTGTAAACAATTCTAATTGAGCAATATTTGCCAAATAGTCAAATTCTACTGCTTTATCAATATTTTTTTCCAACCAATCATCTTTGTGCCACAATTTATGAAAAGTTTCCTGTTTTTTTTGCATTTTTTCTGGCGGTTTTACCCAACCATAGTGATAAATACAAGCGTCAATTTGTTTAACTCTCAGCATATTGTCTGGTTTTTTTCTAAAACCTTGAGCATCTCTGAAAGAAAATATTTCTGGATTATATTTTAAAACTCTAATTTCATTTTTATACCAATTTGAAGCCGAGCCAACGTAATCGTAAGAACCGTAAAAATGCTTGTAATGAAATAATAGTCCTTCCACTTTCGGATTGTCTTTATACTTAAGCATTTCATTTTGAATTGTTTCAATGTACCTTTCGTGTAAAACTTCATCACCTTGAATATAGAATGCCCAATCAGTATCCTTTGAGATTTCAGCAAAAGCTTTATCTGTCTCAACTGCTAAAACCTTCCCTCCTTCTCTCAAATTTTCATCCCAAATTGTTTCAATAATTTTAATTTTTTGATCAATACTTTTAATTAATTCCAAGGTTTCATCAGTTGAATTACCAACAGCAACAATAATTTCATCACATAAAGGCAAAATAGATTTTATTGCTTCAACAATTGGATAATCGTAAATTAAAGCATTTTTTATAAAGGTAAAACCAGTAACGCGCATCTAAAAAAATTTCTGTAAAGTTAATATTTATCAATAATTATCAATTATTTTCAAATTTATTAAAGTATTTATTTGTTAATATAAATAAAACATTATCTTTGCACCCTGTAAAAATGAAAGTTAAACGTAACTTTTTAAAAAAAAAGTTTTTTTTGTAAAATTGATTTTTTTGAGGCAAACAAGATTTTTAATACGTAGTTTTACATCTGCAATTAAGCATTTAAAAATTAAAGTTTATAGAGAAAAAAGCTTTTTCAAAAACAAAGAAAAATGCGGATGTGGTGGAATTGGTAGACACGCCAGACTTAGGATCTGGTGCCGCGAGGTGTGTGAGTTCGAGTCTCACCTTCCGTACAAAACAAAAAGGCATCACCAATCGTGATGCCTTTTTTTATTAATCAAATTTTAAAAAAATAAAAATGAAAGTAACTCGTGAAGACATCAATGCTGGAACAGCGATTTTAAAAGTGCACGTTTCTCAAGAAGATTACCAAACAAAAGTTAATTATACTTTAGAAAAACAGCGTAAAAGAGCAAAAAGTCCAGGATTTCGTCCAGGAAAAACTCCAATATCTGTTATTCAAAAACAATTTGGTCGTGCAATTTTAGCGGAAGAATTAAATAAAATTGTAAACGATGCTTTATCAAAATTTATTTTTGATGAGAAAATCGAAATTCTTGGAAACCCGATTCCTACCACAGATTTAGAAGTTATTGGTGATTTTAACAATCCTTCAGATTTTGAATTCCCTTTTGAAATTGGTTTAAAACCAGTTGTTGACATTAAACTTTCTTCTAAAGATAAATTTGATTTCGTAAAAGTTAAAATTGACGATACATTAATCGGAAAACAAATTGATGACTTAAGAAGAAGATACGGAAAACTTGTTGCTTCTGAAAAAGTGGGCGAAAGCGATATGATTTTAGGTCAATTTCTTGAATTAAATGAGGATGATTCAATCAAAGAACATGGAATTTTAAATTCTTCGACAATTTCAATGGAGTTTGTTGAAGATGCAAAAACAAAAGCCAATTTTCTTGGAAAAGTTGTTGGAGATAAAGTTATTGTCAATCCGGCGCATGTTTCTCGTGGAGGAAAAGATACAGCAGCAATGTTGGCAATAAAAGAAGAAGATTTACCAAACATTTCAAACAAATTTCAATTGACAATTAACGAAATTCGTCACATGGAATTAGCTGATTTAACACAAGATTTATTTGATAAATTATTTGGTGAAGGAGCAATTAATTCAGAAAAAGAATTGAAAGACAGAATTTCTGTTGATTTAGAAAGAATGTTTGAAAACGATTCAGATAAAATGTTAACAAATGCTGTTTATTTATCTTTATTGGAAAATACAATAGTTGAATTGCCAAGAGAATTTTTGAAAAGATGGATTCAAGTTTCAAATGAAAAACCTATTACTTTAGAAGAAATTGAGAGTCAATTTGACAACTATGAAAAAGGAATGAAATGGCAATTAATTCAAGGCGAGATTTTCAAAACAAATAATTTGAAATTAGATCAAAAAGAAGTTGTTGAATTTACAAAAGGTTTATTGATAAATCAATATGCACAATACGGAATGCCAGCTCCAGACGACAAAGAATTACAAAAATCAGCGATTGATGTTTTATCTAAGAAAGAAGAATCAGCGCAAATTTATGATATGATAGCGGAGGTGAAATTAACTGAATATTTTAAAGCTACAGTGAAATTAGATGAGAAATATGTTAGTTATGATGAGTTTGTTGCAATAGCAGCAAATTAGCGTTTGCCAAAAAATATCGCTTTTACCTTCGGCACTTCCTTCGAAGGTGTCGTTATTTTTAGTGAAAATTTGTCATTTACAAACGTAAACTCTAATTATTTCACTTGCAAAAATGCACAAAAAACAACTTTTATAAATAAACTCTGAATAACATCACAAAATTATTTAACTCAAAAGTCGTTCAATTTGGACGGCTTTTTTTGTGTCTATTTTTTTTTCATAAATATGTAATTCAATTAAAATTTAATATCTTATCTTTGATAACTAAACAAATTAAAAAAAATGAAAAATCCCTCTAAATTAATTTCATTTTGCTTTTTAGCTTTATTGATATTTTCCTGCAAAATGAAAAAAAATTCTCAAACAAGTGCAACAACTGAAAATCAAAAAGAGCAATATCCTCAAGCTATTTTAGGTGAAGTTTCCAAAAACAATTCTCCATATAAAATTCTAAATATTAAATTGCAGCGAAATTACCTAGAAATTGAGGTTTCCTATTCTGGAGGTTGTGAAAACCATGAATTTAATTTAATTGGTAGTAAATATTTATCAAAATCTTTACCTCCAATTAGAAATGTGCAATTAGTTCATCTTGACATGCAAGACAAGTGTAAATCTATTGTAACTGAAAAATTGAAATTTGGCATTTCTTCTTTGGCTGAAAATACAAATCCTGGAAATAAGGTTAAACTACAAATTGAAGGTTTCAAAGAAATGATTGAATATACTTATGAATAAACTGTTTTTATTATTTTTTTATTTAATTATTACCTATTGCGTAATTTGTCAAGAAAACAATTCATCTTTTGATTTTTATGGAAAAAGCAACTATCAAATTGAAGACAGTTTAAAATATACCTATTCCATGATTTTGGATGATTTGACTTATTTATATGCAAATTATTCTGAATGGGTTCATCCTGTTGAAGTTGGAAAATCAGAGTTTGGTTTAGAATTAGCCACTATTAGGATTGGTTATGAAAAGCCAAAAAAGTGCTGTGTTTTTATTGTTGGAAACATTCACGCGCGAGAAGATTATAGCTCAAAATTAGTTATGAAGTTTTTGAATGTTTTTTTATTAAATATTACAAATCAAGACAATACTTATCCAAAAGCAAAACAATTTTTAGATTCCGTTGATATTTATATAATGCCCGTTGCAAATCCTGATGGATTAAAAATTGCTCAGCTTGATTTTTTAGGAATTGAAGATTCTTTTAATTTGTACAGAGATAAAATTCTCTTAATCGATACTTATCAGGAATGGAAAGCAAACGGAAAAGGAATTGATTTGAATGCCACTTTTAACGATGGAAACCATCACTTGAAACATGGAGGAAATTTTCAATCTGTCCCATGTTCTGAAGGCTACAAAGGTTTATTCCCAGCCGAACCAAAAGAAACGCAAGCAATTCAAAATTTTATTTTTAAAATAAAACCTCTTGTTACTGTTTCTTTTCACACAAAAGGGAATGTTATTTATTGGGCAGACAAAGGAACCCACAAATATTTCAAAGAAATTGATACAAAAATTAATAAAAAAGTTAGTATTGTATCAAAACTAGCTTTAACATCCATTTCAAAATATCCAAAAGTTTATGGTTGTGGCTTAGAAAATTACATTCGCTCAAAATACCACTTGATAGCGAGTTGCGTGGAGCTTGACTCACCAAATGGTGGAAGAATTCAATCGCCCGACAATGAATTTAATCTCAGAGTTTGGAACAAAGTTTTTTTAGCTCCTTATATTTACATTGAAAATGCAATTTTGTACAAAAAAGAGATTACAGAGATTGCAATTCATTGATTTTTGAAAATAAAATCAAGTAGTAAATACTAGTAAATGAATGAATTAAAAAAAAGTTTCCTTTTTTTCCTTATTTCACTTGACAATTAAAAATAAATAACTAAATTTGCACCTGTCTACGCGAAATTTAGGCATGCCAATTGACCCATGGTGTAACTGGCAACACGTCGGTTTTTGGTACCGAAGAGTCTAGGTTCGAGCCCTAGTGGGTCAACTGAAAAGGAGAGTTTTTACTCTCCTTTTTTTATTCAATAAAATTAAGCGAGGCAACATAGGATCAAGTCATATTGTTAAAGCTTGAAAAAGCCTTAAATTTAACTACAGATATTTGTAATGATAATAAGTTTTTATGCAATCGAAAGAAAAATTTTAAACTCAACACTTAACTAAATAACTATCAATTCAATATTACGATTGCATGGAAAAAAATGGTTATTCATGGCTAATCAAAAAAAATGTTTTCACGAATCATTTATATTTCTAGCGAGAAAATTTTTGGCTAATATTTAATTATTCTAATTCCTCAATTTCCCTTCCCACTTGCTCACAGCACTTGTAGCCAAAGCATTACCTACAACATTTGTCATACTTCTTGCCATATCGCAAAAATGATCGATTGGTAAAATTAAAGCGATTCCTTCTGGTGGAATTCCGAACATTGAACAGGTAGCAACAACAACAATTAAAGACGCTCTTGGTACACCAGCAACACCTTTACTCGTTAACATTAAAACCAAAAGCATTGTTAATTGTTTTTCAATTGGCATATCAATCCCGTACACTTGCGCAATAAATACACTTGCAAAAGTCATGTACATCATACTTCCGTCTAGATTGAAGGAATAACCCAAGGGCAAGGTAAAAGAAACAATTTTATTGTCACAGCCAAAACGCTCTAATTCTTCTGTTAATTTTGGAAAAACAGCTTCACTACTTGTAGTTGAAAACGCAATTAATAAAGGATTTTTGATTCTTTTTAATAAAGTCCATAAACGATTTCTCAAAATAGCATAACCTACTGAAAGTAAAACTACCCACAGCAAGGCGATTCCAATTACAAAAGCGATTAAATAATTTGCATAAAGTGAGAAAATATCGAATCCATAAGTTGAAACTGCAGCAGCCACAGAACCAAAAACACCGATTGGTGCAACCCACATGATGTAACCAACCATTTTTAATACAACGTGAGAAATTGCGTCTAAGGCTTTAATTACCGGTTCACCAACCTTTCCGATGGAAGATAATGCAATTCCAAAAAAGATAGAAAAAATAACGATTTGTAGGATTTCATTTGTTGCCAAAGCTTCAAATAAACTTTTCGGTACGATGTGTTTTACAAATTCTTCTAAAGAAAAGGCTTGTGTTTTCTCAACTAAATCAGCGGCTGATGAAAGATTTTCCATGTCGATATCTAAACCAACTCCAGGTTTCATCCAGTTTACTAAAACTAATCCTAATAACAATGAAACCAAAGATGCAGTAAAAAACCAAGCCATTGCCTTCGCTCCTACTCGCCCAACCATTTTCATGTCGCCCATTTTTGCTATTCCAACAATTAATGTTGATAAAACCAAAGGAGCAATAATCATTTGAACCAAACGAATGAAAACCGTACCCAATAATTTGATGTTTTTAGAAAAACCCTCAATGCTTTTTGGATGAAATTCATGTATATAACCACCAAAAGCGATTCCTAAAATTAAACCAATAATAATTGCAATAAATAATTTATTATTTTTCATGAAATAAGTATTTTCTAAATTCGTAATTTTCCGTGAAATTAGTCTAAATTTTTATTTTTTTCTATTCTAAGGGAATAAATTAGTTAAATTAGCGTTTAAAATTGTTATTTTATTCTTCTTACTTTCAAAAAATAACAGAATTCAAATGAAAATATTTCTTTTACTACTTTTTACAACAATAAATATTATCACTTTTTCGCAGGAAAAAAGAACAATCTCTGGTTTCATTACCAATGAAAGTACTGGTGAAAAATTAATCGGTGCAACAATTTACGATACCGTTTCCAAAAAAGGTGCTGGAACAAATGAATATGGTTTTTTCAGTTTGACAATTCCTGCAAAAGATGCTTTTATTCGAGTTTCTTATTTCAGATTACAAACAAAATATACGCTTTGCGCCAAGGGCAGAAATGATTTGAATGTTGCACTTGAAGAAAAAGTTCAAAACTTAAAAGAAATCACAATTACAAGCGAAGGCTCAAAAAGAACAGTAGAAAGCACAAATGCTGGAACAATTGAATTACAACTTGATAAAGTAGAAAAATTGCCCTTAATATTAGGAGAAAAAGATGTTTTAAGGGTTTTACAATTGCTTCCTGGTGTAAAATCTGGTGGAGAAGCATCAAGTGGAATCTATGTTCGAGGTGGTGGACCAGATCAAAATTTAATACTTTTAGACGGGGTTCCAATTTACAATGCATCGCATTTATTTGGTTTCTTTTCTGTGTTTAATTCAGACGCATTATCAAACGTTACTTTAGTAAAAGGTGGATTCCCAGCAAGATATGGAGGAAGAGCTTCATCCGTTTTGGATATGAGAATGAAAGAAGGAAATATGAAAAATTACAATGTTGAAGGTAACGTTGGAATTATTTCAAGTAGGGTTTTAGTTGAAGGACCAATCAAAAAAGACAAAACTGCTTTTTCATTTAGCGCCAGAAGAACTTATTTGGATTTATTGTACCGTCCCTTTCTCCTAGCTAGAAAAGTAGATGGAGGTTATTTCTTTCATGACTTTAATACAAAAATTCACCATAAAATAAATGCTAAAAATCACATTTTCTTTAGTGGATATTTTGGTTTGGATAAAGTTTTTGTTAAAGACAAAGGAGAAAGTTCGTACGATTCTGAAGGTAATTCGTATACAAGTGAATTTGGAGCAAAATTACAATGGGGAAATTCAATCGGTGCAATTCGTTGGAATCACATTATAAACCCTAAATTATTTTTGAATACAACCGCAACATATTCAAAATACAACTTCTTAATTGGTGGAGAATTTAATGAAGAAACAAAATATACAGATGGAACAACTGTGAAACAAAATCAAAGTATAACTTACAATTCAGGTATTAAAGATTGGGGCTTAAAAACAGATTTCACCTATTTTCCAAATCCAAACCACAACATAAAATTTGGAGTTTCAGATACCTATCATACTTTTGAACCTGGAATAACGTATGTTAATTTTGATGATGGAAATCAGCAATTGGATACTGCAGTCGGATCAAAATTCCAATATTCGCACGAAATAAGTCTGTATGCAGAAGATGATTATAAAATTAATGACCGTTTAAAAATTAATTTCGGTTTACATCACGCGATTTTCTTGACTGGCGGCAAAACTTATCAGGTTTTACAACCAAGGTTTAGTGGGAATTTTATGCTAGATGAAAATTCAAGTATTAAATTAGGTGTTTCTCGAATGGCACAATTTTTACACTTATTATCAAATACAGGGATTGGTTTGCCAACAGATTTATGGGTTCCTGCTACAAAAAATGTAAAACCAGTCCTTGCAAATCAAATTAGCTTAGGATATTACCGAGAGTTTTCAAAACAATATAATTTTTCTGTTGAAGGATATTACAAAAAAATGGAAAACCTAATTCAATATGAAGAAGGAGCAGATTTTCTAGCTGCAAGTGAAGATTGGCAAGAAAAAATAGTTGTTGGTCAAGGTTGGATGTATGGAGGAGAAGTTTTTCTAGAAAGAAAAAAAGGAAGATTAACTGGTTGGATTGGTTATACCTTGAGTTGGTCAGAAAGACAATTCGACGACTTAAATTTTGGAAAAAAATTCTTTTACCGCTTCGATAGAAGAAACGATTTGAGTGTTGTTTTGACTTATGACATAAATGAATTTTGGGATTTAGGAATGGTTTTCGTCTATGGTACTGGAAACGCAGTTACTTTAGGCTCACAAAATTATTCAATTGCGCCAAATTCATTGTCAAATCAATACTATCAGGGAGTTACAAATTTCGAACAATTAAATGGCTATAGAATGCCTTCATATCACAGAATGGATTTTGGCGCAAATTATAAAAAAATGAAAAAATGGGGACATTCAGTAATCTCATTTTCAGTATATAATTTATACAATAGACAGAACGCATTTGCCATTTATCAAGGAACAAATACTTCCAATAATCCAGTATTAAAACAAATTGCCTTATTTCCAATGATTCCTTCAATTAGCTGGAAATTCAAATTTGACTTTGAAAAAATTAAGAAAAATAAATTAGAAAAAATCTCAAATAATACTGAAAATGAAAAATAAATTAGCTTTAATTAAATATTCTCTCCTACTTTTTCTTTTCGCATTAATTTCCTGTGAAAAAGAAATTCAATACAAAGGTGAAGGAAAAGATCCCGTTTTGGTTTTAAATGGAATCAATGAAAATGATTCAATATTTAGAATTTACTTGGAAAGAAGTTATTTTTTCTTAAGTAATGAATCGCAATCTGATAAATATATCAAAACTGGTGCAACAGTAACTTTAACAAATTTGTCAAGTGGAGAAATTTTCACAATGACAAACTCAAGCTTAGATAATAAATATGAATTTCCTTTTGTAACAAGTCAAAATGTAAAATTTAAAATAGAAGTTTCTCATCCAGATTACGAATCTATATCAGCAGAAATGACTACTGTTCCAAAGATCAATTTAAACGCTGTAGATACAAGTACTTTTGAATCGAATAACGGTACTAGGAAAAAGGCAGTTTTAAAATGGAATGATCCTGTAGGTAAAAATTTTTACTTTGTGAAAGTTTCCGTTTTTAATCCTGAAGGAGCATACACGAATATGCAATATTTTTCATGTTTAGACCCCGTTTTTGAAGATGGAGGAAGTTCAATAGTTGGCGAAAGTGAATATCCAGAAATTTATTTTACTGATGAATTATTTGATGGAAATGAAAAAACGCTAGAAATTGATTTTTACAGCTACAAGACTGACTCAATTCAAAATGCTCCGATTTATACCTATAGTTTAATCAGTATGAATAAGGAAACATATCAATATTTTATTTCAGTTAAAAAGGCTTCAAATGTTGGTTTTTTTACTGAACCGGTAAAGGTGTTTTCCAATATTAACAATGGATTTGGAATTTTTGGCTCAATGAATTTTTCTAATATTGTGAAATAATTCAAAAGTTTGTCCAATTGTTTTTTAACTTTGCCACATGCAACGTTATGCTTTCGAAATTCAATATCACGGTTTAAATTATGCAGGTTGGCAACGACAGCCAAATGATATTTCTGTGCAAGAAAAAATCGAAGAAGTTTTAAATAAATTATTCAATTCTGATTCAATTTCAATAGTTGGTTGTGGAAGAACGGATGCAGGAGTTCATGCACATTCGTACTTTTTTCATGTAGATTTACCTGAGAAATATGAATTAGAAAATTTAGCATTTAAAGTAAATCGCATTTTACCAATGGATATTGCCGTTGTTAAAGTTGTAAAAGTTAATGCCGATTTTCATGCTCGTTTTGATGCCAGGCAAAGAGTTTATCGTTACTTTATTACAAAAAAAAAGAATCCATTTTCCAATGGTTTAAGTTTACTTTTTACAAAAGATTTAAATCTTGAAAAAATGAATGAAGCATGTGAATACTTACTTGGAACACAAGATTTCACTTCCTTTTCTAAATTACATACGGATGTAAAAACAAATATTTGCACAATTAAACATGCTTTTTGGAAGCAAAATAATGAAAATGAACTTTATTTTGAGATATCAGCAGATCGATTTTTGAGAAATATGGTTCGTGCAATTGTTGGTACATTAATTGAAGTTGGTTTGGAAAATATTTCAGTTCAAGAAGTGGAAAACATTATTAAACAAAAAAATAGAAGTTCAGCCAAACATTCTGTGTCAGCTCACGGGCTTTTTCTTTGGGAAATATCTTATCCCAATTTTCCATTTTAAAAAATGTCATTTTAATTTTGAATCGCTTTCTGTAAATTGTCTGTTAGAATCACTTTTGGTTTGAATTAATATTTCCACTGGAATTTCAACATACTTTAATTGGGTCACGTAAATTTTCTGGGGATTATGCAAAAAGTTTTGCTAATCTGAAGAGGAAAAATTTAACATCTATAACGCCTCTTTGATTTGCTCGGAATAGTTTTATTTTAGAGTTGAAAGACTCAGCATTTGCATTTGTATTTCGA
>CANLGD010000079.1 GCA_947490145.1 Flavobacteriia bacterium
AAAATTTTATTTTGAGTCCGCCTATGCGGATGATAAATGAAATTTTTAAAATAACGATGAAGAAACGATTTTTCTTAAATTTATTCTCCTAAAAAAGGATATTTATAATCTCTCGCTGTAACAAAAGTCTCTTTAATAGTTCTTGCAGAAACCCAACGAATTAAATTCAATGGTGCTCCAGCTTTATCATTTGTGCCTGAACCTCTTGCTCCACCAAATGGCTGTTGACCTACAACAGCTCCTGTTGGTTTGTCATTGATGTAAAAATTTCCAGCACTGTTTTCTAATTTTTTCAACGCAAGATTAATTGCATAACGATCTTTTGCTAAAATAGCTCCAGTTAAGGCGTAATCAGAAGTTTCGTCTAATAATTCCAATGTTTTTTCGTAATCTTTTGCTTCGTAAACATAAATTGTTAAAACTGGTCCAAAAATTTCTTCACACATTGTTCTGAATTTTGGATTTGTCGTTACAACTAATGTCGGTTCAATAAAATAACCTTTTGATTTATCGTAATTTCCTCCTACGATAATTTCAGCATCTGGAGCAGCCTTGATATAATCTAAGTAAGATGCATTTTTATCAAATGATTTTTCATCAATGACAGCATTCACAAAGTTTGAAGTATCTTCTGGAGAACCCATTTTCATAGATTTCACTTGTTCAACAGCTATTTTCTTCACTTCTTCCCAAATAGTTGAAGGAACATAAGCACGAGAAGCAGCAGAACATTTTTGACCTTGATATTCAAAAGCTCCACGTGTCATTGCAGTTGCAACTTCTGCTGGATGAGCAGATTCGTGAACCATGATAAAATCTTTTCCTCCTGTTTCACCAACAATTCTTGGGTAAGATTTATAGTTTTCGATGTTATCACCAATTTTTTTCCATAATTGTCTGAAAACTCCTGTAGAACCTGTAAAATGTAAACCTGCAAATTCTTTGTGCTTGAAAACAACTTCACTTGCAGTTTGTCCGCTAACTGTAACCATGTTTATTACTCCGTCAGGTAACCCTGCTTCTTGAAATAATTCCATGATTACTTGTGCAGAATAAACTTGCGTATTTGCTGGTTTCCAAACAACTACATTCCCCATCATAGCTGGTGCAGCGCATAAATTTGCACAAATTGATGTAAAGTTGAACGGAGTTAAGGCAAAAACAAATCCTTCCAAAGGTCTGTATTCCAAACGATTCCACATCCCCGGCAAAGATTCTGGTTGATCTTTGTAAATTTGTGTCATGTACTGCACATTGAATCTAAAAAAGTCAATTAATTCGCAAGCAGCATCAATTTCAGCTTGAAAAACATTTTTAGATTGACACAACATAGTAGCAGCATTCATTCTCGCTCTAAAAGGCCCAGCTAATAAATCTGCAGCTCTCAAAAAGATAGAAGCACGTTGTTCCCAAGGTAAATTTGCCCAAGCATCTTTTGCTTTTAAAGCAGCCTCGATTGCTTTTTCAACATGAATTGCTTCACCTTGGTTGAATTTACCTAGACTTTTTGCATGCTCATGTGGTGGCGCAATGTTCACTTTTTTATCTGTAAAAACCTGCTCACTACCAATATACATTGGAATATCAACAGGAGATTGATTGTACATTTTGTTATACATGGATAACACTTCTGCTCTTTCTGGCGAATTTTTAGTGTAAGATTTAACGGGTTCGTTGATTGCTATTGGAACAACTGAAATTGAGTTTGACATAGAATAAATTTGTTTATGCAAAGGTAATAAAAGTTTTGTGGATATAAAATTTCATTTTTTAATGTTATAAATCTAAAATTAATCTAAATAAATACTTTTATATAATATTAATGTATATTTGCATCTTGTATTTTTTATATTATTAAATTATTAAAAAAATGGGTATTTTAGGTAATATTTTCAAAAAGAAAGAGAAAAAAGCAAAAATTGCTAAACATCATACAGCGAAAGGTTTTGTAGAAATAAAAGTTTCTGCAATTACAAAATTAACAGATGATTGTGTTCAGATTTCCTTTGATATTCCAATAGATTTAAAAGAAAAATTCAAGTTTATTCCAGGTCAATACATCAATATTTCAGTTGAAATTGACGGTAAAGACGAAAGACGTTCGTATTCAATTTGTTCAGGTAAAAATGAAGAACTTTCAATTGCTGTGAAAACGGTTGAAAACGGTAAAATTTCAACTTGGATAAATCAAGAATTAGAAGTTGAAGACTTTATTTTAATTTCTCCACCGCAAGGAAATTTTATCTTAGATAAATCTGCTAAAAATATCGTTTCTTTTGCTGCTGGAAGTGGAATTACTCCAATTTTGGCAATTGCAAAATCCATTGAAGAAAATGGTGGAAATATGAAATTATTTTATGCGAACAAAACTTTAAATAATGTTATTTTTAAAAATGAATTGGAAGGATTGAAAAATTCTGAAACAACACATTTTTTAACAAAAGAATTAAGCGATGGACACAAAGAAGGCCGTTTAACAAAAGAAAAAATCAGTGAGATTATCAAAAATGATTTGAACTTATTAAAAGCAGATGCATTTTTCATTTGTGGTCCTGAGGAAATGATTTTTGGAGCAAAAGAAATATTGAATGTTTTTGGAGTTCCGAAAGAAAAGATTCACTTTGAATTATTTACAACTCCTACTTTAACCGAAAATATCGAAGAAAATTCTGAGACTGCTACTTTTAAAGGTGTGAGTAAAGTGAAAGTTATTTTAGATGATGAGGTGACCAATTTCACTTTAAAGACTGATGGAAAAACAATTCTAGACGCTGTTACAAGTGAAGGTTACGATGCTCCATATTCTTGTCGTGGTGGTGTTTGTTGCACGTGCAAAGCAAAAGTATTATCGGGTTCGGCTTCCATGAAATTAAATTATTCATTAACAGATTTAGAAGTCAACAATGGATATATTTTAACGTGTCAAGCACATCCAACAAGTGAAGAATTAACAATTTCTTACGATGAGTAAAACAATCATAATTGTTGGTGCAAGCAGAGGAATTGGCAAAGAACTTTTAACTACTTTCGCGCAAAATGAAAATTTTGATGTGCACATTTTAACAAGAAATATTTCAGAATTAGCTTCTTTTTCAGCATTTAAAAATGTGAATTTAAGTGTTTTTGATTTGAATTCTATTCATGTAAAAGAAGATGCAGAAAAATTATTTTCCTCGCTCAAAAAGATTGATATTCTAATCAATAATGCAGGAAAATTAGTAAATAAACCTTTTTTAGAACTTTCTCATCAAGATATTTTGGATTGTTACCAAACCAATGTGATTGGTGTGATGGAAACGATTCAAGCCGCGCTTCCAAAAATGCTTGAAATTGGAGGACACATTGTGAATATTAGTTCTGTGGGCGGTTTTCAAGGAAGCGTTAAATTTGCAGGACTTTCAGCATATTCTACTTCAAAAGCTGCAGTTGTGAGTTTGACTGAAATGTTAGCCGAAGAATTTAAAGAAACTAAGTTAAAAATCAATTGCTTGTGTCTAGGTGCAGTTCAAACAGAAATGTTAGAAGAAGCATTTCCGGGTTATCAAGCTCCTTTATCTGCCAAAGAAATGGCAGAATTTATCGCAGATTTTTCATTACATGCTGACAGATTTATGAATGGGAAAATAATTCCTGTTTCTTTGAGTACACCTTAAAAAGGCTATATTTATTAAAAATCAGCTGAAAACAACAATTTAGGACTAATTTAAAATCTTAAATGTCCTTCATTTTCCAGTTTTTTATCTTAAAAATATTTGTTATTTTTGCACTTCATTGAATTAAACAAAATTGTTTATTTTTCAGTTTAACTATTTTAAATGAAAGCATTATATTTCAAAGAAATAAGAAGTTTTTTAAGCTCCGTAATTGGCTACACTTTTATCCTTATTTTTTTAATTACCTCAGGATTATTTCATTGGATTATTTCCGAAGATACGAATTTATTGGAGGGTGCAGAAGCGGATTTGATTCCATTTTTCAACCTTTCTCCAATGATTTTTTTAATTCTAATTCCTGCAATTACTATGCGTTCAATTGCAGAAGAAAGACGAACTGGGACAATTGAATTACTTTTTACCAGACCAATTTCTGATTTGAGTATTCTTTTGGCAAAATATTTTGCAGGTGTAACTTTGGTTGTAATTGCAATTCTTCCAACTTTTGTTTTTTACTTCTCGATGTATTCTATTTCCTTAGAAAGTGGAGATTTTGATCATGGAGCAATGTTAACTTCTTACATTGGACTAATTTTATTAGGTTCTGTTTTTGTTGCAATTGGACTTTTTGCATCATCAATTACGAATAGTCAAATCGTTGCATTTATTATCGCTATGTTTTTAAGCTGGATTTTTTACGATGGATTAACACTTTTAGGTTCATTCAATTTGATGGGAGATTTTGATTACATCATAAAATACTGTGGAATTAGTTTTCATTATGACTCCATAAAACGAGGTGTAATTGATTCAAGCGACATTCTTTATTTCTTGAGCGTCATCTCAATTTTTATCTTTTCAGCTTTAACAGTTCTTAAATCACTAAAAAAATAATTTTATATCATGGAAAAGAAAAAATTATTCAAAGGGGTTTATAATTGGTCATTTTTAGCGATTTTAATTTCTGCCTTTGTTTTTGTAAATATTATTGGAGCATACATCTATTTTCGCTACGATGCGACAGCTGATAAGCGTTATTCCTTGAGTGAAGGAACAATTACCTACCTTTCAAACAAAGAAAATTTCAAAAATAGAATTTCCCTAAAAATCTATTTGGATGGAAATCTTCCTGCTGAATTAAAACGATTCAGAAATGCTATTGAAGACAAATTAAAAGAATTTAAGCAATATACAGGAAATAGATTAGAATATGTGTTCTTAGATCCGATGGTAGGAAGTGAATCTGATCAGCAAGAATTATTTCAAAACCTTTACAACAAAGGCAAGGGTTTGATGCCAATGGATTTAACATTCATGAAAGATGGCGCTCAAAATCAAATGATGTTGTGGCCTGGAGCTGAATTAGATTACGGTGGAAGTACAGTCAACCACATTCAATTTATGCCAGGCACTCCGCAAGGAAAATACTATACTTTGAATGAACAATTTGAGGCACAAATTCAAAATTCGATTAACAATTTAGAATATATGTTAATCAGTGCGATTCGCAGAAGCACACAAATAAGCAAGCAAAGAATTGCATTCCTTCAAGGTCATGGCGAACTAAATTATGGAGAAACACAACGAGTTAGAGCGTTGATTTCGCCTTATTACTCTGTGGAAGACATTTTTTTAAACGATTCTGTTGATGCGTTAAAAGGTGTGAAAGGATTGGTAATAGCTCGTCCAACTCAGCCTTTTTCTGAAAAGGATAAATATTTGATTGATCAATTTTTGATGCAAGGTGGTCGCTTGATGTGTTTCATCGATAAATTGCATTTGAACGAAGATACCTTGAATCAGAAGGGAATTGTTCATACTGAAAGATACAATTTGGAATTAGACAAAATGTTGTTTGATTACGGAATAAAAGTAAATGATAACTATGTAATTGATGTTCGCTGTGCTCCAAAAGCTGTACCTTCAGCAAAAACGCCATTAATTCCTTGGTTTTTCGATATTCGTGCAACGCAGACAAATCATCCAATTGCTCGAAATTTAGATCCAGTTTTGTTGCGTTATGCTTCTGAAATTCAATTTGTGGGAAATGCAAAAAATGTTTCCACACCTGTTTTAACTTCTTCTACCAATTCTTCCATGACGGGTTTGGCTCCGTTGGTAAGTTTAGGTTTCCCAATGAATTATGGTCCAAACCCTATGTTAGTTGAAAATCCAGAAGATGAAAGCAATAAATTGTGTTTAGCTGGTTTGGTTGAAGGTAATTTCGATTCGCATTATAAAAATAGAATTGTGGATGAATATGCAAATAATCCTGAATCAAAATACAAAGAGAAAAGCATTTCTGAAGGTAAAATTTTTGTAGTTGGAAATGGTTCTTTTATTGCAAACAAATACGATTCAATGCCTGATAAAAAAGGAGGATTTTTATTTCGTGCAAGAGCATTCAATGAATTACGTTTCGATGAAACAATGTCTAAAATTGAAGGAATGCAGCCTTTGGTCTATGGCAATCAAGAATTTTTTCAAAATTTAGTTGATTACATGATGGGAGATAATTCTGTTTTAGATTTAAGAAGTAAACAAATTGATATTCATGCAATTAACAAAGACAAAGTAAAATTGGAAGCTGGTTTTTACAAGGTTTTAAATATGGCTTTACCAAGTTTGTTAATCGTTTTGATGGGATTGGTGTTTTTCTATATTCGAAAAAGAAAATACACGAGAAATTAATAATTGAAGTAATAAAAATATCATGAATAAAAAAAGCATCATTTTAACAATTTCAATCATTGTTTTGGGATTTTTAGCATTTATGGCAACCAATTTAGTGCGCAACAGTGGGAAATCTGATACAGAATTATTGGATTTTAGTATTGCTGATACAAGTTCTGTTGATAAAATAATTATGACTGACGCTTTCGCAAATAGATTTCAACTGATTAAAAAAGATGGAATTTGGATTGACTCTGCTGGAAATTGTATCATTCAAGAACCTATTCATACCATTCTTGAAACATTTAAAAATGTTGAGTTTAAAGGTTATGTTCCAGAGAATTCTCGTAAAACAATCACAAATCGCATGTCTGGAACACATACCAAAGTGGAAATTTACCAAAACGGTGAATGGTCAAAAACATGGTTTGTAGGTTTTTCAACGCAAGATCATTATGGAACATACATGCTTTTGGAAACGCCAGATAAAAAAAGTGATTTACCTGTAATCATGAAAATCAAAGGCTTTAATGGAATTATAGAACCTCGCTTTTTCTGTGACCCAAGAAGATGGAAATGTACGGAGATTTTTGCTTTAGAAAGAGATCAAATTGCTTCTGTAGATGTGCGCTTTTTTGACGAGCCAACAAGAAGTTTTTCTGTTTCACAAAAAGGCTCAAATTACACCGTTAAACATTTCAAAACACTTTTGCCAGCTGTTGATACGAATATGGTGATCCGCTATTTGAATAATTACAAAAAAATTCACTACGAATTTGTAAACTATGACTTAACTGACAAACAAGTTGATAGTGTGAAACGCTCAAAAGCATTTTGTATGTTGACATTAAAAGAAATTTCAGGAAAATCCAGTGTTTTAAAAATGTACAGAATGAAAGGAACTGGCGAATTAAACATGAACGAATTTGGTGATTCTATCGCTTATAACGCCGATCGTTTTTGGTGTTTACTTCCAAGTGGTGATTTAGTGAAATGTCAATATTTTGTTTTCAATCCATTGATTATGGGACATATCTATTTCGCTCAGAAACCAGAAGCAATGGAAATGTGATGTTTAGGTGATTTTATAAAAAATGTAATTTAGCGGATTTGTTGGGGGAACCCATCACTGCTGTGGTTACATTTTAATGGTAAATTATTTCTGGATATCTATAAACGTCAATTCGTTCCTTCATGTCGAAAATAACAATGCCAAAAATAATACTTTTTAGAACTTTCTTATTATCACATTCAAGCTTATTAAACTTACTTCCTATATTTTTTGAAATATTATTTGATATGTTAGACTGTCGCTAGTTATTATTCTTAAACCATTCAAAAGACCTGCTTTGTAATCAACTACCATACATGATACAATATCCTTTTCTTTATATAAATGTTTCATAAATTTATTTGCCTTTTTATCAATAAAAGATGAATAAATTTTAAATTCATTTACTTGACTGAAATTATAAAATTCGTAGAATATAAGAAATAAAAGTACAGCGAATTTTTTTATAATCTTACGGGAGCTGATAAGGTTATTACTAATCTTTGCGCAAATAAATTCTTTAACTAACATAAATCCATACACTAAAAATAAAAACTAAATAACAAAGTTATCCGTAAATAAACTAAAACTTTACCAAACGCAAAAAAGCCTCATTTTGAATTTTCAAAATGAGGCTTTTATATTATTTCTAATTATTTTAATCAATGATCATGTCCATCATGTTCATTATGTTCTTGAACTGGAGGTGCTGGTTGAATGTCTAAAATTTCTAATTCAAAAACTAAATCAGAATATGGAGGAATTGCTCCTGGTCTTCCTGCTGCGCCATATGCTTGCATGTAAGGAATGATAAAAATTCCTCTTCCGCTTTTCCCAAGCATTTCTAAACCTTCTTCAAAACCTTTAATCATAGATTGTACTTTGTATTGGAAATCCATTGGCGCACCACGATCACGTGAAGAATCAAATTTTGTTCCATCTAAAAATGTTCCAGTATAATGAACAGATAATTTTTCACCGCTAACTGGTTTTGCCAATCCACCTTCATTTTGAATAACATAAACCAATCCTGAAGCAGTTTGCTTCGCATCAGAATACTTTTTCTTAACTTCATCCAATAAATAAGCGTTGTACTCAACTGCTGTCATTTTTGCAATTTTGTCAAATTTTGCATTTTTTTCTGCTTCAATTTTTTCAATTCTTGTTAAATTATCGCTAAAAATTTTTGTTGCATCCCAGCTTTTGAAAACTTTGCCAATTCTTAAGATTGTCACTTTTGTCATTACATCGTCTTGAACAATTGCGTTCACAACATCCATTCCTTCCACAACGTGACCAAAAACTGTATGCTTTCCATCCAACCAAGGTGTTGCTTTGTGCGTAATGAAAAATTGACTTCCATTTGTTGCAGGACCCGAATTTGCCATTGATAAAATTCCAGGACCAGTATGTTTTAAATCTGGATGAATTTCATCTGCAAACTTATAACCTGGATCTCCAGAACCAGTTCCAAGTGGACAACCACCTTGAATCATAAAGTCTTTAATAACGCGGTGAAATTTTAAGCCATTGTAATATGGTTTAGAAAAACTTTTATCTTTGTTAGTGAATTTTCCTTCTGCTAAGCCAACAAAGTTAGCTACTGTCATTGGCGTTTTGTCGGCTTCAAGCTTTACAATTATTACTCCTTTCGTTGTTTCAAATTTCGCATATATTCCATCTTCTAAAGCTGGAGTTTTTTGAGCAGATAAATTACCAAAAACACTTAATGATATTGATAATGATAAAAATATGTTTTTCATTTTCTTTGATTTAATTTTTTAAAAATTTATGTAAAAATAATCATTTTTTCTTTTTCTAGAATTGCATAACAAAATAAATGCCAAAAATTCTTATATTCGCAATATGAATTCAAAGAAACCGTTAATTTTAGTTACCAATGACGATGGAATTTTCTCTAAAGGAATACGTTCTTTGGTTGAAGTTGCTTTTACTTTTGGTGAAGTTGTTGTCATTGCACCCGAAAAACCTCAATCTGGAATGGGACACGCAATCACCATAAATAATATTTTGAGAATGAATTCCTCTGATATTTTTGGAGAAATAAAAGCTTACACGTGTAGCGGAACACCAGTTGATTGCGTCAAATTAGGAATTTATGAATTACTGAAAAGAAAACCAGATTTATTACTTTCTGGAATTAATCATGGAGAAAATACAAGTACAAACGTGCTTTATTCGGGAACAATGTCCGCAGCTGTTGAAGGCGCGATGGAAAACATTCCTTCTATAGGCTTTTCTTTAGCTGATTTTAATTCTGATGCTGATTTTTCGCTTTCAAAATTAGTTGTGAAACAAACAATTGAAGCGGTTTTAAAAAATAAAATTCCGCAAGGAATCTGTTTAAATGTAAATGTTCCAAAAATTTCGATTGAGGAATATAATGGACTAAAAATTTGTCGTGCTGCTCATGCTTTTTGGGAAGACCGATTTGATAAACGACAAGACCAATTTGGAAATACTTACTTTTGGTTAACAGGGCAATTCAATCACCAAGATAAAGGGGAAGATACGGATTTATTCGCCATGCAACACGGATTTGCTAGTATTGTTCCTATTCAATTTGATATGACGGCTTATCATGCGATTGGAGAATTAAACTCTTGGGAAATTTAAAAATCACTTATGTAGATATTTTTTTGACAAATTTATCATTGGTAATGACTATCTCAAAATTTGTCAAGTTTAAAAATGCCTAATAATTGAATTTTAAATAAATTTTCAAAAAAATGATATTTGACTGTGTTTTTTTGAACGAATTTTTAAATGAATTGTACAAAGAAAAAAAACAATAGAAAGATGAAATTTTTATACCTCACATTAAGTGTGATTTTTTGTACGCAAATTAATTGTCAAATTACTGGTCAAGAGCAGATTAGAATAACAAATTCTAATTCAAATAATTTTGAGACTATAGAAGAAAAAGTAATTGAGCAAGCTGATACAATTTCAAATGAATTAGAGCTTTCAAATAAAGTTAAGACAAAAAACATAGAATTTAAGGAGAAAAAATCTGCTGAAAAGCCTAGTTTAATAGAAAATAAAAATATTGAAGGAGTGAGCACGTTGCCAAGTTCTACGAAAATTACCGTCGAAAAACCTCAATCGATTGTTAAACAGTCAAAAAGTGAAGATTTAGAATATATTGAAATCAGCACTGAATCTTTAAAAATTCAGGATAAATCTTTGGATGATGATGTTAAAAATGCCAAAGATTTAGATATTCCTACAATAAATGTGGAAGGAAATTTAAAGCAAGGTCAAAAACAATTAGGAACGAGTTTTTTCAAAACAAAAGTTGCGGCAAATTCGCAATCTACACAACGCTCACCAACGTATCAGCAGCAAACAGAAATGCAAAATGTTGTAAATCAATACAAAAAAACTGCACCCAATTCTTTTGAATATCATTTTTACAAATATGTAGCTGGAAATTATAATGTGGGCTTAATTGAAGATTTGAATGAAGCTTTTAAGTTAAATCCAAAAAATGTGGATGTTCAAATTCAATATGCGGCCTATAATTTTATTAAAAATGATCATGAGAATTTAAAGCAAAACTTAGACTTCTTGCTTGAAAATAAGAAAATTGAAAAAGAGCTTTTAATTTATGCAAAACATTTATTGGAAAGTGTTCCAACAAGTGGAATTTTACTTACTCACGGATTTGACGATACATATTCTGCCCTGTATGTGCAAAACAATTTGAATATTAGACCAGATGTACAACTAATTTCAATGGATTTTATGCAAAGTGAATATTATAGAAATTCACTTAAAAGTATCGGTTTTTCATTCCCCATTTTTCTTAACATTGATGTTAATTTTTTTAAATCATTTTGCGAATTGAATAAAACTAAAAATCTTCAAATTAGTATGACTTTTCCAAAACCTTATTTACAAGAAATTGAATCGAATATTTCTGTTTTAGGACTGACTTTAATTTATGGTGAAAATCCAATTAATTTGGCAGAAAGAAATGAAACTTATTTTAATGAGATGGAAAATAGTAAAATGATTGCAAATTTTTCTACTGTGAAAATGAAAAAGTTATCCTCGAATTATTTACCGTTATTACTAAGTTTAAAAAAAGAATATGAAATTCAAGAAAATAAAGCAAAAGTTCTTGAAATGAATAAATTAATTGACAAAATTAAATTCCAGGCTGGACTGATTAATATGAAATAAATGCAGATTTTGCGCAAAAAATATAATACGTTTTCTGACGAAGAACTAATGAAACTCCATTCAAAAGGAGATAAATTAGCCTTTGACGAAATTTATATGCGCTATTCAAAAGCAATGTTTTCATTTTTCAAACGCTTATTGTGGCAAGATGTTGAAAAATCGGAGGATTTTGTGCACGATTTATTTGCGAAAATTATTCAAAAACCAGAATCATTCGATCAAGAAAGGTCATTTAAAACGTGGTTTTATTCAGTTGCCAATAACATGGTGAAAAACGAATACAAAAAGCAAGAAATTCGTAAAAACACTTCTTATCGAATTGAACCAAGTTTTGAGTCAAAAGATGAATCTAAAAATGTATTTAGTGAAGTTCACGATACAATTTTCGGTGAAGCATTTGAGATTCAGTTAAATGAAATGGATCAAAAACACAGTGAAGTATTTAAACTTAGGCATTTTGACGGATTGTCTATTAAAGAAATCGCTGAAGTTTTAAATGCAAATGAAGGAACTATAAAATCGCGTTTATTTTACGCAACCAAATATTTAGCTGAAAGCTTGAAAGAGTTTAATCCTGTTAATGAACTGTGAGTCAGGAATTATGAATTATGAATGAAATGTAGGAATTTGATTCTTCGCATTTTGAAAAAATAAAAAAAACACTTTGTAAACTTTGTGAAACACTTTCGCAGATTTTACCTTAAAAATAAAACAATGGAAACACTAGATTTTGATACCGTTTTCTTAAAAAAATTCGTTGAGCTTTCGTCTTTCGAGAAAGAGGAGATGAAAGATTTATTTTCTAACGAGGATGAATTTAATCAAATGAAATTTACGTTAAATTCAATCAATAAAACCATTGAATCAAAAAACAACAACATTTCACCGGCAATTGATGTAAAAAAGCGATTGGATTTACTTTATACTAAAACGTATCAAAACAAAGGTATTTTATGGTATAATTCTATTGGCACATTTTTTATCGCTTCTGATAAGAATTGGTACAATCAAAACTTAGTGCGAATTGCTGCTGTTTTTGTCGTTGTATTATCTATATATCCTTTTTTAAATAAGTCAGGATTTGATTCAAAAGTTATCTTAAGCAAAAATGAGCTTGAAGTAAAAAATAAATCCATTGAGGAAATTGCAACAAAAGAAAATGCAAGTTCACCGCAAGAAGAAAAAAATGATGTTCTTGAAATTAATTCTGAAGAAGCACAAGC
>CANLGD010000080.1 GCA_947490145.1 Flavobacteriia bacterium
TATTTTCTGACTATTAGAAAAATTCAAATTGCAAACTTCAAACATTTACACTAACTTTACAATCTTTCAACATCAATTTAAGCAGAAGTGAAATTAATGACTAATCAAGAGCAAAATATAACAGATGGCTTTGGTCGTGTGCATGATTATTTAAGAATTTCATTAACGGAAAGGTGTAATTTACGATGCACATACTGCATGCCTGAAGAAGGGATTCCCCTGCGTGATAAGGCGGAATTTATGAGTTCTGAAGAATTACTAACTATTGCGAAAGTTTTTGTAAAACTGGGAGTAAAAAAAATCAGATTAACGGGTGGTGAGCCACTTGTGAAAAAAGGTTTCGAAAATTTAATCCTAAAATTAGGGGAATTACCGGTCGAATTAGCTTTGACAACAAATGCAATTTTGATTGATAAATACCTTGGAGTTTTAAAAGAAGCACATGTTAAAAAAATAAATGTCAGCTTAGATTCACTTAAAGCAGATGTTTTCAATGCAATTTCTCGAAGAAAATATTTTAATAAAATAGTGGAAAATATTGATTTACTCCTAGTGAATGAATTTCACGTTAAAATAAATGTTGTGTTAATTAAAGGTACAAATGACAGTGAAATTATAGATTTCTTAGAATGGGCAAACAATAAAAATATCCACGTTCAGTTTATTGAATTCATGCCTTTTGATGGAAATAATTGGAATTTAGAGCAAAATGTATCATTTAAGGAAATCATGGAAGCAGTCGCAGCTTATTATGGAATAGAGAACATTGTCAAGCTAGAAGATGCGAAAAATGATACAGCACGAAATTATAAAATTATAAATTCGACTGCAACTTTCGGAATAATAAGTTCAGTAACAAATCCATTTTGTTCAACTTGTAATCGCATTCGTTTGACTGCTGATGGAAAAATAAAAAATTGCTTGTTTTCTCAAACGGAAACAGATTTATTAACGTCACTAAGAAATGGTGAAGATCTAGAGAAGTTAATTCTAAATGCTATTCAAGCGAAACACAAAGAAAGAGGAGGTTTGGAAGAATTTAGTAACGATTCTGTGAAAAAAATAAAAAATAGATCAATGACCGTAATTGGCGGTTGATTAAAATTAGCAAATAAAAATGATTAGCGTAGCAGAAGCTTTAAAGAGAATTTCAGATCTTGAGTTAAGACCTCAAATAATTGAGCTAGATTTAAGTAATTCAGTTAATTATGTTCTTGCAGAGGATTGCTTTTCACCTATTAATATGCCTCCTTTTGAACAATCAGCAATGGATGGATACGCAATTAATTTAGACCATAAGCTAACTGAATTTACTGTTGTTGGAGAAATTAAAGCCGGAGATTCAGCTGAAAATCTTAATTTAACTAGGGGTGAAGCGTATCGAATTTTTACGGGAGCTATGTTGCCAAACGGTGCGAATTCAATCGTGAAACAAGAAGATGTAGAAAGAGTTTCTGATAAAATTATAATAATAAAATTACCAATAAAAGGTGAGAATATCCGACTTTTAGGTGAACAAATTAAAAAAAATCAAATCTCAGTATTAAAAGATACACTTTTAACTCCTGGAGTAATTGGTTTTATTTCTATGCTTGGAATTTCTTCTGTGCAAGTTTACAAAAAGCCGAAAATTACAATCATTGCAACAGGAAATGAACTTGTAAAATCAAGTCATGAATTAAAAATTGGACAAATTTACGAATCCAATACAACAACGCTTTCAGCAGCTCTTTCAAATTATGGTTTTGACGGCGAAAGAATAGTAGTGGAAGATTCTTATGATAAAATTCGTTTTGAAATCGAACAAGCAATCGAAAAAAGTGATTTAGTCATAATGACTGGTGGAATTTCAGTGGGAGATTATGATTTTGTAGGCAAAATTCTTAATGATATCTGCGTTGAAGAAGTTTTTTATAAGGTGAGGCAAAAACCGGGAAAGCCCTTATTTTTAGGGAAAAAGGAAGAAAAAATTATTTTTGCTTTGCCAGGAAATCCAGCGGCTGTTTTGACAACATTTTATATGTATGTTTTACCAATTTTGGAAAAAATGACAGGTAGGAAAAAAGCTTTTTTAAGAAAAGGAAATTTAAAGTTAAGCAGTGATTTTCAAAAAACTCCAAACTTAAGTTTCTTCCTAAAAGGTTTAGCAGAAAATGATTCTGTAAGTATTTTGACAGCCCAGAGTTCTGCGATGTTGAGTTCATTTGTTGAGGCAGACTGTTTGATTTTCTTAGCAGAAAATAAAACAAATTGGATTAAAAATGAATTAGTTAATGTGTATTATTTAAATTAATAGCTTAAGTTTAAAATATGGAATGTAAAGTAATATATTTTGGTTTAATTGCAGAAAAATTAGCTTTTGATTCCGAGGAAATTGATATAGAAACCGCTATTTTTGATAAATCTAATTTAGAATCGTCATTCAAAAAAAGACATTTTCAACTTTCAGAGATGACATTTAAAACTGCGGTTGATGGAGTTTTAACAAATGAAATCGATACTGAAAATCAATCTGAAATAAAAGAAATTGCAATCTTACCACCTTTTGCTGGAGGTTAATTTTTTAAAATGATGCTGAGTGATTTAGAATTAAAATATTATTCAAGGCAAATTTTGTTAGAAGAAATTGGACTAAAAGGACAAGAGAAATTAAAAAGCGCTAAGGTTTTAGTGATTGGTGCTGGTGGTTTGGGTTGTCCTGTTTTGACTTATTTAGCCGCCGCGGGAGTAGGAGATATTGGCATTGTAGATAATGACACAATAGATATTTCAAATTTACACCGTCAAATTTTATATTCCTACGAGGAAATAGGAAAATCCAAGGCTGAAATTGCAAAAATAAAATTAGAAAAATTAAATCCTTTCATTTCAATCGAGGCTTTTAAATTAAGATTAGGAATCGATAATGCACTTGAAATCATAAAAAAATATGATATTATTGTTGATTGTAGCGATAATTATCAGACCCGATTTTTGGTAAATGATGCAGCGATTTTTTTAAATAAAATTTTAGTTTACGGTTCAATTTATAAGTTTGAAGGACAAGTTTCAGTTTTTAATTTCAAAAATGGACCAACTTATCGCTGTTTATTTCCTCAATTTCCTTTAAAAGAATCCTTGGTAAACTGTTCTTTATCAGGAGTTATTGGTGTTTTACCTGGAATTATTGGAAGTTTTCAAGCAAACGAAGTTGTAAAAATAATTACAGAGCAAAATAATATTTTATCGGGAAAATTGATGATTTATAATGCTAAAACAAACAACAGTCAATTCATTTACTTTGAAAAAAATAGTTCAATTAATTATGATGAAATTATAAAGTTACATTTTTCCAATGAAATTCAGTACTCTGAAACTTCTAAAAAAGAATTACTTGAATTAGAAAAAATAATGAAGCAAGAAATTTTATTTTTAGACGTGCGAGAAATCGGAGAAATGCCTACTTTTGATTTTGAAAATCTACTTAAAATTCCTTTAAGTATAGTTGAAATGGAGTTTAGTAAAATTCCTAAAAATAAAAAAGTAATTGTTTTTTGTCAATCAGGAAATAGAAGTAAACAAGCGATTATTTTATTGGAGAAGTTTTACAATTTTGAAAATTTAGTCAATTTAACAGATGGAATTAGCGAAAATTTTATTGAATCATGGAAAAAAAAGAAATAAAAAATTGTTTTAAAATTGGAGCAATTTCACCAGTGTTTATTGGTGAATCAATTGCAAAACATCAGCATAAAAAAAATATTGGCGCGCATCAATTATTTTTAGGTCAAGTTCGCGCTGATATCTTGGGTGATAAAGAAGTGCAGGCAATTGAATATTCCGCTTATGAAGTAATGGCCAATGATGAATTTCATAAAATACGCGAAGAAGCTTTTTCAAAATTTGATTTAATTTGTATGCACATTTATCACAGTATTGGAGTCGTGAAGTCTGGCGAAATTTGCTTGTTTGTTTTTGTGTCATCTAAGCATCGCAAAATGGCTCAACAAGCAATCGAATTTTTAGTAGAAGAAATCAAGACAAATGTTCCTATTTTTGGGAAAGAAATTTTTGCTGATAATTCTCATACTTGGAAAGTTAACAATTAAAAACGTTTACATGGTTGATATTACGCATAAAAGCAACACTTTAAGAACTGCTATTGCAGAAGCGATTGTGACTGTAAGTAAAGTTGAAACAATTTTCGCTATCGAACACAATTTGGTGCCAAAAGGAAATGTTTTTGAAATGGCAAAAACTGCTGGTTTATTTGCAGTTAAAAAAACTTCAGATATCATTCCTGATTGTCATCCACTTCCAATTGAATACACTTCGGTAAGTTATTCGATTGAAGGACTAAATATTATAGTGAGAATTCAAGTTAAAACGATTTACAAAACAGGGGTAGAGGTTGAAGCAATGCACGGAGCAAGTGTGATAGCATTGACACTGTATGACATGTTAAAACCAATTGATAAAGGTATTGAAATCAATAATATAAAATTGATTAAAAAACAGGGAGGAAAATCTGATTGGAAAGATAAGGACGATAATACAAATTTAAAAGCTGCTGTAATTATCTGCTCCGATTCAATTAATGCAGGTCAAAAGGAAGATTTTGCAGGGAAAAAAATAATTGAAAAATTAGAATTATCTAAATTGACTATCTGTGATTATTTAATTATTCCAGATGAAAAAACAGATATTCAACTTATTGTTAAGAAACACGTTGATTTAGAAACTGATTTATTGATTTTTACTGGCGGAACTGGTTTATCTGTTAGAGATGTAACGCCGGAATCAATCATTCCACTATTGGACAGAAGAATTCCTGGAATTGAAGAGGCAATTCGTTCTTACGGACAAGATCGAACTCCTTTATCAATGTTGTCAAGGTCTGTGGCAGGTGTGAAGGGAAAAACTTTAATTATTGCTCTTCCAGGTTCCACAAAAGGAGCATGCGAATCAATGGACGCTATTTTTCCCGAGATTTTGCATATTTTTAAAATTTTCAAGGGCGCAAGCCATTAAGTTTTTTTAGAAAATCATAATTCATAACTCCTAACTAATTTAAAGTGGATTTACAATTTTTTACCTTAACTTTTATACTATTTTTTATTGTTTCAACCTTGTATTCATCAGTTGGACACGCTGGTGCTTCTGGATATATTGCCATTATGGCTTTACTGTCATTTTCACCAGAATCAATCAAGCCATTTGCATTAATTTTAAATAGCGTTGTAGCTTTTATTGCTTCTGTAAAATTTATTAAAGCAGGGTATTTTGACAAAAAAATATTTTATGCTTTTATATTTACCTCAATTCCATTCGCATTTATTGGTGGATATATCACCATAAATCCAATTTATTTCAAGGTTTTTGCTGGCATTTTTTTAATCATTTCTGCCATTTTATTGGTCTTTAAAACATATATTAAACCACTCAATTCAGAAATAAAACCAATTCCATTTTATTTATGTCTTTTGATTGGGGTTATAATCGGTTTACTTTCTGGATTAATTGGCGTTGGAGGTGGAATTTTCCTTTCACCAATTTTAATCATGACAAATTGGACAACCGTTAAAAAAGCTTCAGGAATTGCAGCTCTTTTCATTTTGTTTAATTCACTTGCTGGCTTATTTGGACATTTAACAGTGATTCACGAAATCAATAAAAGCATCTTTTTGTGGATTAGCGCAGTAATTTTAGGTGGAATTTTAGGATCTCACTTAGGAACAAAAAAGTTTAATAATAAAGTAATAATCAGTTTTTTATTTTTGGTGCTTTTAAGCGCTGGTTTCAAATTTGTTTTTGTGTAAGGAAATTAAATGGTTCTTCACGAAAAAGATAGTAGCTTTCAAACACTACTTACTTAATATCTTTTATTTCTTCTGAATCTAAAATTTTTATTTAAAATTAAAACAAAGTTGGTTCATCATCTTCATCACTTTTCGCTGTAATATCCCATTCTATATCCGCTGAACTTTCCTCACCATCATATTCTGTGTCATCAGATACTATTCCTTCGATTTCGAAAGGAATTTCTCTCGTTGTCTCTGGCCAGGCTTCTCCGCCGTCAATTTCATGATTTAAAATGATTTCTTTCACTTTGAGTTTTGTCATCTGATTTCCTTGGGCTTTCATACCTTTTACTTCAATCAAATCAGCCAAATTTACAACATTGTCTGGCAGATTTTTTGTTTCTTTCAGTAATTTGTTGTAGACAATTTTTGCTTCTGGTCTGTAAGATGTTGAAACCAAATCCATGTAAGATCCTTCTGCTTCTGCAATAAAAGAAATGCGTTTGTCAGTCAGTGTTTCACAGACAAATCGTTTTACATAGTGCAATTCTTTTTCAGCATCGTAATAAACGGTTGAAATTGGTCTTTCCGGAATCCATTTTTCAATGTGAATCATGTCTTCATCAAAATGCGTTGCGATATCAAAATTCGACAAGCGGTATTCTCCATTTTTGTATAAAGTCAAAATTTTATCAGTTCCTTTAAATGGCCCTAAAAACTTTCCTCTTCCGTCGTCGTTTAATCGTCCAACTATCGTGTCATACCATATTTTTCGGGAGGCTAAGGTAGAGCCACCAACTTCTTTCTGCAGTATTTTTTGCACAATTTCTTTTGTTACACGATTTCCTGCAGAAGTCCTACTTTTAATCAACATTTCTCCAAAGTCAATGTCAAAACGCAAACGCTTTAAATGTGGTCTTGGACGTAATAAAACGGTTACGATTTCTTTTTCTCCATTCGGATGAACTGAGAAATAGAGCAATTTTGAACCTTTTGTTCCGCGACTTAAATCGTATTCTGTATCTCTTGTTATACTATTTACAAAAAAACGTTTCATCATCGTTGCACCGCCAATTCCGTCTTGATACATAACGTGATAAATTGTTCGTGTATCGCCTTTTTTCCAAACGTCAACGTGAACAATTCCTTTACCAACAAATTTCTTGTCAGCAATTTTTGTAATCATCATTTTGCCTGAATCAAAGAAAATAATGATGTCATCGATTTCTGAACAATCGTTTATCGCTTCGTTTTTCTTTAATCCCCAACCGATAAATCCTTCTTCTAAATCAACATATAATTTTTTATTTGCAATAATTACTTTTGCCGCTGTAATATTATCAAAAACCTTAATCTCCGTTTTACGTTCTTTTCCTTCTCCAAAACGTTTTTTGATATCTTTGAAATATTCGATGCAATAATCGATTAGATTGTCCAATTTATTTTGAACTTCTAGCATTTCTGCTTCGATTTTCATAATAACTTCATCCGCTTTATCACTGTCATAACGCGTAATTCTTATCATTCTGATTTCTGTCAGTTTGTGTAAATCGTCGTCGTTAATGTCGCGTCTGAATTCTTTTTTAAACTTTTCAAAGCGCTTATACATGTAAGTATAAAGTGATTCTTTGTCACTATATAACTTAAAATCAATGTACATTTCTTCTCGGATAAAAATCTTTTCCAAGGTAGAAAAATGCCATTGTTGCAGCAATTCATTCAAGCGAATTTCAAGTTCCCATTTTAATAATTTTACCGTGTTGTTGGTGTTTATTTTTAAAATTTCGGTTACACCTAAAAAACGAGGTTTATCGACATCAATTATCGAAGAATTGGGAGAAATTGAGACTTCGCAATCCGTAAAAGCATACAAAGCATCCAAAGTTTTGTCAGGAGAAATTCCTGGAACCAAATGAATTACGATTTCGCAAATTGCAGAAGTGTTGTCCTCAATTTTTTTAACTTTAATCTTTCCTTTTTCATTCGCTTTAATAATTGATTCAATTAGAGAACTAGTTGTAGTTCCAAATGGTATTTCATTGATTATTAAAGTTTTATTATCTTGTATTTTAATTTTTGCTCTAACTCGAACTTTTCCTCCACGAAGTCCGTCGTTGTAATTGGAAAAATCAGCCATTCCACCGTTTAAAAAGTCAGGTAACAATTCTACTTTTTTTCCTTTTAAATGATTGATTGATTGTTCAATTAATTCAATAAAATTATGTGGTAATATTTTACATGCCAGACCAACTGCAATACCTTCAGCTCCTTGTGCCAAAAGTAAAGGGAATTTCATTGGAAGTTGCTCTGGTTCTTTGTTTCGACCATCGTAACTTGAAAGCCAGTTTGTCGTTTTTGGATTAAAAACAACGTGCGCAGCAAATTTTGAAATTCTAGCTTCAATATATCTTGGAGCAGCAGCGCCATCACCTGTAAGTGTATTTCCCCAGTTTCCCTGGCAATCAATTAATAATTCTTTTTGACCTAAAGCAACCAAAGCATCTCCAATCGAAGCATCACCGTGAGGATGATATTTCATTGTATTTCCGATGATATTTGCTACTTTATTGTAGCGGCCATCGTCCAATTCTTTCATAGAATGCAAAATCCTTCGTTGAACAGGTTTCAAACCGTCAAAAAGTGCAGGTACAGCGCGCTCTAGGATTACATAAGAAGCGTAATCCAAAAACCATTTTTCATATAAACCATTTAAAGGAATGATTTTATCATCCACATTCGATTTCTCAAATGGATTGGAATCTGAATCCTTTTTATCGTCATTGTGATTATTTTCTGATGAATTTAAATCTTCAGAATTTGAATCTTCTATTTCGTCTTCTGCCATAATCTAAGATGCTATTTCTTCTTCGTCGCCAGATTCTAAATCTGCCGCCAATTCTACTTCTAAATCTTTTTCAACACGTAAATTGTCAATGATAAAATCTTGTCTATCAGGAGTGTTTTTGCCCATATAATAAGATAAAATTGAATCTATTGATGCTTCCTTGGTCAATAAAACTGGTTCCAAACGAATGTCAGCACCAATAAAATGCTTAAACTCATCTGGAGAAATTTCTCCCAAACCTTTGAATCGCGTTATTTCAGGATTTTTCCCTAATTCTGCTAAAGCATTTCTTCTTTCGTCTTCTGAATAACAGTAAATTGTTTTCTTTTTATTTCGAACTCTAAAAAGTGGAGTTTGAAGCACGTAAACGTGATTTCTTTTTACTAAATCTGGGAAAAATTGCAAGAAAAAAGTTAACAATAATAAACGAATATGCATTCCATCGACATCGGCATCGGTTGCAATTACAATGTTGTTATAACGCAAATTATCCATGTCATCTTCGATATCTAAAGCTGCTTGAACCAAGTTAAATTCTTCGTTTTCGTAAACGACTTTTTTTGTCATTCCGTAGCAATTCAAAGGTTTTCCACGCAGTGAAAAAACCGCTTGCGTATTTACGTCCCGTGATTTTGTTATTGAACCACTTGCAGAATCGCCCTCAGTTATAAAAAGTGTTGTTTCTTCGCGTCTGACATCTTTTATGTCTGTTAAATGAATCCTACAATCCCTTAATTTCTTGTTGTGTAAATTTGCTTTTTTAGAGCGATCTCTCGCTAACTTACGAATTCCTGAAAGTTCTTTCCGTTCTCTTTCTGATTGCTTAATCTTTTTTTCTAAAGTTTCCGCAACATCAGGATTTCTATGTAAATAATTATCTAATTTATCTTTCAAAAAATCATTTACAAAAGAACGCATGGATTGTCCTCCTGGTTCGATTTCTTGCGAACCTAATTTAGTTTTGGTTTGTGATTCAAAAACTGGTTCAACTACTTTTACAGCAATTGCCGCAACAATCGATTGGCGAATATCGGCTGCATCATAATTTTTATTGTAGAAATCACGTATTATTTTGGCAACTGATTCACGAAAAGCACTGTGATGTGTTCCACCTTGCGTTGTATGTTGACCATTTACAAAAGAATAATAATCTTCTCCATAGGTTTTTCCATGGGTAAAAGCAACCTCAATGTCCTCATCTTCAATGTGAATAATTGGATAAAGCGGATCGCCATCCATATTATTTTCAAGTAAATCTTTAAGTCCATCTTTTGATTGAAATTTTTCTCCATTAAAATGGATAGCTAATCCACGATTCAAATAGCAATAATTCCAGATCATCTTTACAACGTAAGGAACTTTATAATTGAATTTTTTAAATATTTGTTCGTCTGGATAAAATTCTACGAAAGTACCATTTTGTTCATCTGTCTTCTCAACTTTACTTTCCGAAATAAGTTCGCCTCGTGAAAAAGCAGCTTCTTTTTTCTCGCCATCACGAACTGAATAAACCATGAAATGTGAACTTAAAGCATTCACAGCTTTTGTTCCCACACCATTTAACCCAACAGATTTTTTAAACGCTTTGGAATCATATTTCCCACCAGTATTCATCTTGGAAACAACTTCTACAACTTTACCAAGCGGAATTCCACGACCAAAATCTCGAACCGTAATTTTCCCGTCTTTTACTTTGATGTCAACACGTTTTCCATTTCCCATAACGAATTCATCGATGCAATTATCAACAACTTCTTTTACTAGAATGTAAATTCCATCATCTGCAGCAGCACCATCTCCCAATTTTCCGATGTACATACCAGGTCGTAAGCGGATATGCTCTTTCCAATCGAGCGATCGAATATTGTCTTCCGTATATTGATTTTCTGCCATTGAATGAATTTATAAACTGTTAAAAATGGATAACTTACAAAAATAAATAGATTAAGGTTTGAGAAAATTTTTTTTTGTCAAAATTATGAACTTTAATAAGTTAAAAACTTATATTTTCTAATCATTTTTAATATCTGTTGACTTTGATTTTCTTAGTTAATGAAGAAATAAATTTGTGGTTTAAGATTTTAACTGCTAAATTTGAATATTAATTACAAAGAAATAAAAATATGAAAACAATTTTATTCAGTTCAATGATAATTTTTTGCTTTATATCCTGCAATCAAAAACAAGAAGAAACAATTTCTGCAACGGAATACAACAATCAAATTATTGGAGAACAAACAAAAATTATGAATTCGATGCTGACATTTATAGATGCAATTCAAACCAATAACGATGCTAAAATAGATGAAACAAGAAGAAATATAACTTCAAGTTGCGAACTTTCATTGACCTATTTAAAAAAGATGGAGGTATTTGATGAAAATTTTAAATTCAGAGATGATGCAATTAATTTAATCACTTTTTACAAGGATATAAGTGAAAAAGAATACTTTGAAATGCAACAAATTCTGGGAAAAGGTTTGAATATTGTACAAGCAGATATTGAGAAAATGAATGCAATTGATAAAAGAGTTGGCGAAAAAGAGACGCGACTTGATGATGAATTTCAAAAGACACAACAAGAATTTGCAAAAAAATACAATGTAACAATAGTTAACAATGAAATGCAAAAGAAAATTGATAATATTTAATTTTAAATGAACTTAACGACAAAATTATTTTATATTTCGCACAGATAAAATCTGTATTTGTTAAATAGAAAAAGAATTTGTAGGCAAGTAAAAGATTAAAATTTTGAGTTAGCTTTTACTGATGTTAAATTTTTATATGAACTTAAGGACAAAATTATTTTATATTTTGCTCAGATAAAATCTGTATTTGTTAAATAGAAAAAGAATTTTTAGGCAAGTGAAAGATTAAAATTTTGAGTCAGCTTTTGCTGATGATAAATTTTTACATGAACTTAAGGACAAAATTATTTTATATTTTGCTCCGATAAAATCTGTATTTGTTAAATAGAAAAAGAATTTTTAGGCAAGTGAAAGATTAAAATTTTGAGTCAGCTTTTGCTGATGATAAATTTTTATATGAACTTAACGACAAAATTGTTTTATATTTGTCAAATACAAAAAGTCTGACTTAATACCTAGATGTAAACCAATAAATCATTTGCGATATTAAATCAGACTTTTAACCAAAAACAAATAAAACCATAAATAAAACTACTACATACCAAAGCTAAGGACTTTATTTTGATTATTTCAGATTATTATTTAATATGTAAAGTTAATTGAGTGAAGTGTTGCGGTTGTAGTTTAAAATATACTTTATCTCAATGAATAACGATAATTTTCTTGTTGAAACCCACTTTTTAGATTATAATTCCAAAGAAATTCAAAATTATTTAGAGAATGTGCCAACTTATCTAGATCAAATTGAATTAGCAAAATATTTGTATTTCATGGTTAGAGATGGCTTTTTATATGACCCTTTTCATCTAGATTTGAGGCAAAGTGCTCTAAAATCAAGTGTTATATCATCCCAAAAACGAGCATGGTGTGTTGAAAAGTCAATTTTATTAGCATCTATAAGTAGATTCTTTAGTATTCCGTCTCGTTTAGGATTTGCTATTGTTAAAAATCATGTCGGAGTTGAAAAACTAATTACCTATCTCCAAAAAGATGAAATTGTATTTCATGGTTATGTGGAATTATTTTTAAATGAAAAATGGGTAAAATGTACCCCCGCTTTTGACAAAAGAATTTGCAGAATTTCTAAAGTTAGTCCTTTAGATTGGGATGGGAAAAATGATTCTTTGTTTCAAGAATTTGAAAACCAACAAAAATACATGGAATATATCCACTTTTATGGAACGTTTGATGATGTTCCAATTGATTTAATGAATTCTGAAATGAAAAA
>CANLGD010000081.1 GCA_947490145.1 Flavobacteriia bacterium
TGCTTTTCTAATGCTTCCTTATTTACTCGAATTCCCATTGAAGAAACTTCAAATGCTCTTTCAAGAATAGGATTCCATAATAAAATATCTCCATTTAGACCTGCATATTTTTCCGAAGTTGAAGTTGACCAGTCGTCATAATCTGGAGCGCGACCATCATGAACTTCACCATTACTTAATTTTCCACCAATTCCAATCAAGAAAACCGCTCCATATTTTTTGGCAATTTCATTTTCTCTTTCTTTAGAACTTAAAGTTTGGTATTCTTCTAAAACATCTTCTGAATGTAAAAAAGTAATCGATTTTGGCAATATGGCTTCAATTCCATATTCATTTTCCAAGTTTGATTCTACTTCTTTAAGTACCTCATAAATTTTTAACACAGTTTCCTTTAGATAATCCAAGTTTCTAGAATCTTCAGAAATTACTTTTTCCCAGTCCCACTGATCAACATACACACTGTGGATAATTGATAAGTCCTCGTCTGGACGTAAAGCTCTCATATCCGTATATAAACCTTGTTCATCCGAAGCTTCAATTTGTTTCAATTTGTATCTTTTCCATTTTGCTAAAGAATGTACAATTTCTACTTTTTTCCCAGGAAGATCTTTAATGTGCACGCTTACAGGATTTTCTATACCATTCAAATCGTCATTAATTCCTGTGCCTTGCTCTACAATTAATGGAGCCTCCACTTTTATAAGATTTAATTTGTTCGCCAAACTTGTAGCGAATTGTTGTTTGACCTGTGAGATCAATTTTTCTATTTCATAAACTGAAATAATTTTGCTGTCAATTGTTGTACTCATTTTGTGTAAAAAATTAAATAAAAAAAAAAGCCTCCCATCGATATGGAAGGCTTTAAACTAATCTAATAATATAACTCTTCCTTTAAAATTTAAAGTGATTAAAAAAGAAAAAGAAATTGTTATTTATTATCATCTAACTAACTATAAAACTCGAGAACAAAGTTATACTAAATCAATGTTCAAAAAACACTTTAAGACAAAAGCTGATTGTTTTATTTGTAGATTTTATAAAAATCAAACTATTATATATCAAAACTTTATAAAGTTAAATTAAAATTTACAAGTAGGACATTTTTAATATTTTGCTTAATTTTACGGTAAAATTATGTTAATTTATTTTTTTTAAAGCTGGGACAATTCTCTAATTGGTACAAGTAAATTAATTAAAACATATTAATTTATAGAAAAAACAGGGTATTTTTTCAACTTTTCAAGCTCAATGATTATTGATTATTGATTTTTTGTGAAAAGTGTACTTTCAAGAAAGCAAATTCCTACAAAATAAATAAAATCATTAAAACCATTTGAATAATCTTCAACCAAAAAACTGCCAAAGGTTAAAATTGTGAAAAGTAAATAACTGGTTTTAAATCCCAAAGAAATGAATTTAAGAGAGCTTGTTTTTAAATATTCTCTGCTTAAAATTCCGATAATAAATAAAAGTGGAGCAAGGATTTCTAAGATTATGATAATAAAATATGAAATGTTGATTCCAAATGGAATTTTATTAATTAGACTTCCACTGAACTTATTGTAAAACCAAGATGGAATAAAATCACCAGATAGTTTATGAATTGCTGGAACTCCAATTATTACGATTAAGATAATTAAGATTAATATTTTTTTCATTGTTCTATTTTTTATGAATTGATTCTAAATTTAATTTCAAAATTTCAGACATTGAATTACAATGTAAAAACTCATTGTTGTTATGATGCTCAGAAAGTTCTTTTTTTAAACGATTAATATTTTCATTCGACGAAAGTGTTTCTTTATCCATTGTGTCGAATAAATCATTTAGCAGAAGTCAATTCTGTCAACTCGTAAATGCCCCATTACGGAGATATCTCCTTCCGTTTTCAATAAAGAATAAATATAGCAAAGAGCTTGATTTATTTCAATAAATTCTTCTTGTTTATGCATGACAGTGACCCAAAGAGTATTTCCTAGCGGAAAAGAATCGGTGTACCGCATCAATGTTTCGTATGCTAATGGTAGTTTAAATGTTCGCCCGTATTTTTTTAAATACTTTTTTACATTTGGAGTTAGCGGATAACATTTTTTTTTCTCAAAAATTTCATTCATAATATAGATTTATGATTTTTTTCGGTCTTTTAGTACCTTTAAAACATCCTCTAATGCAAAATTTTTCGCCTTAAGTAAAATCAGGTAGTGAAAAAGTAAGTCAGCGGATTCATTGAGAAATAATTCTTTGTTATTACCCAAGGCTTCAATGACTACTTCAACTCCCTCCTCACCTACTTTTTGGGCAATTTTATTTATTCCTTTTTGTTTTAAACTTGTGATATAAGAGTTTTCTGGTTCTTTTTCAAAGCGATCTTGAATTGTTTTTTCTAAATCTTCTAAAATTGAAAAAGAAGTTTTGATTTCATTATTCCAACAAGTTTTTGAACCTGTATGACAAGTTGGTCCGATCGGATTTACGAGGCACAATAGAGAATCTTTGTCGCAATCTAATTCAATGGACACTAAATTTAGAAAATTTCCACTTTCTTCCCCCTTTGTCCATAGGCGACTTTTTGTTCTTGAAAAGAAGGTAACTTTTTTACTTTCAAGGGTTTTTAAAAGTGACTCTTCATTGATATAACCCAACATTAGAACCTGTAAAGTTTGAGCATCTTGAATTACGCACGGAACAAGTCCATCCGATTTTTTGAAATCTATTTCGCTTATATTTATCATCGTATTTCGATATTATTTGTTTTTAAATATGTTTTTAAATCAGGAATTTTAATTTCTCCAAAATGAAAAACGCTTGCCGCCAGAGCTGCATCCACTTTACTTTCTAAAAATACGTCTTTGAAATGTTGCATATTTCCACATCCTCCTGAAGCAATGATAGGCACATTGACGATTTCAGACATTTTCTTCAAAGCTTCAAGAGCAAAACCATTTTTAGTTCCATCATGATCCATGGAGGTAAATAAAATTTCGCCTGCTCCTAAATTTACTGCTTCTTTTGCCCAAGCAAACAATTCTAAATCTGTTTCAATCCTTCCTCCGTTTAAAAAAACTTTCCACTTATTGTCAATTAATTTCGCATCAATAGCAATTACAACACATTGGTTACCAAATTTTTGAGCTAATTCTTTAATTAAATTGGGATTTTTAACAGCTGAAGAATTTACGCTGATTTTATCTGCGCCATTTTTCAACAACAATGCAGCATCTTCTAAGCTAGAAATTCCACCACCAACTGTAAAAGGAATATTGATTGATAGAGCAACATTTTTCACCATTTCCAGCATGGTTTTTCTACCTTCGTGCGTTGCAGTAATATCTAAAAACACAAGTTCATCTGCACCATTTTGCGAGTAAATTTTGGCTAATTCTACAGGATCTCCCGCATCAACTAAACCTTCAAAATTTATTCCTTTTACGGTACGACCATTTTTAATATCTAAACAGGGAGTTATTCTTTTTTTCAACATGTTAATTTAGCTTTTAGCTTGTTAGCTTTTAGTTTGTTAGCTTTTAGCTTGTTAGCTTTTAGTTTGTTAGCTTTTAGCTAGTTAGCATTGAGCTTTTGTTTTGTTAATTGATAATTTAGAGATAATTGTTTGACGATTCGCTTTTGATGAAAAGATTCGATAGTTCTTTAATATCAATTTTATTTTCATAAATAGCTTTTCCAATCACTACAGAAGGAATATTTGAAGCTTGAAGCTTGATTACATCATCAATGTCAGATACTCCTCCGCTTGCGATAAGATCAATTTCAGGAAATTTTTGCATAATTTGCTTGTACAAATCAAAGGATGGACCAGTCAAAGTGCCATCTTTGGAAATGTCAGTGCATAAAATATTTCTGATTCCTAAAGCCACATATTCTTCAATAAAATCAAACAAATCAATCGTTGATGTTTCTAACCAACCACTAACTGCAATTTTTAAATCATGCACATCAGCTCCAAGGATAAATTTGTCGGCGCCATATTTTTCAATCCACGATTTAAAAAGTGTTTGGTCTTTAACGGCCAGACTCCCAATGGTAACTTGCTTTGCACCTGCATAAAGGACGGATTTTAAGTCAGCTTCTGTTTTCACTCCGCCTCCAAAATCAACATGTAAATTGGTATTGCTACAAATTTGCTTTAAGGTTTCAATATTACACACTTTACCCGCTTTTGCGCCATCTAAATCAACTAAATGCAGAAACTTAAATCCTAATTTCTCATAGTTCTTAGCTAAGTCGATGGGCGAATATTCATAAGTTGTTTGTTGGAAATAATCTCCTTGAGTTAATCTGACACATTTTCCGTCAATTAAATCTATTGCTGGAATAATTTTCATAAGTAATTATTTTAAATTTGTTTTAAAAAGTTTGTGAGTATTTTACTCCCAACTTCGCCACTTTTTTCTGGGTGGAATTGGCAAGCGAAGAAATTATCTTTTTGAAGTGCTGCGCTGAATTTTTCCTGATATTGACAGCTTGCAATGGTATATTTGGAAATAGGTGCAAAATAGCTGTGTACAAAATATACATCCTCATTCACATCTTCTAAAATACTTTTTGTGTCAATTAAATTGTTCCAACCCATATGAGGAACTTTAAATTTAGGATCAAATTTTACCACTTTAAGGTCTTCAAAAATACCAAGCCCTTCGGTGTCTCCTTCTTCCGTGTGTTGGCACATCAATTGCATTCCAAGACAAATTCCTAAAACGGGTTGTTTGAGATTTGGCAGTAAGAGATCAATTTGACTTTTTTTCAACTGAGCCATTGCATCTTCTGCATGTCCAACGCCCGGGAAAATAACTAAGTCTGAGCTTTTAATTTCTTCTGCATCGGCTGAAATTATTGCATTTTTACCCAATCTTTCGAATGCTGCCTTTACTGAAAAAACATTTCCAGCTCCGTAATCTATAATTGTAACTTTCATTTTAAATAGATTTTAAGATATTATGACTTTAAGTTCCGATAGTTATCGGAATTAATACCTAATATTCTACATTTTAAATTTTGATTCTTCCTTTTAAATTTTTTGAATTGCCCATTTGTTTCCTGAATTACTAATTTTAGTGGTTTTTGGCATGGTTTTTAAACAAAAACACACTCCAAAAACGATTTGATTTTTAGTTTTCACGACGGACTTCATCCGTCGTTAGAAAAATTTATCTCTGCACTATCGTTGGTTCTTCAAAAGCCTTGCTTTTTCTCCTACGGCGCCATAACGTATTAACAAAAATCATGTTAAAAGTCAACATCACTTTAGTTCTGGAAGTATGTGGGTAATTCAATAATTTTTTTCAAATCTTTTAAAGAATGCCTTTCGTTGAAGGTAGAGTTGCGTTTCTTCCTTCTCTTTTTTTAGCCATTTTAATCGCTTTTGCAAAAGCCTTGAAGATAGATTCAATTTTATGGTGTTCGTTTTCACCTTCGGATTTGACATTTAAATTGCATTTTGCTCCATCTGTAAAAGATTTGAAGAAATGATAAAACATTTCAGTTGGCATTTTTCCAATTAATTCTCGTTTAAAAACAGCATCCCATACGAGCCAATTTCTCCCGCCAAAATCTATCGCAACTTGGGCAAGGCAATCATCCATAGGCAAGCAAGAACCGTAGCGTTCTATGCCAATTTTAGTTCCCAAAGCCTGAGCAACACATTCACCTAAAGCAATTGCCGTATCTTCAATAGTGTGATGTTCATCCACTTCCAAATCACCTTTTACTTTTATTTCTAAATCCAACTGACCATGACGCGCAATTTGATCCAACATGTGGTCAAAAAATGAAATTCCTGTTTCAATCTTTGATTTTCCAGTTCCATCTAAATCAAGTTTAATAGAAATGTCAGTCTCATTTGTTTTCCTACTGTAACTTGAAGTTCGATCTCCGAGTTTTAAAAAAGTGTAGATTTCGTCCCAATCGCAACTTTCAAGTGCAATGAAACTTTTTAATTCTTCTTCTTTAGAATTCACTTCATTTTTACCTGGATCATTTTCATTTTTCAAGTAAACTGCTCTTGCATCGAGGTTTTTTGCTAATTCCACGTCAGTAAGTCTATCTCCAATTACAAATGAATTTTTCAGGTCATATTCCTCTGAGAAGTATTTTTGAAGTAAGCCCGTTTTTGGTTTCCGAGTATCTGCATTTTCGTGCGGAAATGTTTTATCAATGCATTCTTCAGAAAAATTTATTCCTTCAGATTTTAAGGTTTGTACCATTAAATTATGCGGTCCAATAAAATCTTCAAACGGGTAAGAATTGGTTCCCAAACCATCTTGATTAGTCACCATTACCAATTCAAAATCTAATTCTTGTGCAATTTTCCCTAAACCAGAAAATACTTTGGGATAAAATTTTAGTTTTTCAAAAGAATCTACCTGGAAATCTACCGGCGGTTCGAGAATTAAGGTTCCATCTCGATCTATAAAAAGTACTTTTTTCATTTGATTAATTTTAATGCTTGTATTAATAATTCGTTTTCTTTTTTTGTCCCCACAGTGATTCTTAAAGTAGAATTACAAAGTGCTTGTGAAGATCTGTTTCTAACAACAATTCCTTTTTGAATCAATTTGGAATAAATTTCATCCGCATTTTTTATACGAATTAGAATAAAATTTAAATCACTTGGAAAAATTGTTTCAATCGAATCAATTTGTTGAAGTTCTAAAATGAGCTTTTTACGTTCTTGTTTTATTAGCTCAATTTCCTCTTGAATTTTTGGGTAATTTTCCAACACTTTGCTTACCAAATCTTGAGTTAAAATATTGATATTGTATGGAGGCTTGATTTTATTTAACCACGAAATGATTTTTTTATTTGAAAAAAGCATTCCAAGTCGGGCTCCAGCCAAACCTAAGGCTTTTGAAAATGTTTTCGTTATAACTAAATTTTCATACTTGTCGATTAAATCGATTGCGCTTTTTTCTTCTGAGAAATCGATGTAAGCTTCATCAATTGCAACAATTCCTTTAAAGTTTTGAATCAAAAATTCAATATCTTTTTTTGCAAAACTATGTCCTGTAGGATTATTTGGCGAACAAATGAATAATATTTTAGCATTGCTACCTTTTTCTAAAATTGCTGCTAAATTCAAGGAAAAATCATCATTTAAAAGCACATTATTTAATTGAATTGCATTTATTTTGGCAGAAACAGCGTACATTCCATAAGATGGAGAAATACTAACAATTTCATCTTTGTAGGATTCGCAAAATAGACGAATAAGTAAATCAATGCACTCATCTGAACCATTTCCAAGAAAAATAGTTGAAAAGTCACAATTTTTTATCGCTGCAATTTTATGTTTTAATTTGATTTGTAATGGATCTGGGTAGCGATTGAAACCATTTTCAAAAGGATTTTCATTTGCATCTAAATAGATTGAAGCTTCCCCTTCATATTCATCTCTTGCTGATGAGTAAGGTTTTAAGTCCAATAAATCTGGTCTAATTAATTGTTCAATATTCATTTTATAAATCTTTTAATCTGATACTTACTGCATTTTTGTGTGCTTCTAATCCTTCTGCACTTGCCATAATTTCAATGGTTTTGCCAAGATTCAACAGCCCTTCTTTGCTTATTTCCTGAAAAGTAATTTTCTTCACAAAGGAGTCCAGGGAAACACCAGAATATTGTTTGACGTATCCATTTGTTGGCAAGGTATGGTTCGTACCAGAAGCATAATCTCCAGCGCTTTCTGGAGTATATTGACCTATGAATACAGAGCCAGCATTACTGATTTTATCAATCAAACTTTCGTTAAAATTAGTGTTTAAAATCAAATGTTCAGGAGCATAACTGTTTACAATTGAAATGATATTTTCTTTACTCGTGACGATTGCTGCTGAATTTTCTAGTGCTAAGCTAGCTTGCTTTTTTCGTGGTAAATCATTTAATTGAATTTCTAATTCTCGTTTTATTTTTTCTGCTTTTTCAAGATTTGTACAAACCAAAATAACTTGCGAATCTGCCCCATGTTCAGCTTGAGCCAGTAAATCTGAAGCAACATATTTTTCATTTGCATTTTCATCACAAACAACCATAACCTCGCTTGGTCCAGCAGGCATGTCGATTGCTACTTTAAATTTTTGTGCGTATAATTTTGCAGCTGTAACATATTGGTTCCCTGGTCCGAAAATTTTATAAACAGCAGGAACCGATTCTGTTCCCAATGTCATTGCCGCAATCGCTTGGATTCCACCTAATTTAAAAATACGTGTAATGCCACAAAGTTTTGCCGTAAAAAGAATAGCAGGATTTACTGCACTAGATGAATCACAAGGCGTACATAAAATAATTTCTTTACACTTAGCAATTTTTGCAGGAATTGCTAACATGAGAATAGTTGAAAATAAGGGAGCAGATCCACCGGGAATATAAAGTCCCACTTTTTCAATTCCTACCGATTTTCGCCAACAAATTACTCCAGGTGTGGTTTCAATTTTATTTGGCTCCTCAACTTGTTTTTCATGAAAAAGATAAATATTTTTATAAGCTTCTTTAATTGCAATTTTTAATGTTTCATCAAGGTTATCGGAAGCAAGATTAATTTCTTGTTCTGTTACTTCCAAATTTTCGAGACTTGCAAAATCAAATTTTTGGGTTAATTGCTTTAATGCTTCATCTCCATTAAGAGCAACTTGATCAAAAATTTCCTCAACAATAGCATGCAAATCAACTTGTTCAAGAAATGGTCTTGTAAGTATTTTTTTTAATTCTTCTTCGCTCGGATTTTGATATATTTTCATTTTCTTTTAAATTAGATGACCATTTTTTCAATTGGAACGATTAAAATTCCTTGTGCACCTGCTTCTTTCAATGCATCGATGTTTTCCCAAAACTGTTCTTCTGAAATTACCGAATGAATCGAACTCCAGCCTTCTTCAGCAAGTGGAAGTACCGTTGGACTTTTCATTCCAGGTAAAATTTTTGAAATCTTTTCAATTGCATCATTTGGGGAATTTAAAAGGATGTATTTTGAATTTTTGGCTGTTAAAACTGCTTTCATTCTAAAGACCAATTTTTCCAAAATTTCTTTTTTTGCAGTACTTAAATGTTTTCCTTTTACCAAAACAGCCTCTGACTTTAAAATCACTTCAATTTCTTTCAGGCCATTCATGAAAAGTGTATTTCCAGAAGAAACAATATCAACAATTGCATCAGCTAAACCAAGTGTTGGAGCAATTTCGACTGAACCTGAAATCGTGTGTATTTCCGCTTTTACTTTGTTTTCTTTCAAGTAGTTTGAAACCGTATTTGGATATGACGTTGCAATCTTTTTTCCTTCGAAATATTTAAGGGATTTTATTTTTGAATTTTTAGGAGCAGCTAGTGAAACTTTACATTTTGAAAAATTTAATTTGAGTAAAGTTTTTAATTTTGAATTCTCCTCAATTAAAAGGTTTTCGCCCACTATTCCAATGTCTACTACTCCATCTTCAACATATTGAGGAATATCAGAATTTCTAAGAAAAAGTACCTCCAAAGGAAAATTTGGTACGTCCGATTTTAACTTTCCGTTAGAAGCATCGATTTTTAAGCCACATTCTCTGAGAATTTGCAGCGAGTCGTCAAACAATCTACCTGATTTTTGAATTGCAATTTTAATTTTTTCCATTTTGTTTTATTTGAATTTTACTTTATTAAGCTTGATTCGACCGATGGAAAAGAAAAAACCCACTTGAAGAATCAAGCGGGTTTTGAATTTATATGTTTTGACACATTATTATCACCTACGCTTGATGCGAATGATGATGATGATGGAATGTGCTTAAATTTCTCATTTTTGGTAGAAAGGTAAAATATATTTTGGAAATAAACCTATTTAAATTTAATATATTGTCCTAAGTGTTATTTAAAATCCTGGAATTCCATTTAAAGTTGTGTATTTTAATACGTTCTTTTTATCTGGATAAATCACAGCAAAAGCTGACTGTAAAGCAATAGTTCCTTGGTGGAAGCCACATAGTATCAGTTTTAAAAATTGGTTTTTTTTATGTAAATTTCAGAACGTTGACTTCAAACCTAAAGCTAAGAATCAATAAAAAAGCATTTAAGTTTCAGTAAACCTGCTTCAAAAATTGCAAAAAGTCCAACTGGACCAACTCCGATAATTATAATATCTATTTCAATCAAACTAATTTTCAATCTATGTTTATTTTTCTTTTCATTCAATTAATAAGAAGCAATTTAGTCAAATAAGTCTGTAGAAAGGTATTTGTCGCCTCGATCACAAATGATACAAACTACTATTCCTTCCTCCAAATTACTTAGCATTTTTATAGCAACTGCAACACAACCACCACTGCTCATTCCTCCAAAAACACCTTCTTCTTTAGCAAGTCTTTTGGTCATTATTCTGGCTTCCTCTTCGCTTACTTCTATTATTTGATCAACTCTAGTCTTATCAAAAATTTTCGGTAAATATTCTTCAGGCCATTTTCGAATTCCAGGAATTTTGGAATTATCGCTTGGTTGTGCTCCAATAATTTGAATACTTGGATTTTTTTCTTTTAAAAAGCGAGAAACTCCCATTATTGTGCCTGTTGTTCCCATTGCTGAAACAAAATGTGTTATTTCTCCATTTGTATCTCTGTAAATTTCCGGTCCAGTAGTTTTATAATGCATTGCTGGATTTGCTGGATTTGAAAATTGGTCTAGCATTACGTAACCTTCTTCAAGCACTTTTCTTTTTGCATAATCAATTGAAGCTTCCATTCCACCTTCTGAAGGTGTTAAAGTAACTTTTGCTCCAAATGCACGCATGGTCAACACCCTTTCTTTGGTTGAATTTCCTGGCATAACCAACTCAATATCAAGGTTAAAAAGGCGTGCTATCATCGCTAGTGCAATTCCTGTATTTCCACTTGTGGCTTCAATTAATTGAGAATTTGGTTTAATTAAACCGGATTCGATTCCTTCTTTTATTAAACCATAAGCTGCTCTGTCTTTTACGCTTCCGCCAGGATTATGCCCTTCTAATTTGGCAAATAAGCGCACTTTTGGGTTGCTATTAATATGTTTTAATTCAACTAAAGGTGTATTTCCAATAAAGTCTAATAAACTAGCCATTTTTTGATATTTTTTTGATTATTGTTTCAGTTTTATGGTAAACAAGGGAATTTTCTTCAACACTTTCGGTTAACCAAACATTTCCACCAATAGTTGAGTTTTTGCCAATTTTCGTTTCACTACCTAAAATCGTGGCACCAGCATAAATGACAACATGATCTTCAATAGTAGGATGCCTTTTTGTTGCAGCCATTTCTTTTTTTACACTCAATGCTCCCAAGGTTACTCCTTGATATATTTTGACATTATTTCCAATTATAGTTGTTTCACCAATTACGATTCCAGTGCCGTGATCGATAAAGAAATTTTTACCAATTTTTGCTGCTGGGTGAATGTCTATTCCAGTTTTACTGTGGGCAATTTCTGTCAACATTCTTGGAATATAAGGTATCTTAAATGAATTTAATTGATTGGCTATTCTGTAGATCGTAATTGCGTAAAACCCTGGATAAGTACGCATAACTTCTTCCTTACTCGTAGCAGCTGGATCTCCATCTTCAATGGCAAGTGCATCGGCAAGTAATTCTTCGTAAATCAATTCCAATTTATCTTCAAAAAATTCCTTAGAAATTTCGGAACCATTTAAGTGAACACCATTAATTAATCTTTCAAATTCATTTTTTAGTCTCTCAAATTCTAAAAAATAATCTGAAAGTCCATTAAATTCTTGGTTATTCAAAGATGGAAATAAAAATGACAATAAGGAATTTATGAAATTCTCAATTTCTACAGGTTTCGGTAAATTAAGCGTTTCACTCTTTGAATTAAATATCCTTGTTATGAATTTTTCTTGGTTCATTTTTGTCTTATTTCGAACACAGCAGCTGTGTTATTCAAATTTAATTTTCTGCTAAAAAAAACATTATTTCTTATCTTTTAAACAAGTGTTCAAAATTAATGTTTTCATCAGTTTTAATTTAGTTATTAAAAAAATCATTTAGTTGAATTGTCCCACCTGAAACTAATTTACAGAAATTTTAAAGGGTAAATTTAGTGTCCATTCCTTTTATTATCGAACTAAGTCAATACTATTTAAGATCTAATTGAAAGTTGAGTTTAATTTTAAAAAAATTAGATTAAACCACAGAACTATTTTAGTTTTTTTGAAATTCTTGAAGAATGGTTTTGATTAGTTTTCTATATGAAGAGCAATCAACTAGGGTAAATTTTGAATTTACTTTTAAATTTACTTGCCGATACAGAAAGTAACTTATCAACAAAATCAAGGGTTTACAGGTGTAAAAACACATAAAAGGTACAAAAAAGTGACGAATTTTGTACCTTATTGTAGGTCAATTCTTTACGATTTTTGATAGGATAAAATTACACTTTTATACATTATT
>CANLGD010000082.1 GCA_947490145.1 Flavobacteriia bacterium
TACAATGATTCCGAACTATCCTTTTTGATGAGTCCCTGTTTTGATTTCACAAACCTAGATTATCCCTGGATTTCCTTTAAATTATTTTGGGAAAATGAATATAAATGGGATGGTTCAGTTTTTCAATATTCTTTGAATGGAGGAACTTCTTGGTCTAATGTAGGCTCTTTTGGTGATCCAGTTGATTGTCGAAACGATAATTGGTACAATTACGCATCCATTTTTTGGCTTTCGAGCGCAAGTCCAAAACATGGTTGGACAGGAAGAATTGACCCAACTTCTGGATCTTGTCAAGGTGGAAATGGTAGCGAAGAATGGCTCACAGCAAAGCATTGCATGAGTCAATTAGCTGGAGAATCAAGTGTTCAATTTCGTTTTCTATTTGGTTCTGGAAATTCATGCAACGATTACGATGGTTTTGCAATTGACGATATTTTAATTGAGAATACAAGCCCGTTAAATTCTTTATTTACATACATTTGCACTACTTCAAACGATGTTAGTTTTACAAATACATCTACTAATTGTTCTACAAATTATTTATGGAATTTCGGTGATCCGAATTCAGGAAGTTCAAACACATCAAATTCAAATAATCCACTTCATACTTTTTCAGCTCCGGGAACTTATACCGTTTCGCTAACAAGCACAAGTTCTTGCAATCAAGCTGGAATTTCCACTCAAATAATTAAGATTTTACCTAATACTACTAACTCAACAAATATTGGTTGTTTTGGTGAAAATACTGGAAGTGCAAGTGTAGCGGGATCAATTACATCATCTTACTCTTGGAATACAAATCCAGTTCAGACAACTCAAACAATTTCTAATTTAGTGGCAGGAAATTATGTCGTTTCAATTAGTGAAAGTAATGCTTGCCCAAATTCTGCAATAGTTACAATTACCGAACCTCCCCAATTAAATTTAACGCTGACAAATTTAGCTTCTTGTTCAAATACTTGTGATGGCTCAATTTCAATGCTAGCAACGGGAGGAACAGCACCTTACACATATACATGGTCAAATTTTGGAAACGGGCAAAGTTTTAATGGAGTTATTTGTCCAAATTCATACACAGGAACTGTTACAGATGCTAAAACTTGTGTGAAATCTGGTACTACAACTGTTCATATCAATCAAAAACCAATTGTTTTGTGTGATTCAGCAAATATTTGTATTGGTTCAAAAACGATTTTAACCGCAAGTGGCGCAAATTCTTATGTTTGGAGTCCGAATATATTTTTAAGCTCAACTACAAATTCAAGCACTGTTGCAAGTCCAGTTTCGTCTACGAAATATACTGTAATCGGAACTTCCCTCGATGGGTGCAAAGATACGTTTGATGTAATGGTAACAGTAAGCGATATTTTTGCACCAAGTGCTGACTTTTCTTTTTCGCCGAGTGCAAGTGACGTTTACAATACTGAACTATTTTTTTTAAATGAAAGTTCTGGTGGCGATAATTTTACATGGACTTTCGATAAGCTAGATTCTAGTCATTTAACAAATCCTATTTTTACTTTTCCGAATGATAAAGCAGCATCTTATTTTGTGTGTTTAAAAGTTGGAAATGATATTTTGTGTACCGAAGAAATCTGTAAAACAATAAAAATAACTGGAATTCCAAGTGTTTTCGTTCCGAACTCATTTTCTCCCGATAAAAATGGAATTAATGATTTTTTCTTTCCGGTAATTAAAGATATTTCCAATGAAAATTATTCTTTTACAATTTACAATCGCTGGGGCGAAGAAATCTTTTTCTCCACCGATATGAATGAAAAATGGGATGGAATCTACAAAAATCACACCTGCCAAAATGGAATTTATTCTTGGAAATTAACCTTGAAAGATGAGGAAAATAAAGAAGTGAAGGTTGAAACAGGTTTTGTGAATTTGTCAAGATAATTTTTTACTCCATCTCTAAATCTCGATATTTCTTTTGCAAACCATAAATGAAATTTCTTAAAATTTGATCTTTGCAAATTCTATAATGATTGTGCGCTGGATTTCTAAAAAATGCAGAAAGTTCATGTTTACTAATTCTAAAATCTTGTAATTGTAAAACATCAATAATATCATCATCTTTATAGTTTAAAGCGATTTTTAATTTCCTGAAAATAATGTTATTATTTAGTACTTTTTCTGCTTCAGGTTGTTCGCCTTCTCTTTTGCCACGTTTTTCATTAATTAGGCCATTCAAAAAATAAGCGAAATGAGTATCACTCAAACTGTGGTAACTTTCTTCGTCATCTTTTTTCATCCAATCGCTTATTTGAGCCCGCGTGGTTGTAAAATTTGCTGAGGCAAAAATTGCAATCATTTTATCATCACCAAAATCAAAAGTATAGCGAAGCCTTCGTAAAATATCGTTGTTTGTCATGTTTTTGTTTTTTAAGTTATTCAATTGGACTAAAAAAACTGAAATGCACATTTCCGAAGGAACGCATTTCAATAAAGTTAGCATTTTTACTTAAATCAGTTTGTCTTCCATGTTCAATGATGCAAATTCCACCTGAATTTACCATCTTTTTTTCATTAATAATATCCAACACATCTTGATGAAAAGTCATCGCGTATGGTGGATCTGCAAATATTAAATCCCATTTTTTTTCTGATTTTCTCAAAAAATCGCGCACATCAGCTTTGTAAACTTGAATTACTTCTTTTAATTCGTGTTCATTAACCAAATTTTGAATAAATCTCACACAATTATAATTTGTGTCAACAGCAGTTATTTTTCCTGCTTCCCGAGATGCAAATTCCAAAGAAATATTGCCTGTGCCAGAACATAAATCCAAAATTTCTAAATCTTGTAAACTGAATCTATTTTCGAGAATGTTAAAAATTCCCTCTTTTGCATAATCAGTTGTTGGACGAGACGGGAAATTTTTAGGCGTTGAAAATCTTCTTGACTTTAATATTCCTCTTATTATACGCAAAATTGTTGATGTTTTAGTGAAGTGTCTGCATCAAAAGTAATGCGGTTTGTTGTTGAAGAAAATAAATTCAGCTTAAGTAAATTTTCATTCAATTCTAGTTCATTTATGTTAGAAAGTGAATTTATACTAAAATTTATCAATCCTTTTGAATCTGTCAATTTTTCTTGTTGCATCGCAAAAGTTAGGTAATAAATGATGTCATTTAAGTGATTTATTTCATAAGAATTACACAAAATAATTTCATTTTTATTGATCATTGTCAAAATCATTTCTTCTGGAAAAATTGAAACCTGAATATTTGAATTGGCAGAATTCTGTTTTAAGATTCCTCTCAAAGTATGTGAATATTCATGTTGTATCACAATCCTTGGAAAGCGCATAATAAAAAACGATTTTACCCACAGTGGAATTTCATAAATTGTTACCAAAGAAGATTCCATCATTCGGTTGTAATCCAATTCTGCTTTAGATACAGTTTTATTAAAACAAGCCGAAAATAAACTCTCAATTTCACTAGGAGAAAAAATATTTGCAGGAGTTAAAAGTGCATTTGGAGTTATCCAAGAAACAGAAATTTCGTCATATTCAACAGAAGAAGTGATGTTTTTATCAAAAAAAAGTTTTAAAGTTTCCTTGTATTGAAAATCTTTTTTTTCTCGAAACAAAATTGAATCAAGAATTTTTAACTTTCCAGACGATAATTCTGCGAGAGAACAAAAATTTTCTGAAAGTTGAATTATTAATTGATTTTTGGACATTTATAAAAAGATGTTTCTAATTTTCAAAGTTACGTATAATTTTGAAAAAAGAAATATACCTAATTATATTTTAATTCACTAACTTTGAAAATACAAAAATGGAAAATTTACAAAATCAATTTTATCGTGTTTTTAAGGATCAATTTGCATTTCAATTAACTGAAAGTCAGGATTATGTGGCGAAAATATTTTCACGTTTTGTTTTGTTAAATCCGGATAAAAGTATTTTAGACAAAAAGTTGTTTATTCTGGCGGGTTATGCTGGAACGGGAAAAACTACTTTGGTTGGAAATTTTGTTCAAACCCTAAAACATTTTAATCGCTATTGTTCACTTTTAGCGCCAACAGGTCGTGCAGCAAAGGTTTTTTCTGGTTTTGCTAAACAAAAAGCGTTTACAATTCACAAGAAAATTTATCGGAAAGTAAAACTTGAAAATGGAAATATTCAAATGGCTTTGGCACCTAATTTAACAAAAAATACTGTTTTTATTGTTGATGAAGCCTCGATGATTGCTGATTTTTCTGCAGCAAAAAATGGAGTAGTTTCAGACAGAAATTTGTTGGAAGATTTAATCGAATTTGTTTTTTCAGGTGTTGGTTGTAGCTTAGTTTTTGTTGGTGATGAAGGTCAGCTTCCGCCAGTGGGGTCGGATTTTTCTCCTGCTTTGAATAAAGAATATCTTCAGAATCATTTTCCAAATTTGAAAATTGGAGAATATAAATTAACGCAAGTTTTAAGACAAGCACAAGAGTCTGACATTTTAAAAAATGCGACCAAAATTCGCTCTCATTCAGTAGGAAAAAATTTAAAGTTTAAATTAGCTAAAAAAAGTGATGTTCAATTTATAAATGGAATTGAATTTCAAGAATTTTTAGAAAATTCTTATAGCAATAATGGAATTGACGATACAATTGTCATCACTAAATCCAATAAACTAGCAAATGCTTATAATCATGAAATAAGAAGGCGTATTTTGTATCAAGAAGAGGAAATTTCTTCAAACGATATCATAATGGTTGTGAAAAATAATTATTTCTGGATTCCAGAAACTTCGGATGCCGGATTTATTGCCAACGGTGAAATTTTAAGAATAAAAAAAGTGTCTAATAGAGAAGAAATGCATGGATTTTCATTCATAAAATTACAAGTAGAGCTGATTGATTATCCAGATATGGGAACTTTTCCGATACTGGCAATTTTGGATACCTTAACTTCTGAAACTCCTGCTTTAACAAGAGAGGATATGAAGAAATTATTTTTTTCAGTGGAACAAGATTACATGGATGAAAAAAACAAAAAAAAACGTTTCGAAAAAATTTTAGCTGATCCCTATTTCAATGCTTTACAAATAAAATTTGCATACGCAGTTACTTGTCATAAGGCCCAAGGTGGACAATGGAATAATGTTTATCTCGATCATGGCTATCTAACTGAAGATATGCTTGATGAATCTTTTTTTAGATGGCTTTACACAGGTTTTACGAGAGCAAGAGAAAAATTATATTTGGTGAATTTTGATGAGCAGTTTTGTTAAAATCAAACAATTTTATTTTTTGTTCAATCTAATATCAAACTAAATCAGTTTCTTTTTTGTAAGTCCATAATCTAAAAATATATTTAAATATTCTTTAGCTTAGAAGTTTAATTAGTGCATATTACTCTCTGCAATTTGAATAACTTTTTACCAAAGTTGAGTTATTTTTGGGTACTTTTTTGTTTTGATAAAAATATTCATTTTATTTAGATTAATAAACCAATCAATTTAGATAGCTTAACGGCATTGATTTTTTCACACTTAGGGATAATGATTTGTTGCTTTTGACCCGTGGTCATTTCTACAAGACTTTTCATGAAATCGACTTGTATTTAGAGTTCTCCAATCTTATAATAAAGTTCTTGTTCTTTGGTTTCATCAACTTTTATGGTGCTTTCTATTCAGAAAACCAGTTCAGATTTTTCTAAAAATTCTTTTTTAAGCATTAATTTGATTGAAATATAGCCCTGTTTTAAAGTAAGCTACTGTTAAGTCTTGTGCCCCTTGGATAGCAACTTTTGCTGTGAACGATGCATTAAATTATCTTCTCCTTTTTCTCATATGCAACTGATTAAAATTAAACTTTAATCAGTTGTCTCAAAAATTGGGAGTATTATCCTCCCTAAAGGCACTGTATCAATATTCCATAATGCACTAGCTTTACATAAAATTCATTTCAGTCTCCCGTACATTGAAACAATTTACTACAATCTTGGCCAACCATTTCATGCAAAATCATTTGGGAAGCAATCACTAACTGAGAGTAATTTTGGGAAGAGTTTCCAAATGAGCCAGCTTCCGTTTGCCACATTTGTGTAATTAATTCTTGTCCTCCCGTAATTGGATTTATTTTATCGAACACTGCTCTTACGTTTCCTGCTCCCGCATGATAAACATGCATCACAAAAAGTCGAAACCACAAATCACTCTCATGATAAGTAATATTTTTTGAATCCAAAATTGATTTTGCCAAGGGAATACAAGATTTACGAATCAATGAAGCCGCTGCATAAGCTGAACGATTAAAATCTTTTCGTTCATCAATTGTTTTGTTTACTTTTAATCCTTGAGCACGAGCTACTCCAGGCATTAATTGGAATGCGCCATAAGCACCAACATTTGATTTTACCAATTGTCCAGGACTTTCAATCAATAAAATTGCTTGTGCATACCAGGGATCAACTTGAAAACTTTCAAATGCTAAAATTCCTTTTGTTAAACTTGAATAAACATCATCAAATTTATAGAAATGATTTTTCCCAGTTGTACACATTAATTTTTCATCAGCTACCAAATTATAAGCTTTTCTTAAACTATCTTTAAATACTTTTTGCAAAGCTGGCGTTTTTCTAGCCCACTTTTTTGCACTATACTTTACCAAAATCTGTCTATTCGCTGCAACATTAAAAACACAAGAATCTGGAGACAATCGCATGATTTGCTTCCAAAAAATTGGTTGATTAAGTTGATTCCATTTGTCGTCAAAAATAGGCTGTAAACTCATCAATACACCGGATTTTGTTGGCGAAGAAACTTGTATCATTTCATGATCCCAATTATCCAAAGAAAAAGGTGCAGGTAATTGAGAATAAATTGGTGCAAAAAAGAGGCAAAAGATTAAAGACTTCATTGTGTTGTTATAGTTTTTAGACAAATAACGAAATAATTTCCCATTGGTACAAGTTTTTTAGATAAATTTGTGATTTTAATCCTGAAATAGTGAAGATTCTCAAAAAAATAATCATTTTTCCTTTCGTTTTTTTAGTGAAAATTTATCAATGGATTATTAGTCCGATTTTTCCTGCGAATTGCAGATATAATCCAACTTGTTCACATTACATGATTGAATCCTTAAACGAATGGGGGATTTTTAAGGGTTTATTTTTAGGATTAAGAAGAATTTTAAAATGTCATCCGTGGGGAGGATTTGGCGATGATCCTGTTCCGAAAAAAATGAAAAACTAAAAGAGAAAAATGAAAGGTGAAGAGTTAAAAATGGTTAGTTAAATCAAAACCTTAATTCTTAATTCTTAATTCTTAATTCTTAATTCTTAATTCTTAATTCTTAATTCTTAATTCTTAATTCTTAATTCTTAATTCTTAATTCTTAATTCTTTCAACCTTTCTTTAAAAGTTCGTCAATTTTTTCTGCATAATCTAAGGAATCATCAATTTTGAAAATCAATTCTGGAATTTTGCGCATACTTTTTAATCTTTTCCCTATTTCGCCTCTGATTTTACTCGAATTTAAAACAATAGATTCTAAAACTTCTTCTTTACTTGGTCCGGCAAAAACACTGATGAAAACTCTAGCTAAAGATAAATCAGATGTTACCCTAACAATTGTAACACTTACCATTGATCCCAAACAAATTTCACGCGCATTTCTTTGAAAAAACATAGATAATTCTTCTTGAATTACTCCTTCAATTTTATTTTGTCTAACTGTCGCCATGGTGCAAAGTTAGTTCTTTTTTCATGAAAAATATGATTTATCGATAAAGCTTGATTTAATTATAGCAAAATTCAAGTGATTAAACTTATATTTGTAGCTAATTTTTAAAGGTATAAAAATTTAATGAAGGATTTTTTAAATATATTCAAACTCTCAGTTCAATATCGATGGAAAACTTTTTTAGTTGTTTTTTACAACCTACTTTTTGTAATTTTCAACTTACTCTCCTTAGTTTTGTTTGTGCCATTTTTACAATTAATTTTCCCAAGTGAAGACAAAAAGGCTGAGATTTTTTTGAAACCCGATTTTAATGATTCTGGTAAAGGTTTTTTTGATTATTGCTCAGATCTATACAATTATGAAATGCAGCAAATGGTTTTAAAGGATCCAAAACAAGCTCTTTTTTTAGTTTGTATTTTGGTCATTTCTGCCTTTTTCTTGAAAAGCGTATTCAGATATTTAGCAATTTACCAAAATTCTTTTGTAAAAATGGCGGTTGTAAGAGATTTACGTGATAAACTTTTTGCAAAAGCGTTGCGTTTACCAATGTCATTTTACACCGAAGAAAAAAAGGGTGATTTAATGGCGCGTTTGAACAATGATATTGGAGAGATTGAATTTGCTGTGACTTCCATGCTCGAACTAGTTTTTAGAGAACCAGTTGCAATCATTTTAAGTCTAATTACGCTGATTTCTTTTAGTCCACAATTGACACTGATTTCCCTGGTTTTACTCCCACTTTCAGCATTCACAATTTCAAGGATTGGAAAAAGTTTGAAAAGAACTGCCAAAAAAGGTCAGGAACAAATGGGAGTTTTGCTTTCTACCATTGAAGAAAATTTTGGAGGAATTAGAATAATTAAAGCTTTTAATGCCGGAGAATACATCCGTAATTCATTCAAAAAAATAAATTTAGACCACCAACAATTGATTACTAAAACCTATCGTAAAAAAGATTTATCTTCTCCTTTAAATGAATTTTTAGGAACTGTAGTTATGATTTGCATTGTTTGGTTTGGTGGCTCAATGATTCTAGATGCGAAATCAAATACAGGCTTATCAGGGGAAGAATTTATTACATTTATCATTGTTTTTTCTCAATTATTGAGGCCAATTCAAGGAATTGCTACAGGAATTGCAAACATCAATAAAGCGGAAGTTTCTTACCGAAGATTTGAAGAAATCATGCATGCTGATGAACAAATCTACGAAGCAAAAAATCCGCAATCTTTTTCATCTTTAGAAACTGAAATTGAATTCAAAAACGTTAGTTTCAAATACAAAGAAGAATTTGTGATTCAAAATTTATCATTCAAAATTCCTAAAGGAAAAATGGTTGCCTTGGTGGGAGAATCCGGCAGCGGAAAATCAACCATTTCAGATTTATTATTAAATTTCTATCAGCCTAATTCAGGTGATATTTTATTTGATGGAATTGCACTTAAAGACATTAAAAATGATGATTTGAGAAATCAAATTGCCGTTGTAAATCAAGAATCGATTCTTTTCAATGATACCATAAAAAACAATATTTCATTTGGAATTGAAAATTGTTCAGAAGAAAGAATTATTGAAGCGGCAAAAATTGCACACGCACATGATTTTATATTAGGTTTAGACCAAGATTATGACACAATTATTGGTGAAAGAGGAAATAAGCTTTCTGGTGGACAAAAACAACGCATCAGTATTGCGCGAGCTGTTTTGAGAAATCCAAGTATTTTAATTTTGGATGAAGCCACTTCGGCTTTAGATTCTGAAAGTGAAAAAATTGTGCAAGAAGCCTTAGAAGAATTGATGAAAAATCGTACATCACTTGTTATTGCGCATAGACTTTCCACTATTCGTAAGGCGGACTTAATTTTAGTTCTCCAAAAAGGGAAAATTATTGAAATGGGCTCACACAATCAATTGATGTCACAAAAAGGATATTATTTTAACATGAATTCGATCTTGCCTCACTAAATATAAAACTCTTTTTCCCATATTTTTCATTTAAAATCATAATTTCAATATTTAACTAAAATTTAATTGATGTTTTTATAAATTTCAGCAACTAAATTGAAATTAAATCGTTAATTTAGTAGAATGAAGTTCATACTTTATATATTGATTTTGATTCCAGGCTTGATGTTTGGTCAGTTGTCAACCAATATTAGTATGTCTCCTACCCAATTAGTTCAAAATGTTTTATTGGGTCAGGGCGTAGTCATTTCAAGTGTCCAATTCACAGGAGATAACGTGGCGATTGGCGAATTTACTTCGGGACCAACTTCTCTAGGAGGAATGACTCATGGAATTGTGATGACCACTGGAACAGTTTTAAATAGTGGCAACGGCCCTCAAGGTCCTAATGACGAAGGAGGTTCTGGAACTGATAATAATGGCGGAAGTTCTGGATTATTAAATGGTTTAATTGGAGGTGGTTCAAACACTTTTAACGCTGCAACCTTAGAATTTAATTTTGTCGCAACTGGCGATGTGGTTAGTTTTAAATACGTTTTTGGGTCTGAAGAATACTTAGAATATGTTGATGCAGGTTTTAATGATGTTTTTGGTCTTTTCATTTCGGGTCCAGGAATTGCTGGAACACAAAATATTGCAAAACTTCCAAATGGCACGCCAGTAACTATTGACAATGTCAACAATAACGCAAATAGTGGATTTTACATAGATAATGGCGATGGAACAGAAGCTCCGTTTAATTCTTCTAGTAATTTTATTCAATATGATGGATATACACGGATTTTAACGGCAAGTTCTAATGTCCAATGCGGTGGAACATATCATTTAACAATTGCGATAGCGGATGTTGGTGACGGAATTCTTGATTCTGGAATTTTTCTCGAAGCTGAGAGTCTAAATTCTATTGCGCCAATCGATATTGTAATGCAGACTTCTGCAAATTATTTTGGTGATCCTACAATTATTGCTGAAGGCTGTACTTCTGCTGATTTTACATTTACAAGAACAGAAACTGATGTGGCGATTGTTGTACCAATTACTGTAACAGGAACTGCAACAAATGGATTGGACTACACAAATACAATTCCTGTAAGTTTAAATTTGGCTGCTGGCGTTGCTTCTCAAACATTTACATTTGATGCAATTTTAGATGCAGTTGATGAAGGTTTAGAATCAATCATTTTGACTTTTCTTGTTCCAGATCCATGTAGTGGAACTATAATAGAAAAAGAATTTACATTACAAATACAACAGGTAGAACCCATTCAGGTTACAATTGAAAACGACACCATTTTTTGTGATGGCGCCCAAAGTGTTGTGCTTACCCCAATTATTACAGGAGGGTTAGCTCCAATTACTTATGCTTGGAGTACTTTAGAAACAAGTTCGACAATTACTGTTTCACCAAATATTACAACAATTTATTCTGTAACAGCAACAGATTTTTGTTTAAATTCAAACGATACAGATGATGCAGAAATCTATCTACCACCCTTAGTTCCTATTGTGATTCAGCCAATTACAAATATTTCAGAAATTTGTGCATATATTTCACATAGCATAATTCCAGTCGCAAGTGGTGGAACAGGAAGCGTCTATAATTACCTTTGGAAAAGAGAACAAACTCCAATTGGAAATCAATCAACAATTACAATTACTCCAAGTGCTACCGGAAATTACACCTTAATTGTGAGTGATAACTGTGGAGCAATAGATTCAGTAAAATTTATTTATACTGTCATTACGCCTTTGTTAATTCCAGAAATTAATACTCCTTTAATTGTTTGTCCAGGTGATCCAGTTATTTTGACTGCATCAGCAACTTTAGGTTTAGGTGCATATTCTTATTTTTGGTTACATAGTTCTGAAACCACTCCAGTGGTGACAGTAAATCCATTTGTTACAACTACCTACACTGTTGAAATTTCTGATGAATGTCAAACATATAGGATTCCAATTTCGACTGTTGCGCCAGTGAACATTCCTTTTGCTAATTTTTCTTTTAGCACTTCAAATTTACAAATGAATGAACCAATTCAATTTAACAATCAATCTACAAACTCTGTTTCTTACTTCTGGGATTTAGGAAATGGTCAAACATCGACTGATGAAAATCCCATAACTTCCTATTCTGGCATTGGCAGTTATGATGTTAGTTTGATTGAAATTGACAATCAAGGCTGTACTGATACTGTTACAAAAACAATCAATATTGGATATGCACTTTATATTCCCAATACTTTTACCCCGGATGGAAATAGATTTAATAACGATTTTCTTGCAAAAAGCATAAACATCATCATTCTTAAGGTTGAAATTTATAATCGTTGGGGAGAAATAGTCTTTGAAACAAAAAATGAAACAGACTGGGAATGGGATGGTTCATACAAGAAAAAACCTTGTCCGGATGGCGTGTATACTTATAAAATAAGATACAAAACAGTTTCAGCAGCAGAAGAATTTGACAAAATTGGTCATGTGAATTTGTTGAGGTGAAAAGAATTATGAATAATGAACGATGAGTTATCAATAAAAGGTAGTATCTCATAAAGTGTGTAAAGCTAAAAAGTTATTCTGAAAAAATATTGACCTCCTCCAAAAAGGTCAAAATATTTTTTCGGAAATAACTTTTTTAGTAATTTTAACACACACAATATGAAAAAAGAAGATTTATTAAGTAG